>JAAVEW010000039.1 GCA_014801075.1 Barnesiella sp. | reverse complement strand
CATAGTCAAAAAGGTTTTAGTTCCAATTATATATACCATTTTGACTATGGTTTTTCTTTTTTTGTGCCGTTAAATATATGTAAATAAGGCGTTGAATCCTTAGCTTAACCGCATTGGGGGTCTCCCGACCCGCGCTCACCCCGCCGTGGTGGGGCCGTCCTCGGCCGCACTCCCGCAACAATCCCCGCACCCCACAATACCCAAACCATACGATAATCCCCCCACACAAAGTGCGGCCGAGGACGGCCCCACCACGATTCCCCACGATCCCCCTCAAACCGGGATGGATTGCGGCTTTTCGCGACATCTGCAGCCCCCAAAAACTAAAACGCCCATCGCGAATGCCACTGTAAATCAGCTCACAAAATTCACAACATATTTTGCAACAATCAAAAATAGTTGTAAATTTGCGACATCATCGGTTGATTCCGCTCCCGGAGTCAACCGATGACTAAAATATAAAGCGTTACTATCGCGCTACTATTCTGATGTCTTGGAACTTAGCAACTTCTCACAGCGTCGTCGGAATGGAGCAAAAGTAGTGACACTGTTGTATGTATAAGCATACCACGGCATGTCCCCTCAGTGATGATGGGGACATGCCCACAGTATATATACATATAGCGTGGGTCTACTACTTTGCTTGTTCTATTATGCAAGGCAATGCTAAGGCCTCAAGACGTGGAACGGGCAAAGAGTTTGGCACCACGCTTCTTTTGTATATGTACGCCTCCTGGTGCCGGCAGGCCGAATAAAAACGGAAGAATAGGATTGTGAAAATAATACAGGAAATCGGCGAACATGGCCAGTACGTTTATGGCTATGCCGACGATAGTGGCAAAGTAGTCATAGAGCCGCAGTATGACAATGCAATGCCCTTTGTTGACGGACTTGCATTCGTTGAAGATAATTGTCTTTGGAAAGTTATAGATGAAAAGGGAGTCGTAGTAAGCACTGCGATAATTGGCAATATTGTATGGAGTTCCTTTTCCGAGGACGTGTATGTGGCAAGTGAACCATGTGATGTAAATAAACGTGGCAAATGCGGGTACATAAATAGAGAAGGACACTGGGTAATCAAGCCTATATATCTGCGCGCATGTCCGTTTAAAGATGGATATGCAAAAGTCATGACCGCATCACGCGAATGGATACTAATAGATAAGGATGAAAAACATTACCTCAATCCATAAACTACCTAACTATAGCGATTAAACCAATTAATCATTAATTCATAAAAATCCAATGAGAAAATTAACAAAACTACTATTAAGCTTCGGACTGTTGTTGACATTACCGACAGCAGCAAAAGCTTATACCGTCACGGTTTCGGTCGACCAACTCAAATACACCGTTGATACTGACAGTGGTGAGGCCGAACTTTATGGCCCGATTTCCAACGCAACCCAGATTGTTGATTTAACGATTCCCGAATCGGTTGAGTTTTATGGGAAAGAATACCCTGTTACATCAATCAGGTCATACGCTTTTTCGGGTAGTGATATATCAGGTTCACTGACGATAGGTAATTCGGTGAAAACTATTGGAAAGAGTGCCTTTGAGCAGTGTAGTGGTTTTACCGGTTCACTGACAATACCCAATTCAGTGACAACGATTGGAGATAATGCTTTTAAAGATTGTAGAGGCTTTAACGGTTCGCTGACAATAGGTAATTCAGTGCAAACAATTGGAGATTATGCATTTAGGTTTTGTTCCGGTTTAACCGGCTCTCTTATAATACCCGGTTCGGTAACATCGATAGGTAGATTGGCTTTTTACTATTGTAGTGGCTTTACCGGTTCACTGACAATACCCAATTCAGTGACATCGATTGGAGTTAGTGCATTTTATAAATGTAGTGGCTTGAATGGTTCTCTGACTATTCCTAACACACTGACAACTATTGAAAATTATACATTCGCAGGATGTAGTGGCTTAACCGGCTCAATAAGAATACCGGATTCTGTAACTTCAATCGGGGAGCACGCTTTTGAAGATTGTAGTGGCTTTACCGGCTCACTGATAATACCTAACTCGGTTACAACTATTGGACTCGATGCCTTTCAAGATTGTAGCGGCATTTCCGGTTCTGTTGTAATTGGCTCATCTGTCACTTCAATTGGATTCGCGGCCTTTTCTAATTGTAGTCAAATTGAATCCTTATACCTGCCTGCATCATTGGAAGAAATAGGATGGTGGGCATTTGGCTGGTGCGAAAAGTTGACTTTAGTAGAGTGCAACGCTAAAGTTCCTCCTACCTGCGTTGAATCGGGTGTTCCGACGGCATCAGGTACGGATGATCCATTTGAAGATACTCCGAAGAGTGAGTTGCGTGTGCCTGCCGAGAGTATCGGACTATATAAAGAGGCTAAATATTGGAGAGGTTTCAAAAATATAAATCCTATCAAGCAGATTGAAGTGTCTGACATCAAACTTGATAAATCGTCGGCCACAATCAACATTGGAGAGACAGTGACACTCACTGCAACAGTAGAACCTGAAAATGCCATGGACAAATCGGTGGTGTGGACTTCGTCAAATGAGAAAGTAGCATCGGTCACTAATGGCGTTGTAACCGGTCTGACAGCAGGCAAAGCCACTATTACAGCAACGACAGCAAATGGATTGAAAGCCACCTGTGAAGTGACCGTCAAACCCGAAGTCGCTCGTCCGGAGACTCCGCGTAAGTTGGAGCGAAAGGGTGATGGCAGCTCATGCACTTTTGTCGTTATGATGAATCTCAGCAACGAGGTGTTGGCGGAAGAAGGTTATGAATTTGTGTACGGTTACACCGACTATGCCGGCCGCGATAATGTGATAGCCAATGCTTCTCTCAGATATTGCCACACATCGGCTCAGATATATAATGACTCGAATAATGATTTCTGGGTGTTTGCTTATAAGGTGGAAAATGGCGAAACTGTCAACAGTGACCGCAAGCATCTCGATGGTAGAGTCGACGCAGGCTTTGACGGCACACAGCTAATTTATGATTCTCGTTCTTCGCGCAGCGATGCCGTTAATCCCGACAATTGGATTAAGGCAACCGCCAAGGGAGTGACAATAAATATCGAGAGCGATGAGGCATCGACGCTTAATATCTACACGCTCAACGGTATGTTGGTGCGCTCGCAGGCATTCGAGGCCGGTGTGATGGTCAACGAGGAGATTGACCGCAGCTCGCTCGCTTCAGGTATTTACGTTGTAACCGTTAAGTCAGGCCCCGATTCAAGCTCAAAGAAAGTCGTTATAAAATAATATTAAACAGTTAATAAAATGAAAACTTTAGGAAAAGTAATATATACAGCTGTCGCGATGCTTGCGCCGATATGCGGCATGGCTCAAACGACCGGTGAAGGCAAGTATTCAGTCAAGGCCTATGCCAATATAGGTATGGGGGATGCTATGAGTGTGGAATCAGCGTTGAGTGCGTTGGATGCCTCGTCAAGCACGTCAGACTTCGGTATTGACTTCGGTTGGCGTTTCTGGCAGGCCGGACGCCACAGCCTCTCTGCTAATATCGGACTCGGATTAAACTCCGTTTCCGCAAAACTCAGCGTGCCCCAACTTAACTACAGCTATGCAGCGTCATCGACTGCCGATATGGACGGTGAGAGCTATCTGCGTCACACCGAACTGAGCGATGTCCGTCAGAAAGCTACCGTATCGCGATTTATTCTGCCTGTCTACGCAAGCTATAACTATAAATGTGTATCATGGTTGAGCATTCATGCTGACTTAGGACTGAAACTCGGATTCAAAACATCCTCTAAACTGTCTGATGTCAGCGGTAATGCGTATTGCTACGGCGTTTATCCGCAGTATGACAACCTTATGATTGATGCCGATTACATGAACGATTTCGGAACGCGTGAACTGAATGGCGACAACATCGCTGAACCCGAGGTGTCGGCAATGACAGCCTCGCTGCTTGTTGGCGCCGGTGTGAAGTTTAATATCTACGGCCCGTTGTCGGCTGATGTCAGCCTGCTTTATGATGCCGGGCTTTCCAATCTCTATAAAGAGCAGACCGAAGTCGGGAAAACTTTCACAGCGGAGACTGCACCCCTTACCTACACGGTAAAAGATGGTTCACAGCTGAAATCACTGACTGATTACCTTTCATCGTCAAAACTCTCAAATGTGTCGTTGAAACTATCACTCATATATTCATTCTAATAATGTAGTGGACTCTAATCCATTACAATAACACCAACTTATGCGGGGCGGCAGGTAATTGCCGCCCCGCTTTTATATACGAAGGTATGACAGGTCCGTTGCGGTGGCAGCGGATTGGGAGTTACGAGAGCATCATTGACATGAAGGGGCGGGCTGTGGGGAGGGAGAAGATTTCGCCTACGTTGGAGGCGCTGAAGAGGATGGAGGTCAGGGTGGGGATTGTCACTTCGAGGTCAACGCGTTCTTCGCGGGAGTAGGGGGTGGCTGTCACTTTGCCGTCCCTGACAGCGAATATTGCATTGTTTTCCACAATCAGCGGGTCGCTGACGCGGATACGTTGCCGCAGATTGGGCGACAGGGCGGCGAGCAGTTCGAGGAATGCCTTGACGTTGACGATGCGTGCCATGCCGCGCGAGAAAATCTTTATGGCGTTTGTTTCGCCGGGGTAAGCCTCCACTACGGTCATTCTGCCGGGATAACGTGCTGATAGAGCGTCGAGCAACGCCGCTTCGGCATCCTCATCGAGCGCCGCAATCTCGCGCACCGCTATCGAGTCGGCCGAAGCCACTCCGTAGGCCAGTCCCACGATATCGCCCCTGTCGACGGAGCGCACGGTCACGATGCACCCTTCGTCGAGCTCGCAATCAATCATAATGGTTTTGAAATCCTCCTCCGAGTGGAGGATTGTACTCTCTCGTCCTGCTGTCAGCCGCGAGAACGCCGCGGTCAGTTCGGCGGCATCGTGGCCCGAATATTCGGTGATATATCGTGACTCGTTGTGGGCGAAACGATGCTTTGCCGTGTAGCGCTGCTCGCGTATATAGAAAGTGGTGGAGAAGCCAAACTGTTCGTAGAATCCGTAAAGGCGGCGGCGTGCAGGCTGAAGAGCCACGGCTAGGTCGCCGCGCGTGTAGGCTTCGCGCAGGGCCATCGGCATCAGCCGCGACATGTATCCCTTGCCTTGCAGTTCGCGCGAGGTGGCGGCGCCGTAGATATAGCCCACGGGTATATCCGTGCCGCGGTAACGCATAGTGTAGCGGCGCAGCAACATCATGCTGGCGAGAGAGTTACCGCCGTCGGCGGGGAGCACTATCGCCTCCTCGTCGCGGTATATGCGCGGAAATACGTTGGTCATCCAGTTGCGCGAGTCGTTGAAGCGTTCGCGCCACAATCTCCTGATTTCAGTTATCTTATCCATAGTGTGTGCTTTGATAATATAACACTGCAGCGACGGCCGGGTTCAGTCGTCGCTGCAGCTATGGGGTATATTTCTGATTGGATGCGGAGCAGATAACCTGCGCGGGGGAGATTGCAGGCGGTAGGATTGACGGAAGCCGTCAATCCTCGGAGTAGTGACGCAGCACGCGCCGGTAGGAGTTGAAAATCTTGGACTTGGACACGAAGCCCACATACTTGCCGTTCTCCACTACGGGGAGATTCCACGCCCCCGTGTCGTCAAACGTTTTCATCACCTTGTCCATCGTCTGGCCCACCTCGATTCTCGCCGGGGCCATCGACATGAAGCGGCTCACGTACATGCGGCGGTAGAGGTCGGGGCGGAACATGATGTTGCGTATATCGTCGAGAAGCACCACGCCGAGCAGCATGTTGTTGTCATCGACCACGGGAAAGAGGTTGCGGTGGGAGCGGCTGATGACGTCGACCATCTCCTTGAGGCTCATCTCGGGCTTCACGGAGAGGAAGTCGGTCTCGATTACCGAGTCCATCTTGAGCAGCGTGAGCACGGCCTTGTCCTTGTGGTGGGTGATAAGCTCGCCGCGCTGTGCCAGTCGCATGGTGTAGATGCTGTAAGGCTCGAAGAACTTTATGGTTACGTAGGATATGGTCGAGACGATAAGGAGTGGCAGGAACAGGGTATAGCCGCCGGTCATCTCGGCCGTGAGGAAGATAGCCATCAGCGGCGCGTGCATTACTCCGGCCATCACTCCGGCCATACCCATCAGCGCGAAATTCTTGGTGGACAGGTCGAGGCCGAGACCGAGATGGTCGAAGAGAAACGAGAAGAAAAATCCGGTCATGCAGCCTACGTAGAGCGAGGGCGCGAACGTACCGCCGACACCGCCGCCGCCGTTGGTGGCCGACGTGGCAAAAGCCTTGAACAAGATAATCATGCCGATAAAGGCGAGGATAAACCACGTGTTGTGACCGTCGGAGTAGAATATTGAGCCGTTGACTATCGACGAAGTGTCGCCGTCGAGCAATCCGTTGATGGCGCCGTAGCCCTCACCGTATAGCGGCGGGAAGAGGAACACGAGCACGGCGAGAATGGCACCGCCCACGATGGTGCGTTTCAGCGGCGTGCCGAGCTGCTTGCGGAAGAAGTTTTCCATCATGTTCATCACCTTGGTGAAGTAGAGCGACACGATGCCGCAGAACACTCCGAGCGCAATCACGTAGGGTATGCGGCGGGTGAGGAACTCCTCGCTCTGGGTGAAGTCAAACTCCACGTTGTAGCCGGTGAACACGTAGGCCACCGTTGCGCCCGTAATCGATGCTATAAGCAGCGGCATCACCGACACGGCCGTGAGGTCGAGCATCAGCACTTCAAGTGTGAACAGCAGTCCCGCAATCGGCGCCTTGAAGATACCGGCGATACCTGCCGCCGCACCGCAGCCCACGAGTATCATGAGCACTCGCGGCGACATGCGGAACAACTGGCCCAGGTTGGAGCCGACGGCAGCGCCCGTGTACACGATAGGACCCTCGGCACCCACCGAACCACCGAAACCTATGGTGATGGAACTGGCGAAAATCGAAGAGTACATGTTGTGGGGCTTCAGGCGGCTCTTGTTCTGCGATATGGCGTAGAGCACGCGGGTGACGCCGTGCGATATGTTGTCGCGCACGACGTATCTCACGAACAATCCCGCAAGCACGATACCTATTACAGGATATATGAGATATATGTAGTTGCCCTCATTGATGCTGGCATGGGCGGTGAGCTGCCCGCTGATAAAATGAATCAGCCACTTGAGCAGCAGTGCGGCAAAACCGCAGGCGAGCCCCACGATAAATGCAAGCAGAATTACGAATGTCTTTTCCTTGATATGCCGTTCGCGCCATATCAGGAAGCTGAGCAGCCATTGCGGCGTCTTTTTTACCTTTTTATTATCCACCTCTGTAGCTATTTTAAGTTGTGGTGTAATATGTTTTATCGTCAGTCGGCGGCGGGCGGGGGTTATATACCTCGGCCTGTCAGCACCGTTCTGACGGTGTATAATATTATCTTCAGGTCCACGCCGAATGATATGTTTTCGATGTAGACGAGGTCGTATTGCAGGCGCTCCACCATCTCCTCAACCGTGGTGGCGTAGCCGTATTTCACCATGCCCCAGGATGTTATGCCGGGACGCACGTTGTGTATCAGCGAGTAGTAGGGCACCTCCTGCACGATGCGCTTTATGTAGTATTCGCGCTCTGGACGCGGGCCCACGATTGACATCTCGCCTTTCAGCACGTTCCAGAACTGCGGCAGTTCGTCGAGGCGGTATTTGCGCAGGAAACGGCCTATGGGGGTGATACGCGGGTCGTCGGGCGACGACAGTGCCGGACCTGCCTCCTCGGCGTCGGCGTGCATGGTGCGGAACTTGATTATCCTGAAATGCTTTTTACGGTAGCCCACGCGGTCCTGGAAGTAGAGCACGCTCCCTTTCGGCGACTTGATTTTGACGGCAAGACCGATGGCGAGCAGCAGCGGGGAGAGCACCACGAGCGCCATTGCGGAGCAGACGATGTCGGCAGCGCGCTTGCACGATGCCGTCGACGGCGATATGTCGGGTTGCGACACGTCGATGAGCGGTTCGCCCTTGACGTTGCCGAAGCTCGACTTGCCTGATATAACACGCATCAGCACGGGCGATATGAACATCGAGATGCCCAGCGGGAAGAGGCGATTGATGAGGCGCACGGTGGCGTGCATGCCGTCGCGGTGGGGCATAACGATGAGGTTGACCACGTTGTGCTCCTTGATTACCTGCTCTATGTCGTCGATAGGGTAGACGGGCAGCTTGAGGTCGTCGGAAACGGGCGGCTCCGGGTTGGGGTTGACGTAGCCTATGATGTTAAATCCGTGAGCATGAGCCGAATTGCTTATTTTATCCACCATCCCTACGGCGGCCTGCGTTACTCCAACTATCAGTGTGTTGTAGCCGAGACGTCCGTCGCGTACCTTATGTATTAGCCTTGTTGACAGGAACATACGTTCGCCTCCGACCAGCACGGTTAGCAGCAGCCACAGGCTTCCGACCATCTCGTATATGGTGGCTTTGTCCTCCACGATGTCGTCAACGAGGATGGTGAAGTATATTGCTACCGATACTATTGCGTTGGTAATGAATGTGTTGATGAGTTCATCGAGCCTCGACCGCTTCGTTACTTTGTAGTAAGCGCCTGACAGGTAGTAGATTAGGAGTATAAACAGCGGGAACAACAGTTCGCCCGTCACCACCGTCCGGCTCGTAAGAAACTGATACAGAGACTCTGTGCCTATGTCGTCGACAAACCATTCGTAGCGACACACGTTGAACAGCACAATTGCCAAAACCGCTGACAACCAGTCGGCTAACACACATTTTATATGTTGTCGCGTCTCTACGGTCACTTACGTATGATTTTAAATGTTGAGTCGGCTGAAATTTTGATGATGATGGATGGCTCGGAACGCTCGTTGTCGTTGCGGCGATGCTCGGCCACATAGTCCACGGCGTTGATTATCTCCGGCGCAATTTCACGGAACAGGGCCGGGGCGGGAGTGCCGCTGATGTTGGCCGATGTTGATACCAGCGGGCGGCGCAGAGCGCGGCACAGCTGCTGGCAGTAACGGTCGGAGGTGACGCGTATAGCCACACTGCCATCCTCGGCTATCACATTGTCGGCCATGTTGATGGCGCGGTCATATATCACCGTCGTGGGGCGCACGCTGACGTCGATAAGTTCCATCGCCACGTCGGGCACTTCGTCGACGTAGCGGTAGAGGTCATTGCGGTTGCCTACAAGCACAATCAGCGCCTTGGAGTCGGCGCGGCGTTTTATTTCATACACGCGTTTCACGGCCTTGGCGTTGGAAGCGTCGCAACCTATACCCCACACTGTATCAGTAGGGTAGAGGATTACACCTCCGCGCTTGAGCGTTTCTACGGCATTTTTTATATCTTCTTCAAAAGTCATCTCGGTTCTTATAAATGTTAATCCCGGGCAGTCACTGCCCGCTGTCAAGTGCAGGCCGCGGCAGTCACTGCCCGCAGTCTAACACAAAGGTAATAAATATTTTTTAACTTTCATGTCGGGCAATTAAAACTTTATCTCAGGGCGTAAAAGTTTTTATTATTACGTTATGATTTTTTAGCAAGGGGCGGGGGTGCAAGTCGGAAATTATTGTTAATTTTGTAAATAGATGTTGAGAGTTGATTTTGATTGTAAAAAGCGTCAACTGAAAAGTAGAAGCAGCGAAAAGCAGAAACTCAACGTCTTGATTATTCAAACAAAAAAGAGATTTTGATGCGTAATCCGCTCCATATAATATTTTCCTTAATCCTGTCGGTTGCAGTGGTGCTGCCATTCGGGGTATCGGCCCAAATCAATACCACGCAGGTGATGCGCATAGGCCAGAACATGATGTATTTCGGTGATTACGAGCTGGCCATACAATGTTTCAACCGAGTGATAGAAGCGAAGCCGCGCACCGAGCGAGCCTATCTCTACCGCGCCATCGCGTTGCTCAACCTCGACGACTACACCGGAGCGGAAGCCGACGCCACGCGTGCCATCGAACTCAACCCGTTCATCACCGACAGCTACGAAGTGAGAGGCGTTGCGCGACAGAATCTCGGTAACTACAACGGTGCTGTCGAGGACTATGACCTGGCCCTCAATCTGCTGAAGGACAACCGCAACCTGCTCTTCAACCGCGCTCTCGCTCAGGATGCCGCCGGCAACACCGAGGATGCGCTCGCCACATTCAATCATATTATCGAGACCTCACCCTCCTACGACAACGCCTACCTCGGCCGTGCCAAGGTGGAACTCTCGCTGGCCGACACCACAGCCGCTCTCGCCGACCTCGACAAGGCCCTCGAACTCAACAAGAATCTGCCCAACGCCTACATACTCCGCGCCGGCATAGCAATAGGCCGCTCACGCGACTTCAAGACCGCGCTCGACGATACCGACGCCGCCATAAAACTACTCCCGCAGATGGCAGGCCTCTACGTCAACCGTGCTTTCCTCCGCTATAATCTCGACGACTATTTCGGCGCGATGGCTGACTACGACTACGCCATCACTCTCGACCCCACCGACCCTACGGCCTACTTCAACCGCGCTCTGCTTCGCACCGAGGTGGCCGATAATGACCGCGCCATTGCCGACTTCTCGACAGTGTTGCGCATCGACCCTGACGACGTGCGCTCGCTCTATAACCGCGCGATGCTTTACCGCACCACCCGCCAGTATGACAAGGCGATAGCCGACATCAACAGGGTGATAGAGGCGTTCCCCGAAATGTCAGCCCCGATGTTTTTCCGCTTCGAGATATACGACGAGATGGGCAACCGCACCAATGCCATGCGCGACTACGACAAGGCTATGGCACTCTCGAAAAAGGAGCGTGCCGACTACGCCGCGGGAACGAATCCCTCCGGCGGAAAGGATGCCGCCTCCGGAGCATCATCACAGGGCGGCGGACGTGCCGACGGTAAGCAGGCTGACGCCGAACCGCAGTCGCCCGAAGAGAGCGCCCGCATCTTCGCCAACCGTTTCTCCCTGCTCCTCACCGCCGACAACGAGCTTGAGACCGAGGGCGAGTACAACAACAAGAGCATACGTGGAAAGGTGCAGGACTACAACGTGAACCTCAGTATGCAGGCTCCGTTTATCCTCTCATTCTACTCATCGCCCACCGAACTTGCGCCCACTACTTACTTCATGCCGGAGATTGAGAGCATCAACTCCACCCGCACGCTGCGTATGCTCGTGCAGATAGTCAACAACGAGCCCTCGCTCGACGACCCCGACATAGTGCAGCGCCACTTCGACTCCATCGACTACTACAATTCCTATCTCGCTACGCATCAGCCCCGCGCCGTCGACTACTTCGGCCGCGGCATGGACCACATGATACTGCGCAACTACGAGGCTGCCGTCGAGGACATGACGCGCGCCATAGAGCTTGCTCCCGACTTCACGCTGGCCTACTTCGCGAGGGCCAATGCCATGACACGCATGCTGCAGCTCGCGGCCGGCGAGGATGATCTGGCCGCAACCTATCAGGGCCGCATTGCCCGCATGCGCAACATCTTCGATGACTACGACAAGGTGAGCGAATACTCCCCGCGTTCCCCCTTCCCCCACTACAACAAGGGCATCCTCTACGCCGAACTCGGCGACATGGAGTCGGCGCTCAAGGAGTTCACCAAAGCAATTGAACTTAAGGAAGATTTCGGCGAAGCCTACTACAACCGAGGTTTCGTGCAATATAAATCAGGCAATCAGAAAGCCGGCACGGCCGACCTTTCGCGTGCGGGACAGCTGGGCATCACGCAGTCCTACAACCTGCTGAAACGAATGAAATGATTGCCGCCGACAATGAATTGACAAACTAATTAACAGGATACTGATATGTTAACAAACTCTGACATTAAACAATTGGAAGCTAAAGGTATGACAGTTGAGGCAGTAAAAGCGCAGCTCAACAAATTCGTCACCGGTTTCCCATTCCTCAAGCTCCGCGGGGCCGCTACCCCCGGCAATGGTGTTCTCGTGCTCGACGACAAAGCCGTGAAAGAATCGGTGGAGCGTTGGGACAGCTACATAGCCGACGGTGGCAAAGCCATGAAGCTCGTGCCCGCGTCGGGAGCTGCATCTCGTATGTTCAAGGCTCTCTTCGCTTTCGTTGATTCTGACGACGAGAAGCCCGCAGCAGGCAGCGACGTGGAGCAGGTGATTGCCAACATCGACAAGTTTGCCTTTGCCAAGTCGCTCGACAAGGAGCTTAAGGAAATCCACGGCCTCACCGCCAAAGAACTTATCGCAGCCAACCGCGAGAAAGATGTAATCGCAGCCATCGTGAAATCGCCCGGTCTCAACTACGGCAACCTGCCCAAGGCACTCCTCGAATTTCACAACTACAATGAGGGTGCCCGCACTCCTCTCGAAGAGCAGCTCGTGGAAGCCGCTCAGACCGTAGCTACAGCCGACGGGGTAGTGGAGGTGCAGTTTACCGTATCGCCCGACCATCGCGATAAATTCCTGGAGAAACTCGACCGCGTGCTCCCCGGTCTCGAAAAACGTCTCGGTGTGCGTTACTTCATCACACTCTCCGAGCAGAAATCGTCGACCGATACCATCGCTGCCAACCCCGACAACACACCCTTCCGCGAGAACGGCAAACTGGTGTTCCGTCCCGGCGGCCACGGTGCGCTGATTGAAAATCTCAACGAGCTGACTTCTCCCGTTGTGTTCATCAAGAACATTGACAACGTGGTGCCCGACTCACAGCGCGATGATACCGTGCGCTACAAGAAAGTGCTCGGCGGTCTGCTCCTTGCCACACGCGACAAGATAAACGCCTACCTCGCCAAACTCGACTCAGGTAAATATACCATCGACGACCTGCGCGAAATGATTGCCTTCATGCACGACACGCTCAATATCCGTCACGACCACATGAAGCTGATGGATGACTCGGAGCTCGCTCTCTACATCAAGAAGAAATTCATGCGTCCCGTAAGAGTTTGCGGCGTGGTTCGTAACACCGGCGAACCCGGTGGCGGTCCTTACATCACCTACGATGCCGACGGCTCCACCTCGCCCCAGATTCTCGAAAGCACTCAGATTGACATGAACAACAGCGAGTACGTCGACATGATGAAGCATGCCACACACTTCAACCCCGTTGACCTCGTCTGCTCGCTCTACGATGCCGAAGGCAACAAGTTCGACCTGCGCAAGCATGTTGACCCCGCCACAGGTTTCATCTCGTCGAAATCGCTCCACGGCCATTCACTCAAAGCGCTTGAGCTCCCCGGCCTCTGGAACGGTGCCATGAGCGACTGGAACACCCTCTTCGTTGAGGTTCCCGCCACCACCTTCAACCCCGTCAAGACCGTCAACGATCTCCTCCGCCCCGTCCACCAAGCCTAACCGCCCAAAGGACACCCCTCCCAAAGGGACAATCCCTCCAAAAACGGGACAACCAACCTCAAAAGTATAGAATACAAAAAAATCAGAAAGGCTGCACCTCGGCGCAGCCTTTCTAATTTCTAACCTTTTGTAAAGTTTTTCCACCTCATGTAAAGAAATGAAAATCGACCCGGTAGAAAATCCGGGAGTAAAAGCCTCAAGTTGTACACTACGGAACTGAAAGACGTCTTTATCGGTAGCGTATAGTGACAGAGGCGTCCGAAGGCCGCCGATTTAGCAGTAACCGGGGTCGCCGAGCGAAGCGAAGGCGCCCCCGGTATAAATGAGGCCGGAAAGAGGCGCTCGAAGACCGCCGATTTACAACAAGAAGTCATATAAATCGGCGGCCTTCGGGCGCCATCCCATTTGCTATTCGTAATTCCCTGCACGTCTCCGCTTCGCTCCGACTGGCAGGGTTACTGCTAAATCGGCGGCCTTCGGACGCCGCGTCATTGATTATGTTCGTTCATTGTTGGATGTAGGGGAGGTGGGTGGTAATAAAAAAGCGCTTATCTGTCACAGATGAGCGCTTCTTTATTACCAATCAATTATTAACCTATCAAACAATTATGATTCTATTCTTAGCTGAGGCATATAGTATAAACTTATATCCGATACAAATTTATATTACATTGTCACCTCAACCGCTTTTATCAACAATGAATATTATGTCTCGTAGATTCTTGATTATTTTTTGTCGCCGTGACGGTGGTGGTTGCCGTTGTCACGGAGTTCGGAGAGGTTCTTCTGGAATACCTCAAACTGTTCGGGAGTAAGGATTTCCTTCACTTTGTTTACATATTCCTCTCTCATTGCGGGATGACCCTTGCGGCCTTCGCGACGGATGTCGGCTTTGGGGCCTTTGCTATCCTTCTTGTCGCAAGCGGCTTTGTCGCATTTCTTATTGCAAGCTGCCTTGGCAGTGCAAGCGGCGCTGTCGCAAGCGGCTTTGTCGCCTTTTATCTTTTTTTCACCGCGGGGTGCGCCTTCAGGACGCTGGGGGCGGAGAGCTTCGAGCTGTGCTTTCTGCTCGGCGCTGAGGTCGATGCCTTTGAAAAGGTCGGGGCGCTGACCGTCGCGGCCGCCTTTGCGGTCACCTTTTAATTTCTTTCCTTCTTTCTTGATTGACTTTTCGGCTTTCTTTCCGAAGTCTTTTGCTTTTTCGCCGAGTTCTGTGGCTTTTTCCTCTACCTTAGAGGTGATTTCTTTTACATCCTGGGTTGATGCTGACTGTGAAGCTGATGCGTTAAAGCTAATTACAGCTGCGAGGATAAGGGCTGCACTAAATAATTTCTTTTTCATTTTGTCTCAGTTTTGAAGTTATATTATTATTTTATTGTTCTGTTTTATTTCGTTGAGCTACGTTCGGCAAGCGACCGTAATCTCATTGTTTACGCTATTATGACGCCCTGCCCGGCAAATAGTTTAACCTCCATTCTTTAGTTTAACTCCCATTAACATTTTATCCCTGTTCGGGAATATATGTTAACACAAAATAGCGATAAAGTGCAGGACGATAGCATAAATTTTTAAGCGATTACAGTTGCACGTAAATTAGTATTGGCTGAGAAAAATGGCCGGTTTCGTGTTAGAATGATAGGGTATTTAAAATATTTGTGTAAATTTGCAATATAAAATAATAATGTAAAAGGTAAAAAGATATGTTGAGAATTGCAATTCAGGCCAAAGGCCGTCTCAATGAAGAGTGTCTGGCACTTTTGGCCGATGCCGGTATAGTGATGTCAAGTGGTAACCGCAAACTGATAGCACACGCCAAGGGTTTCCCGATGGACGTGCTCTATCTGCGTGACGATGATATCCCCCAGGCAGTTGCCATGGGTGTGGCCGACATAGGTATTGTAGGTCTCAATGAAGTGGCCGAGAAGGGTGAGGATGTCGATATAGCCATGAAGCTCGGTTTCGGCGCCTGCCGCATATCGCTTGCCGTTCCCCGCGCCGCCGACTACACCGGCATTGAATGGTTCAACAACCGCCGCATCGCCACATCTTATCCCAAGATACTCCGCCGCTTCATCGAGGAGAACAATATTAATGCCGAGATACACGAGATAGCCGGTTCGGTGGAGGTAGCTCCCGCTGTCGGCATGGCCGATGCCATTTTCGATATAGTATCGTCGGGCGGCACACTGATACAGAACGGTCTCGTAGAGGTAGAGAAAGTGTTTGCCTCGGAGGCTGTGCTGGTAGCCAACAAGAACCTCGATGAGGAAAAACTCGCAGAGATAGCAAAACTGAAATTCCGTTTCAACTCCATCTTCGACAGCCGCGGCATGAAATACGTGCTCCTGAATATCCCGCAGAACCGTATCGAGGACGCCGTAGCGCTTCTCCCCGGCATGAAGAGCCCCACACTTATGCCTCTCACCGAGGAGGGCTGGTACTCGATGCACGTGGTTATCCCGCAGGATGAGCTCTGGGAGAAGATTGAGAAACTGAAAGAGATTGGCGCCGAGGATATTCTCGTGCTCGCGCTTGAAAACATAATACGCTGATGGAAATATACGAATATCCCGATGCGGGCCGCCGCAAGGAGCTTTGCCGCCGCAATCTCCGCGAAGAGGACACGGTGCGCGGCATAGTGCTCGACGTTATTAATAATGTGTCGGAGCATGGCGACGCCGCTTTGAGGGAGTATGCACTGAAGTTTGACAAAGTTGCGATTGACAACCTGCGCGTCAGCGAGGCCGAGATAGAGGAAGCCGTGGCCAAGGTCAGTCCGAAGGTGGCGGCTGCTATCGAAGCAGCAGCGCGCAATATCGAGAAGTTCCACTGTGCGCAGCTCATGGAGCATCCCGTCGATGTTGAGGTGCTTCCCGGAGTGAGATGCGTGCAGCGTCAGGTGCCCGTCGACAAGGTGGGTCTCTACATCCCCGGCGGACGCGCCCCGTTATTTTCCACCGTGCTTATGCTCGGCATTCCCGCGCGCATAGCCGGTTGCCGCCGCCGCGTGCTCTGCACTCCCTGGAGCGCGGAGAGGGGTATAGCACCCGAAATACTCTATGCGGCCAAAGTGTGCGGCATAGATGAGATATACAAGGTGGGCGGCGCACAGGCAATCGCCGCCATGGCTTGCGGCACGGAGTCGATACCGCATGTCGACAAGATATTCGGCCCCGGCAACCGTTTCGTCACATGCGCCAAGGAGATGCTGACAGACCGCGTTGCCATCGACATGCCCGCCGGACCGAGCGAAGTGATGGTGATGGCCGACTCTACGGCGTCGCCCCGCTACGTGGCCGCCGACCTGCTCTCGCAGGCCGAGCATGGCCCCGACTCGCAGGCCATCCTGCTGACCGACAGCGTGGAGTTTGCCCGCAACGTGGCGCAGCAGGTTGAGGAACTGACCGCGCAACTTTCGCGTCAGGACTCGGTGGCAGGCTCGCTTTCGCAGAGCCGACTGATAGTGCTTCACTCGCGCGAAGAGATGATAGAGTGGGCCAACGCCTACGCCTCCGAACATCTTATCATATCCATGGCCAATCCCTGGGAGGTGGCCGCGGCAATCACTTCGGCCGGTAGTATCTTCATAGGCAATCACTCGCCGGAGAGTGCCGGAGACTACGCTTCGGGCACTAACCACACTCTCCCCACCTCAGGCTGGGCAACGGCCTACAGCGGTGTCAATATCGACAGCTTCATGAAGAAAATCACCTATCAGGAGCTGACCCGCGACGGCCTGCGTTCGCTATCCGACGTAATCATAACGATGGCCGACGCCGAAGGCCTCGACGCCCACGCTCTCGCAGTCAAAGTGCGCCTCGAAGAGCAGAAATAACATAACCATCCCACAGGTTTAATCACATAAAGCATTGATGAAAAATCCATTGAAATACGTTCGCCCCAATATACTCGCCCTCGCGCCCTATTCCACGGCCCGCGACGAGTTCAAGGGTGGTGACATATCGGTGTGGCTCGATGCCAACGAGAGCCCCTACGACAACGGGCTCAACCGTTACCCCGACCCGCACCAGAAGGAACTTAAACGCCACGTGGCCGAACTTAAAGGCGTTCGCTCCGAGCAGATATTCATAGGCGGAGCCGGTTCCGATGAGGCTATCGACCTCGTTTACCGCGTGTTCTGCCGTCCCGGCGAGGACAACGTTGTGGCTATCGCTCCGAGCTATGGAGTATATAGCGTGGCCGCCGCCATCAACGACATCGAGTTTCGCGAAGTGCAGCTCGGCAGCGACTACTCCCTGCCGGTCAACCGCTTGCTCAAAGCCACCGACCCGCGCACCAAGGTGATGTGGATATGCTCGCCCAACAATCCTACGGCCAATGCATTCCCGCGTGCCGATATTGCCCGTCTGGCCGAGGCGTTCGACGGTATAGTGGTAGTCGATGAGGCTTATATCGACTTCTCCGACCGAGGCTCAATGCTCGATGTGCTCGACAACTATCCCAACGTTATCGTGATGCAGACCTTCTCCAAGGCATGGGGCATGGCATCGCTCCGTCTCGGCATGGCATTCGCCTGCCCTGAGATTGCGGCCATCTTCGCCAAGGTGAAATACCCCTACAACGTCAACGGTCCCACACAGAAGGCTGTCATCGAGCATATAATCAATGACGACATCACGGCTCACGTTGATGAGATAAAGCGCGAACGCGTGTCGCTCGCCGCCGCTCTCGAGGCATTGCCGATGGTGCGTAACGTATTCCCCTCTGACGCCAACTTCCTCCTGGCTCGTTTCGACGCTCCCGACGAGGTGTATGACTACCTGATTGAGAATGGTGTGATAGTGCGCAATCGCAGCCGTATCGCCGCCTGCGAGGGTTGCCTGCGCATCACTGTCGGTACGCCGGAGGAGAATCAGCGCGTCATTACCCTGCTTAAAGATTTCAAAAAATAAACCGGCCACATGAAGAAAGCAATATTTATCGACCGCGACGGCACTATCATAGCCGAACCTGACGACGAGCAGATTGACTCGCTTGAGAAATTGCGTTTCCTCCCCGGTGCCATCTCGGCCCTGCGTCAGTTGGCCGGCAAGGGATATGAACTCGTGATGGTCAGCAATCAGGATGGCCTCGGCACCGACTCGTTCCCCGAGGACACCTTCTGGCCGGCTCACAATATGATGCTCGACACGCTGCGCGGCGAAGGCGTGGTGTTTGACGATATTCTCATTGACCGCAGTTTCCCGCAGGACAACGCCCCGACCCGCAAACCGCGCACCGGAATGCTCGGCAAGTATATGGACGGCAGCTACGACCTTAAGAACTCATACGTAATCGGTGATCGCCTCACCGACATGCAGCTCGCCGTCAACCTCGGCGCACAGGGGCTGCTGATAGGGGAGACCGATACGCTGCCCGAGGGTTGCGTTGCCGCTACCACCGACTGGTGGGAGATAGCTCGCCGCATTCTCTCGTCGGGCCGCGAAGCGAGGGTGATACGCAACACCTCTGAAACCAAAATCGACCTCTACCTCAATCTCGACGGCGGCGCTCCATCTACTATCGACACGGGGTTGAAGTTCTACGACCACATGCTCAATCAGATACCTCACCACGGTGGCGTCACGCTCGACATCACCTGCCGCGGCGACCTCGAGGTCGACGAGCATCACACTATGGAGGATGTGGCGATAGCGCTCGGCGACGCCATCCGTCAGGCGCTCGGCGACAAGCGCGGTATCGAGCGTTATGGTTTCGTGTTGCCGATGGATGAAAGCCGCGCGATGGTACTCCTCGATTTCGGAGGCCGCAGCGAACTGGTGTGGGACGTGAAGTTTACCCGCGAGTATGTGGGCGACACTCCCACCGAAATGTTTGAGCACGTGTTCAAGTCGCTCGCGTCGGCCATGCACGCCAATCTCTACGTCGCAGCCCGCGGTGAGAACAACCACCACCTTATCGAAGGTGTGTTCAAGGCATTTGCCCGCGCGCTCCGTCAGGCCATACAGCGCAATCCGTTCAGCTACGACCTGCCGTCGAGCAAGGGTGTGCTCTGATTTTAATTATTATCCGTCAGGATTCATAAAAATTTAAAGCATCAGTTTGACAATGATAGCTATAATCGACTATAAGACAGGCAATCTGCGTTCGGTGGAGAATGCTCTCGGCCGCCTCGGCGCCGAGTGGACACTGACCGCCGACCCCGAAGTGATACGCGCAGCCGACAGGGTACTGCTCCCCGGAGTGGGACATGCCGGCGAGGCGGTGGGTCGTTTGCGCGAGGCGGGACTGGTCGACGTAATCAAGCGTCTGCGCCGCCCCGTGCTCGGTATATGCGTGGGCATGCAGGTGATGTGCCGTCACACCGCCGAGGGCGACGTTGAGGGTATGGGCCTGTTTGACACGCGCGTGCGTCGTTTCGTGCCGCAACCCGGCGACAAGGTTCCCCACATGGGCTGGAACAGTATCAATAACCTTGAAAGCAAGCTGTTTAAAGGCATAGAGCCGGGCAGCTACGTGTACTACGTCCACTCATTCCGCGCCGACCTGTGCCCCGACACGATTGCAACCACCCGCTACGGTGCTGCAGGCGAGATGTTTAGTGCGGCTTTGAAATATGAAAACTTCTACGGCACCCAGTTCCACCCCGAGAAGAGCGGCGACATAGGTGAACGTATCCTCCAAAACTTCCTCAATCTATGATAGAGATAATTCCCGCGATTGATATTATAGATGGTCGCTGTGTGCGCCTCTCGCAGGGCGATTACAATGCGTTGACCGTCTACGACGCTTCGCCCGTGGATATGGTGAAACGGTTTGTTGACCACGGTTTTACCCGCATTCATGCCGTTGACCTCGACGGAGCCAAGGCAGGCCGTCCCTGCAATCTCTCCACACTCGAGAAGATGGCTATGGCAAGCGATGATGCCCGCATAGAGTGGGGTGGTGGTATCAAGACCGACACCGACATGCGCGACTGTGTCAACGCCGGCTGTGCCTATGCCGTGATAGGTAGCGTAGCCGCCCGCGAGCCGGAACTCTTCGACAAGTGGCTGGCTGAGAACGGTCCCGACATGATGGTGCTTGGCGCCGATCTCCGCGATGGCAAGATAGCCGTTTCGGGTTGGCTCGGCACTACCGATATTTCGATTGACGACATCGTGGAGCGCTTCCTCCCCGGAGGATTGTCGCAGGCTATCGTGACCGAGATTTCGCGCGACGGCATGCTGCAAGGTCCTGCTTTCGAACTTTATACGCGTATTCAGTCGAAATATCCCGACGTGGACTTCACCGTGAGCGGCGGCATTTCGTCGCTTGCCGATGTGGAGAAGTGCGCCGAGCTCGGTCTGCGCCGCGTGATTGTAGGTAAAGCGCTCTATGAGGGGCGCGTGACGCTTGATGAACTTGAAAAAATATGCGGCTGACTCAGCTGCGATTAACATAAGTAGACCCATCATAAAATAATACTTAACTATTTTATGTTAGCAAAACGTATAATACCCTGCCTCGATGTCAAGAACGGGCGCACTGTAAAGGGGATTAACTTTGAAGGACTTGCCGACGTGGGCGACCCCGTGGAACTCGGTGCGCGCTACGCTGCCGAAGGTGCCGATGAGCTTGTCTATCTTGATATTACGGCCTCGAAGGAGGGACGCTCTACTTTCACCAAGATGGTGGAACGGGTGGCCGACCGTGTCAATATACCTTTCACCGTCGGTGGAGGCATTGCCTCGCTCGATGATGCAGCCGCACTGCTCGATGCCGGTGCCGACAAAATTACGGTCAACTCGGCCGCTGTGGCCAATCCGGCGCTTGTCAGTGAGATAGCATCGAAATATGGCAGCCAGTTTGTGGTTGTGGCAATCGATGCCAAGACTATCGACGACGGTTCGTGGCGCATAACCACGCACGGAGGTTCGCGACTGACCGATATCGAACTGTTTGAGTGGGCCAAGCGCGTGCAGGAACTTGGTGCGGGTGAAATACTGTTCACGTCAATGAATCATGACGGCACGCGTTCCGGTTACCCGTGTGACACCTACGCCCGGCTCGCTTCGTCGCTCAACATTCCCGTGATAGCTTCAGGTGGTGCGGGCAGCGTGAAGGATATTGCCGACGTGCTGACTGACGGACGTGCCGACGCAGCTCTCGCAGCCAGCATATTCCACTATGGCGAGATTTCTATTGCCGACCTCAAGCGACAGCTTGACGAGCGCGGTATCCCCGTCAGATTACGATAACAATGAAGAACTGTACTGAAATGAAATTCTCTGATTTTAAACTTGATAAATGTGCCGACGGGCTGCTTCCCGTCATCATTCAGAATGATGTTACCCTCAAGGTGTTGATGCTCGGCTACATGAATGAGGAGGCATTTGACAAGACCGTGGCCGAGGGGCGCGTCACCTTCTACAGCCGCACCCGCAATCAGCTCTGGACAAAAGGGGAAACCTCCGGCAATTTCTTGCTGGTTAAGGATATGTATGCCGACTGCGACGCCGACACGCTGCTGATTAAGGCGACCCCCGTCGGTCCTACATGCCATCGCGGCACCGAGGCTTGCTTCGACACTCCCGCCGAGGAGGGCTTCATACGCTCGCTGTCAAAGCTCATAGCGGGTCGCCACGCCGAGATGCCCGAAAACTCCTACACCACCAAACTGTTTATCAAAGGCGTGAAGAAAATAGCGCAGAAGGTTGGTGAAGAGGCAGTTGAGACGACCATCGAGGCCGTTGACGGTAACCGCGACCGCTTCACCTACGAGGCATCCGACCTCATTTACCATCTCCTCGTGCTCCTCGAACAGATGAATGTAACGCTTCCCGAAATCGAGCGCGAACTCTTGCAGCGTCATAGCTGATACCCTGCGCGTTATAAGATATTTTACCCCGCCCTCCAATTTTTTTTGAAAAGAAATTGGAGAGCGGGGTAATTGATTCGGCAAGTTGCCTGTCTATAAGGTATAAGTAACTATATAGATATTGCATTATGACAAAATTAAGTTTGTTGCGAACTGCTGTTGCATGCGTGGCCGTGATATTTGCACAGTTTGCCGCTAACGGTCGCACTATACGTGGCTGCGTTTATTCTGACCGCGATTCGACCGCAATCCCCGGGGCTGCATGCTCGCTCTTGCATGACGGGAATGTTATCGCCGAGACATCTTCGGGGGTCAATGGAAATTTTGAACTGACTGACAACGCAAAGCCGGGTGTTAGTCTGCGGTTGTCGATGACCGGCTACAACACCACCGAGATAATCATAGAGTCGGCCGGAGATGTCAATGTCGGCGATGTATATATGAGCGAGGGCGTAACGCTTGGTGAAGTTACCGCTACAGGCAACTCCATGATTGATGTGCGCGGTCGCACTATAGTATTCCCCTCCGCTGCCGATGTAAAGGCTTCATCAACAGCCATAACACTCTTTATGAAACTGCCTCTCGACGGTCTGGAGGCTAATCCTATAAACCGTACACTGAGTGTTGACGGGGGTAGCCCGGTGATATTGATTAACGGTGTCCCGTCCTCTATCACCGACCTCAATACGCTGCAACCCAAGGATATAGCCAAGATTGAATATTCGCGCGTCACTCCGGCCCGCTATCTTGACAGCGGTAATGTAGGCTTTATCAGTATCACCCTCAAGAAGCGCGACGATGGCGGTCAGATATATACCTGGGCAAGAAGTGCTGTCAATACAGCGTTTCTTGATGCAAATGTCAAAGCCTCTTACCATCAGGGTCCGTCTCAGTTTTCGGTAGTGTACAATCCCTCGTGGCGCAATTACCAGGACGTGTATGACAGAGTGACGCAAAGTTATGTGGGCGATGATTTCCGTGTCGATCTAAGGGAGAACGACCGCAATCCGTTCAATTATTTCAGCAACTCCATGCAGTTGAAGTATGACTACAGTATCCCGGAAAACAGACTTTTCTCCGTTACTTTCAACCTCTCTCCCTTCAAGCGCAAGAGTCGGGCGATAGGAGAGACAATTGACACGGAACTTGGTGATTATGATTGGTACAAATTCGACAAGAGTCATGACTTCTCACCTTCGCTCGACCTGTTTTTCCGCAAAGACTTCTCTACGTCGGGCAGTATTGAAGTCGAGGTGGTCGGTACCCTCGGTTCGAGTGACTATCAAAGAGTAAACACTTACGCCTATGCTACCGGCGACGTTGATGAATATGCAAATGATGTGGACAGCCGTCGCCATTCGCTTATATCGGAAATAACATATAGCCATACTTTCGGAAAGAATACTTCACTTTCTGGAGGCTATCAGAATACTCTGTCGCGAAGTACCAACAGTTACAATATCACAGGCTATAAGCCGGTGCTCACGGAGAATAACAACTATTTCTATATCCGTCTCGGTCAGCAGGTTGGCAAGGTGTATCTTTCGGCATCGACGGGATTGAAAGCATTCTTCACGAAAAATGACATCATACATCGTGACTTTGTGAGAAATCTCTCCTCATTGTCGGCCAACTGGAATATCGACAGCCGGTGGACTATAAGCGGATCGTTTCAATACACTCCGACAATACCGTCGCTGAGCTCGCTCACCGACTATCAGCAGCAGCAGACACCCTATCTCATTTCAAACGGTAATCCCAATCTCAAGGTTGCCGAAAGATTTTATTACCACACTTATGCAGTCTACCGTTCCGGCAAGTTTACTGCTTCCTATTCGGTCGATTATATGGATACCAAAAACAGTCAGGCGAGTGAGGTCTATTATCTTGGCGACAAACATTTCCTTAGCCGAGCTGTCAATTCACGATACTATCGCTATTTACGTAACTATATGCAGCTCAGAGTGGGTGATATATCCGGCTTCGGAGCGTATCTGAGTTTTTCATATACCCACTTCCGCACGGCGGTTGACGAGCAGAAGCACCTCTTGAATACGCTTAACGCAAGCGTTACCCTTTGGTGGAGCAAAGGCCCGTTCACCCTTACCTACTGGCGTACTCTTCCCGGAAAGTATCTGAACGGCAATTATGTGGGGAAATATGAGAACGGTGACAGTTTCTCCGTGGAATATACTCCTGACAAACATTGGACGCTCGGAGTCAGCTGGATGTATATCCTGACAAAGAAAGGTACGAAATATCCGTCATGGAATTATTCGGAAGTCAATCCATCGTTCTCTGACCGTTATATAAAGAACAATGCCGACATGATAGTGCTCTCGGCAACCTATTCGGTCGATTTCGGTTCGATATTCCGTTCTTCTTGCCGTTCGCTCAACAATTCCGACAGCGGCTCCTCTCTGCTGAAACTGTAATTTTATGCAGTCCTAAGGAGTTCCTAAGTTGTTCCAACGGTGTCTGTTAAAGTTTCTGACACTGATTTTAAAGAAATTGCAGAAAAAAGTTGCAGGAAATTTGGCGGATTGGAGGGAAAGTTGTAATTTTGCGGTGCTTTTAAGCATAACTTTTATTTATTAACACTTTAAACATCCGAAAGAATGCATTTGAATTCTGAAGAAAAAGTAGAAATCTTTGAGAAGTACGGTAAGGGCAAGACTGACACTGGCTCACCTGAAGCACAGATTGCATTATTCTCAGTCCGTATTGCTCATTTGACTCAGCACCTGAAGTCAAATCATAAAGATTATACAACAGCACGCGCTCTTAAGATGCTTGTAGGTAAACGTCGTCGCCTCCTTGACTACCTCGCCAAGAAGGACATCAACCGTTACCGTGCACTCATCGCTCAGAAAGAGCTTGGTATCAGAAAGTAAGCGCTCCGGCTGTCTACTTGACGATTACAAAACAAAAACAGTGTTACGCACCCGCGTAACACTGTTTTTGTTTTTAGCCGGTTCTGTTTATCCGTATCCGTCCGAAAAAAACGGCGTAACATATCGTTATTGAGTGCGAATTTTCTACTCAATAACGATATGTTATAGTCGGCCATTTTCGGATGGATACACTTGTGGCGTGGGTCTCCTGACCCGCGCACTCACAGCAAAGGCCCGTAAGCAATGACCTGTTTGGGGGGGCGGGGGTCGGGAGCCCCCCGCCACAATGCGTTACGGCCAATTAGCATTGATTTCCTATCGCCCATTCTCCCTACTGCAACTGTTTTGCCCGGTTGGATGGATTCCAACATATTATACCCTTCCGGTTGCGGGTGCTATATATCGCGTAGCAACCATTTTTACTGAGGGGAGTAGCCCGATTTGATTAGGGCGGAGGGGGAGTTGTAGAACTGCGGTGAGAGGAGCTCGGAAATGGTGACGTCCGGATTGTTGGCGAGGTAGGCGTTTACTATCTTATAACCTATGTAGCGGCCTATGCGACCGGGCAGGTCGGGGGCTATGACGCGTGAGGCGGGGGAGGGCTCACAGAGTCGGCGGGCGGCTGACATGTCGGTAGTGTAGATGAGATTGTCAGAGGCCATCTTTTGCCAGATGCCTTGCTCTTGCGCGCTTACCTGCTGCACCTGCTCGGGTGTCCAGCCCATCAGAGTGGCTACGTCGTTGATGCCGGTCAGTGCGGAAATGCCTTTGAGAAGCGCACCTTCATAGAGATAGTATTGAATCGCCGTGGGAGCGTCGCTTTCAATGTAAGGGTATTCGACCGACAGGATGGCTTCGGCCACGTCAACGGGAATGTAGGCGGCCTGCTTGGTGACACGGGTATATTCGGGCATGGAGCTGTAGGCGGGATGCCCGGCTCCGAGGTAGTGATTGAGCGCGACATACACTACCGAGTCGACAAGCATAATCTGCTGACGGTAAGGTGATATGATGCCATAGTAGGAGTAGGAGGGGAGAGTGGGGAAGAGGCGCGAGAGGTTGGCGTTGATGATACCGAGACTCTTCTCTACGCCGTCGGTGTTGGGGAAAGCCTTGTCGACTTCGGGCGCAAACATGGAGAACGCGGCGGTGTGGCTCAACGAATCAATCGAGGCGGGAATATTGCCGGTCGATGCTCCCATGAGGTAGATGTAATCATTGAGCGGCACGGCGAGAGAGTCGACGATGGCAAACTGTTCGGCGGCCGGCATGCGGTCAAACTGAGAAACGGTTTTGTCGAGGCGCACGAACGGCGCGGCCGGAGCATCAGCCTCCGCGTTGCGGTCGGTTTTCGAGCCGCAGGAGGTGGCGGCAAGCAGCAATGCTGATATTATGCAGGGAAAATATTTCATCGGAGTGGTTGAATTGTACACAAAATTAGTCAAAAATATTATTTAACGAAATTTCAGCCGAAAAGAGGGAGTATATTTATCTGATTTTTGCTAAATTTGTCAGTTGATAAGTAGATGTTGAAAATTCGAGAGTATCGCAATCCGGCGCTCTTGTGAAAATTTTGACACTCTTGATATATATATGTTTAGATTAAAATATATATTGCCCTTACTGCTGATTGTCGTTTGCTGTATCAACGCTGCGGCCAAGCAATTTGTTGTAGTCATTGACCCCGGTCACGGCGGCAAGGACTACGGCGCTGTCGGCGCGGTGACCAACGAAAAGACAATCAACCTTAACGTGGCCAAGAAACTGGGTGAGAAAATCAGGGAGAGCTACGGAAAGGATGATGTGAAAATCGTGTACACCCGCGACAAGGATGTGTTCATTCCGCTCAACGACCGCGCCCGCATAGCCAACAACGCCAAGGGCGATCTGTTCATCTCAATCCACGTTAACTCCGTGGACAAGAAGAACAAACGCCGTACCACCATCGCCGGCACGGAGGTTTACACCTGCGGTCTGCACCGCAGCGAGAGCAACCTCGAGGTAGCGAAACGCGAGAATGCGGTTATGTATCTCGAAGAGGACTACTCGCAGAAATATCAAGGCTTTGACCCCAACTCAGCCGAGTCATATATAGCATTTGAACTCAACCAGAGCCGCCACCTCGACCGAAGCATCGAGTTTGCAACCCTCGCGAAGGACTATCTCACCACGACGGCCGACCGCGTGGACATCGGTGTGAAGCAGGCCGGATTCTGGGTGTTGTGGGCCACTTCGATGCCTGCCGTGCTTGTGGAGCTTGACTTCATATGCAACCCGACATCGGAAAAATTCATGGCCTCGGCCGACGGTGTCGACAAAATGGCATCGTCGCTCTTTCAGGCGTTTGACGATTACTACTCGGTGGTAAACGGTACGGGCGCTTCGCTGCTCGGCAAGGGCCGCGGAGTGCAGAAGGCAGCGAAGCCGAAACGGCAAGTTGTAGCCGCCGATGTTTCACGCCGCGAAGAGCCGGCGCATGAGGTTGCCAGTGACGCTGCGGGAGGAATAGAATACCGTGTGCAGGTGATGGCCAATGACCGCGCCCTTCCGGCCAATTCAAGCCGCTTCAAAGGCGAAGCTGTCAGTGAATATTACGACCGCGGAATGTATAAATATACAGTAGGACACTTCAAATCGCGCAACGAGGCGGTGGAATGCATGCGACGCATGCGGGCAAAGTTCCCCCAGGCTTTTGTTGTAAAGATGGAGGATGGCCGCCGCGTTGATGATTAGGGCCTGCGCTACAGTGAATGTGCAGCTCTCTGAACAATTGATAACAAGAATATAATATAATATGAAAAAGTTATTCACAAAAGAGATGATAATTGGTGCCTGCGTGCTGATAGCGCTGGCAGTTCTTTTCTTCGGTATTGAATATCTGAAAGGTGTAAGCGTGTTTAAACCGTCGAACTACTACTATGCCGTCTACGACAACGTCGAGGGACTCGAAGTGTCGGCACCGGTGACAGTCAACGGTTTTAAGATAGGACAGGTTGACAACGTGGAACTTATGTATGACCGTCCCGGCTGCGTGCTCGTGTCACTGAGTCTTGACAAGCAATTTAAAATTCCCGTTAACTCTAAGGCGCTTATCGAGACAAGTCTGCTCGGCACGGCGTCGGTGAAGATTGATATGGCTGCCGGTCAGTCCTACTATGCCCCCGGCGATACGGTACCCTCCGGCAAAGTTGCCGGTATGCTCGACCAAGTGTCAAATCAGATACTGCCCGGTGTCAGCGACCTCGTGCCTAAGGTTGACTCCATCCTCACCAATGTGAACGCGCTGACCGGCAACGAAGCTCTACTGCAGTCGTTTAAAAACATAGAACAACTGACTTCGACGCTCACCGTTACCGCTGCCAATCTCAACGCCGCTACCAAGACACTCCCCGCAACGGTAGGAGCTGTCAACGGTGTCATCAACACTGTCAACGGCATCGTGGCCGACCTTGACAGCGTCACTTCGCAGATAGCCGAAGCCCCCATCGAATCAACTCTCGAAAACTTCAACCGCATATCCAACGACCTCGCCGCACTCACCGCGCAGTTGCAGAACCCCAACTCAACACTCGGTGCGCTCATGAACGACTCCGGATTGTATGACAATCTCACCAAGGCGTCGCTCAGCATCGACTCCCTGCTCGTGGATATACGTAAGAATCCTAAACGCTACATCAGTATCAAGCTGCTCTGATGGCGCGATGGTATGCTGAAATAATATTGCCGCTGCCTATCGAGACCACTTTCACCTATGCCATACCGGCGGAGATGGAAAGCGGTGTCAAGGTAGGCCACCGTGTCATTGTACCGTTCGGGCGCAAGAAGTATTACACGGGCATCGTGCGCTCGCTCACCAATCAGGCTCCGCAAGGGTTTGAGACCAAGGATATACTTGCGGTCCTCGACGAGCATCCTATAGTGCGTCACCCGCAGCTCAAACTGTGGGAGTGGGTGGCGGAATACTATATGTGTGCCGTCGGCGATGTCTACAAGGCGGGTATGCCGTCGGGCTTGAAGGTTGAGAGCGAGACGTTTGTGGAGATTAATCCCGACTACGAGCCTGACGAGGATATGCCGCTCGACGACCGCGATGCGATAGTGCTGTCACTGCTGACCGAGAAGAAGTGTATGGCCGTGGCTGCGATAGCGCGTGAGATTACGGTCAAGAACCCTACGGCACTCATCACGTCGATGATTGACCGCGGACTGATTGTCATTTCCGAGAAGATAGTGGAGCGCTACCGCGCGGAGAAACAGACCGTTGTAATCCCTACATATTCGCTTGCAACGCTCTCCGAAGCGTTTGCCGAGGTCAAGTCGGCCAAGAAGCAGGAGCGGTTGCTCATGACCCTTACCGAAATGAGCGGCGTGAGCCGCAAGGAGGCCAATGTGAAGGAGGTGAGCCGCAAGGATTTGCTCGAACGCTCAGGCGTTACCGCCGCCGTGCTCAGTGCCGTGGTGAAGAAAGGATTGGCGCGCATGGAGAAACGCGAGGTCAACCGCTTTAAATTTGACGGTGCGCCCACCGGCAAACTGCCGTTGCTCACTCAGGCCCAGATGAAGGCCTGCGATGAAATAACCGACCTGTGGCGCGAGAAATCGACCGTGCTGCTCCACGGTGTTACATCGAGCGGCAAGACCGAAATCTATTCCCATCTCATTGACGCAGCCCTCTCACGCGGCGAACAGGTGCTTTACCTCGTGCCCGAGATAGCCCTTACCACTCAGCTCACCAGGCGATTGCAGAATATCTTCGGCAACAATATCGTGGTGTACCACTCCAAGTTCTCCGACAACGAGCGTGTGGATATATGGAAATCGCTGCTTGCCGACCAGGGGCCGAAGGTGATACTCGGTGCCCGGTCGTCGCTATTCCTGCCGTTCGGTCGCCTCGGACTGGTCATAGTCGACGAGGAGCATGAGTCGAGCTACAAGCAGGCCGACCCCGCGCCGCGCTACAATGCGCGCGACGTGGCGCTCGTGCTTGCCTCGATGCATGGCGCGAAAGCGCTCCTGGGCAGTGCGACCCCCTCGATTGAAACGTATTACAAGGCGCTTAACGGCAAGTTTGGCCTCGTGACGCTTACCACGCGCTACAACGACCTGCCGCTGCCGCCAATCCATATCGTCGACATGAAGCGTGCGCGCCAGAAAGGCGCGGTCACCGGCCCGCTATCCCTCGATGCCATCAAGAGTATCAACGATGCCGTGGAGCATCAGAAGCAGGCCATCCTCTTCCGCAACCGTCGCGGCTACGCCCCGATGGTGAGGTGCAAGCAGTGTGCCTGGGTGCCGAAGTGTCAGTATTGCGACGTGTCGCTGACCTATCACAACCATTCGCGGCAACTCGTGTGTCACTATTGTGGCGCCGTGTATCAGCTCCCCGACCTCTGTCCGCAATGCCGCCAGCCCTCGATTGAGATTGTGGGCTACGGCACGGAGCGCGTGGAGGGGGAGATAGAGACCATCTTCCCGGCCCGCAAAGTGCTGAGAATGGACCTCGACACCACCCGCAACAAGGATGGCTACGAAACCATCATCGATGCTTTCTCATCGGGCAAAGCCGACATACTCGTGGGCACACAGATGGTGACCAAGGGATTGGATTTCCGCACAGTGTCGTCGGTAGTGGTTATGAATGCCGACGAGCTTATCAACGTGCCCGACTTCAAGGCGTCGGAACGTGCCTTCAATATGCTCGAGCAGGTGTCGGGCAGGGCAGGGCGCGGCGAGGCCGAGGGGAGCGAGGTAGTAGTGCAGACCTACAATCCCGACCATCCCATATTGAAGTATGTGCAGGCCCACGCCTACAACGAATATTACAATCACGAGATTGCGGAGCGCGAGCAGTATCGCTATCCTCCCTTCGCGCGAATCATATATATATACCTGAAGCATGCCGATGCCGGCGTGTTGCAGCAGTTCTCCAACGCCTATGCGCAGTTGCTCGCCTCGCAGCTCGGCAGCCGTGTGAGTGGGCCCGACCAACCGCGTGTCACCCGCGTGAAGTCGCTCTATATACAGAAGATTATGATTAAGGTAGAACCGACGGCGTCGCTTGCCAAACTGCGTTACGTGCTGCGGCAGTCCTACGAGCAGATGGCCAAGAATCCGGCTATCAAAAACACGCAGGTGTATTACGACGTTGACCCCTGACGTCGTCGCTCCGGGGTGTCGGAACGTTGCGGGAATATTGCGGGGGTGTTTCGTATTATTTAGATGCAGTCTAAATAATATAAAATAGTTCCATAGGGCATAAATGGCTTGGAATATGGAGGATTCGGAGGGTTTATGCCGTGGAAACATCGAGGTTTTGCCGGAGGCCGCGATGCGGTCGGCGCGGGCTATCTTGCTGAGGGGTAGGTGGTTGATGCTAATACGTTGAGTGAGTGGGTGATTAAATGTTCCACGCCGAGGTAAAATGCTGACTTATAGAGTAGTTGCACTGTTTGCTTAAAATCCAAATAAAAACACACTTTTTTTTTATGAATATTTGTGCGAAATTTGTAATTGCAAAAAGCCCCCTAAACGATTGAAATTAATGGAAAAAACTCCTTCACAAAAGTGGGAAGATTGCTTGAAGATAATAAGCGATAACATTCCCTCTGAACAATTTGACGCGTGGTTTCGACCGGTCACGCTCAAAAGCTATGCTGACGGCAAGATATTTCTTACCGTCCCTACGTCGTTCTACGTAGAGTATATCGAAGAGAGATTTTCCAAGCTCCTCGGCGCCGCTATCCGTCGCGTGTTTGGCGCTGATACCAAGCTGTTCTACAATTTCAATCAGGTACAGAACGAACCCACTACATCGGTCAATATTCGTAGTGCGGCTCCTTCGGCAGCTCCCAAGAAAGGCCTTCCCGCAGCCAATCCGTTCAACACTCCCGTGCAGGCTCCCTTTGACTCGCAGCTCAATCCGCGATACACATTCGACAACTACTGCGGCTCGGAGAGCAACAAGATTGCGCTTTCAATCGGTCAGGCTATCGGTAACGATCCGGATAACAAGACGTTCAACCCGCTCTTCATCTTCGGTCCGTCGGGTGTGGGCAAAACCCACCTTATGCATGCCATCGGCTTGAGCCTCAAGGAGAACCGTCCCCAGCTGCGCGTGCTCTATATCAGTTCGCGTCTGTTCGAGAGCCAGTTTACCGTAGCGTCGCGCAACGGCCGTATCAATGACTTCATTCACTTCTACCAAAGCATCGACGTGCTCATCATAGATGATATTCAGGACCTGATTGACAAGGAGAAAACGCAGAATACGTTCTTTCACATCTTCAGCCACCTGCATCTCAACAACAAGCAGATTATTATATCGAGCGACTGCTCTCCCTCCATGCTCAAAGGCATGCCTGAGCGATTGTTGACCCGCATGAAATGGGGTATGACCGTAGAGCTGGAGCGTCCTGACATGCAGCTGCGCCGCAGCGTGCTGACCCGCATTGCCGAGCAGGAGGGTATTCCCGTGTCGGACGATGTACTTGAATTCATCGCATCCAATGTGACCGGAAGCATCCGCGAGCTCGAGGGTGTCATGGTGTCGCTCGTGGCACGTGCCGCCATTCTCGGTCGCAGCATCGACTTCGACCTTGCCCGCGCAGTTATCTCCAACGCTGTTAAGATTTCCAAGAAGCAGGTTAACTTCGAGATGGTTACGCAGAGTGTCAGCGCCCACTACAATATCGAGCCGGACGCAATCTTCACCAAGTCGCGCAAGCGCGAGGTTTCCGACGCCCGCCAGATGGTGATGTACATGGCCAAGAAGCACGCCAAGATGGCGCTCACCGCTATCGGTACCCGTCTGTCGCGCACCCACGCCACCGTGCTCTACGCCTGCAAAAGCATTGAGGACCGACTGCTCCACGAAAAGCAGCTCCAGGACGACGTTGCCGCCATCGAAAAGGACTTCCTCAAAGGCTGATACATAGCCTTACGTGCCGGTAAAACCGTAGTAATCATATAAATCGGATAATGATTGACATATAAAAAGGACGCGATTTATGAAGTGACCCCAAAAAGTTGGACGGATTAAACATTAGCCAGTTATTGAAAGAGTTCGGTACTGCACCGGACTCTTGCCATTTAACCGGGATCTAATTCTTTTATTATTATAATAATCAATATATTCATCCAAAGCCTTTATAAAGGCTTCCGGCGACTCAAATTTCTCGGCATAAAGGAGTTCTGACTTCATGATGCCGAAGAAGTTCTCT
>JAAVEW010000038.1 GCA_014801075.1 Barnesiella sp. | reverse complement strand
TTTATCGAATCGGAACCACAATGAGAGCAAATTTTTATTCATTTTGCTTTAAATGGCTCAAAGTTAATAATAATCAGTTTATTACAGAACTTTCAGCCTACTTTTTGCATATTAGGCCCGAATAGTATAATAAAGATGAATATTCTTGTCGCTTTTCTCATTTCATTGTTGTTTTTAACGGGGTTACTGACTATTATTAAGAGCTGCTCTATACAATAAGACACCTACCCCCGCAAAATATTTTAATCAATATACAAAAAAATGAAAAATAACAGAATAGTAAAGAGTCCTGAGTCAGGGAATATTCTTTTGTATAAGTATCTGCTATAGGAAACGATACATTCGCCGGGTTTCGGCCGCTGAATCTCTCGTGGTTTGAAAGCTGAAACAATTTTTAAAATAAAACCTGGTAGTCTGAGGGTTGTTAATGGCATCGACCGTAATGAACTGGCATCCCGATTGTCGATGTTTTGAATATGTATCTGCTACGAGATCAATGATTAATGACCCGATACCCATATTCCGGTACTGTTTCTTTATACCGAGATGGCCGATATTGATAGCGGGATATGAGATCTGGCGATTAAGAAAATCTACAATATCTTCGTCAGTCTCAAAGCGTAAATCTTCAATGAAATCAGTTTTCTCAACTTCGCTGCCTATCATCAGTGCATCATTCATAAGTGTAAATACCGCAACAATCTCTCCTGATTCGATATACACACTGTAGGCCGACAAGTAACGGCGATTCACACATTCCCTTACCTCCTGATGAAAGAAATCATCAAGCTCTTTGACTCCACATGAAAACGCAGACATATTTTCATAGTCTGCGTCAGTCATAAGTCTTACCCGTATTTGTGATTTAATATCCAAGCAGCGGGTTTTTGCCTCCACAATTGGAGATTATTTGATTAGCGTTGGCCTCGGTGCGTGCTTTACGTTCAGCAATGAGATGTCGTTCTTCGGCATTAAAATCCCCACGGAGGTGTTTCTCCATATTACAACGGAAACGAGCGACATCTTCTCGGTCCATTGGAGGATTGGGTATTGAACGTATCATAAGTATTGATTGAAAAATTATTTTACACTATCGTCAGATGCTGCTTACAGTTCGTCTCAACATCTACTTAATTATGCGAATTTACAACTTTATATCCAAAATTGCAAACTTTTCTTGATTAAGTTGCTGATAGAAAGTAAACTGTAGCCACGCGCCCTTGATATTTAAAACCATCAGGCCGAGGAGAGAGTTCATTTGAGATTAGACAATCCATGCAGCTCGGATGCTTCGGGCGCGGGGAGGCCGAGGAGTGTCAGGAGAGGATGGGGGCGGGGTTTTCTATTAGGGTGGGGGTGCGGTTGAGGAGGGTGAAGAGGTCGCGGTTGGCTATGGCTATGAAGCCGCAGGCGTCGCCGTCGGTCAGGACTATTTTGTCGCGGGCTGCAACGTCGCTGTCCATTACGAATGTCACTTCGGCGGCTTCGGGGCGCAGCAGGGCGAAGGGGGTAGCTGCGCCGTGGGGCGTACCGAGTATCTGTTTCATCAGTTCCTCGTCGGCAAACGATACGCGAGGTATCTGCAACGACGCGCCGAATTCCTTGGTGATAAACGGTTTGCGCGCGTGGGTGACGTAGAGCCAGAATTTGTTTTTCTGCCGGTTGGTGAGGAGGATGGTTTTGACGGTGTCGATGCCGAAAGCCTTGTCGATGTTGAGGCAATCGTCCATCGACACGCCGGGGTCACTCTCAATGCGGGTGTAGGGGATGCCCGCGGCTTCCAGACTGTCGTATATAAGTTTCTGAGTATCTGATTTAAACGATGCCGGAGCGCCGGTCATCACTTCGCTTGTGTAGAATGCCATGATTTCAACTTGTTTTGGATATGCAAAGATAGTGCTTTTGGTCGAGACTATAAAAAAGAGGGAGAGTAAAAAGAGGGGAGAAAAAAGACCGGGCGCGCCACGGTAGGAGGCGCGCCCGGTAAGAATAGCGGGATTGTATGCGTATCAGCGTTTCACAATCTTGATGGCGGAGTGGCATGAGGGAGCCACGATGTAGATGCCGGGGGTGAGGTTGCTGACATTGAGAGTGACAGTGTGGTCGGCATCGGCAACGCCTTCGGCTACCTGACGGCCGTCGGTGGTGTAGACCTTGGCCCACTCAAGAGCGGGAGCTGCGATGACTACGGTGGCATTGTCAACGTAGGAGAAGGCAAACGAGGCATCGTCGGTCAGCATGTCGCTGATGCTGCTTGTGGCACGCTTGCTAAACGAGAAGTGGCTCACCGCTTCAAATTCATATGTGCCCTGAAGCGACTCCGACGATACTACCACCTGATGGTCGGCCATAGTGACGGTAGGAGTGTCGAGCAGGTTGAAATGCTCGGTGGTGCCGTCGTGCAGATTGACGGTGAGGTGGGTCGTCAGCTCCTCGGCTGCGGCGCTCAGTGACGCCGCGCAGGCTACGAAGAGAGTTGCTATGATTGTTGATAATTTTTTCATTCTTCTTTCTTCTTTCTAATTTTTTAGAGTGCGAGTTTGAAAGTGCTGCGGGTTGACTGTCCCGACACTTCGGCTATCACGATACCGCTCCAGCGGGAGGCGTCGATGACTGTAGCCGCCGATTCGAGAGTAAGCTCGGTGAGCAACGCTCCGGTGAGGCTGTAGAGACGGAGGGTGGCGCCTACCGCGGGGGTCACTACATTGATACTGCCCTTGTGGGCCCACACCTGAGTGGCGTTGTCGTCGACGGGAACGTCAGCTACGCCGTTGGTGCCGAGAGCTTCAACAGCACCCTGCACGCACTTTAGTGCGTTGAGACGGCCTGCGCCGTAGGTGTTGTTAGGGAGCGAGCCCATGTAGTCGTTGGTATCGGCTGAGGCCTGAATGATGTCGCGGGCCTGCTCCGGGGTAAGCTCGGGATTGGCCTGAAGCATCAGGGCTATGGTACCGGTGACGTGGGGTGCCGACATCGAGGTGCCCATGCTGTAGATGTAGTAATATTTGCGGCCCGAAGCGTCGGTCGAGAATGATGACATGTAGTTGTCAATCTCGTCGGTAGGGAGCGCGTAGCGGTTGAGAGCCGAGATTACGGGCATACCGGGAGCGAGCACGTGGGGCACGGTGCGGCCGTCGGCCGTCGGTCCGTAGCTTGAGAATACGGAGTGCTTGTGCTGCTCGTAGGGCATGAGTGATGACTCCGACATGGAGATACCCCAGTATTGCTGTATCTGCACGGTGTCGCGGCTGTCGTAGGAGCCTACGGTGATGATGCGCTTGGCAGTACCGCCGATTTCGCCCACGGTGCTGTTCTGATCGCCGTTGGTGAAGCCAGCGCGGCCGCTTGATGAGAACTCGTTTTGGCCCTCGTTCCACATGTTGACGGTAGCGCCGGGGTCGCCCTCGATGATGATACCGGGCATGCGGCCCTGACCGAGGTCACCGACCTGTGCCTGCACGTAGATGTGGGGGCAGTTGTTCTCCGGATTGATGTCGCTGTAGATGTAGGCATCCATGTCGACACCCACCTCGTCGATGTAGGTGAAGTAAGCAACCACATGCTGGTCGGGGTCAGAGGTGTCAACAACCTTGCTCAAGTCGAGAGTCTGGCCCTTGAGCGAGTTGAACACGCCCATGTTGAGCTTGAGGTTGGAACCGGGCGTGCCCCATATGTCAACGTAATGGAGCCGGTGGCCGGCGTCGGCGTTGAGTGTCAGCATTGTCTTCATCGTGCGGTCGGTGTCGGTGAAGGTCTTTGAGGCGTGCATGCGTGCTTCGCCCTCGTTACCAACGGCGCCTACCACGATGCGGCCCGGGCCGGTGAGTTCGTCAATCACCTGGTCGAGATACGACGTGCCGTCGTGCGGACCGTGGTGTGAGCCGAGACTCATGTTGATGACGCAGGGGAGACCCACCTCGTCGGCATAGTCGAAGATATACTTGATACCGTCGGCAATGCAGGTATTGTCGTCGCTCTTGAAACTTACGAACACGATGTCGGCGTCGGGAGCAACACCGGTGTAGACGGTGTTGAGGTCGCCGCCGCCGGCTGCCGTACCCATGGTGTGGCTGCCGTGATACTGCGAACGCGAGTCACAGGCTTCGGTAAGCATCTCTTCGGGGGTGGTGAGTTCCTTGCCGTAGGTGTAGCCCTCAGGGGCGTTGCCGAACATGGTGTTCTGCTGCCATGCGCGACGTATGCGCAGTTCCTTGCCGTCGGAGCTGTAGAACGCACGGTGGCCGTACTCCACGCCCGTGTCTATGATACCTACGACAACGCCCTTGCCGGTGTAGCCCTGCGGGAGGGTATTACCGATATTCTTGTGCACGTTGTCGACCTTGGTGTCGCGTCGGGCCCAGTCGTTGAGGAGTTTCACCTCCGATGCCATCTGCACGTAAGTGACGCCCTCAATGTCGGCTATTGCCTCGATAGCCTCGGGGGTAGCCAGTGCTGTGGCCACTTTGCCAAACACGCTCTGCACTGTGACACCGTCGATATTGAGTCGGTTGGTGTTGAAGCCCGGTTCAAAAGCGATGAACACAGGGATTGCGGGCACGTTGAGATCGGCTTTCGGCGCGAAGCGGGCGGGAGCTTTGCGGGCGCGCTGCTCGAGGTGTATGCGTGTGTCGGGCGACAGCTTGTCGGCAAATGCCGGCAAGCTGACCGCCAGAGACAGTGATAACAGAAGATAATTTCTTAAAGATTTCATATCTGAGAGTTACTCCTTCTGATTAGTTTACAGCACCGTTGTAGTGGATGATGACGTGTTCCTTACCTGTCCAACCGCTATTGTAGCAGTCGAGGTTGAGGGTGTAGCTTCCGTCAGCATTTTTGACCGCGGATACTTTACCTTCAGTACCGGGTAGAATCCACGCACCGTTGTCGGTGGTACCCAGCTGAATATTAACGCCGTAACCATATGAAAATTTGACGATGAAAGCATCGGCTTCGGCGGTAGCGAAGTCGATTTCCTGACCCATGTAGTCGGGCTTGATTGCTATATAGGCTTCAACGTCACTGTTGTCAAATGAGAATGTGAACTGATTGTAGCCCTCTACGCCGCATACTCGAGCATTTTCAGTGAGGCTTGCACCGGTGATGCTGTAAGTGGAGAGCTCGTTGGAGGTGTTGTAGTAATTGGCTTCGTTGGGTTCATCGGCGGGTGCAGGCTCGGTTGCTTCGGGGGTGTAGTTGAGGACTACGCGCTCTTTAGAGGTGTTGTTGACTGTACCCCAGTTGTTGTAGTGGGCCATGAAGTCGAGGTCGATGGTGTATGAACCGTTTTCGTTGGCAACTACCGAGAGCTTGCCGTTGACACCGGCGGAAATCCATGCCGAGTTGTCTTTGGTTCCGTAGTTGAGTGAGCCGTATTTGATGATGAAAGCATCTTTATCGGCCGAATCAAAGTCAATTTCCTGACCGATATATTCGGGCTTCACAGCTACATAACAATCAGTGCCGTTGCTGAGTGTGAGCACGAACTTGTCATATCCGGCTACACCGTTGATTTTCTCGTTCTCGGTGTGGGTCATGCCGGTAACGTCGAAGATGGCTTCGGCCTCGCCGTCGGCAGTGAAGTGCTGACCCTGGTTTACGTAGCCGGGCTCGGGTTCAGGTTCGGGTTCAGGTTCGGGGTTGTAATTCTCGGCCTTGAAGTTGAGGCGGAGGCTCTCTTTGGAGTCGGGGTTGGCGTCGGTCTTGAACGAGATGTCGAGGTCGGCGTTGTATGAGCCGTCAACGTTGCGGGTGATGGTGATAGTACCCTCTTTACCGTAGCGGTTGTCGACCCATGTAAGGCCCTGGGCGTAGATTTCAGTGGCTTTGTACACGAATACGTAGGACTGCCAGCCTGCATCGGCGAGGTCAACGGTCTTGCCTACGAGTTCGGGATTGAGCTGCAGGTAGCAGTTGACATCCTGGCCATTCTCATCCTTGATGACGAATGTGAATTTGTCGCCCTTGACGCTTGTGTTGTACTTGAAACCGCTGTTGGCAACGTAAGTGATGCCGGTGACATCGAGGGGGAACTCAGGTTTGCCGTCGGTATTGAAATACTGCATCTGGTTCACGAGGTTTTCAACAGGCTCGGGTTCCGGCTCGGGCTCGGGTTCAACGATTGCTTCGGCTGAAGTGTAGTTGAGGATGACATATTCGGGAGTGCCGCCGTTCGTGGTGCCCATCTTATACTTGTTGGTGACCAAGAGGTCGATGGTGAATGTGTTGTCCTCGTTTTTCACTACGTTGATTTTACCCTCGGTGCCGCTGAGCGACCAGTCGTTGGTAGCTGCGGCGGCAACCTGAATGTTGTCGTAGCAGAAGTAAGCGTCGCCGGGCTGTGCGGTAGCGAAGTCGAGAGTAGTGCCGATGAGTTCGGGGCGGATGATGAACCAGCAGGTACGGCCGTTGCTGAGGGTGAAGTCAAATCGAGAGCCTGCGTATGCACCGCCCTGGTATTTGGCATCGGGGGTGTAGGTCATGCCGGTCACGTCGAAGATGCCGAGGGGAGTGCCGTCGGGGCTGAAATACTGACCCTGGTTCTTGTAGACGTAGGGGGGATTGAAGCCTTCGAGATCGTCGGCCGCGGTTACGTTGCCTACGAAGTCAACGACCACGTTGCTGCCGTCGGCATAGTCAGCTTCGAGGCTGATGGTTACGCGGCGGGTCTTGTTGTCGACAGCGGTGGTGAACTTGCCGGCGCTCTGGGCGTCCCATATTTGGTCAACTTCGCCATCCTTGTAGCTGTAGATGGTGACGGTTACGCCTGAGTTGGCACCTCCTGCGAGGTCAACGTCAGCAGCGTTCATCTTGAGAGAGCTTACTGCAATCTCAACGGCATATTGGCCCTGGCGGGCATCGGCGGGTGTTGCGGCCTCGACTGTAGTGATGCCGAAGCGATAGGGATCACCGTCCGTGGCGGGGTTGGCGCGGAACACGGTGGGGATTGTTTCCAGTTTGACGGGAGCCTGGCCGGGAGTAGCCACGAGCAGAGTGTAAGACTCCTCGACTATGCCGAAAGTCACCTGCTGTATATCGGCAACATCATATTCGACAGTGGTGCCGTCGGTTTTTACGACGGTCATTTTTTCTGTCTTGTCGACAATGGCCCAAGCGAGAGAGGCACAGATGAGTGCGACAAGCGAAAGACAAAGTTTTTTCATTATAATGTGATTTTGATTGAAGTAGTTTTAGCTTTGATGATAAAGAGGCCCTTGCCGAGCTGTGATACGGGAATCATCTTGTCGGCAGTGGTTGATGCCACGAGACGGCCGTCGATTGAGTAGACAGCGACAGGTGCGTTGCCGGCGTTCATCACGAAGAGGTTGTCGCCTTCGATTACGGCGCTGATTACTGACTCTTCGCCGGTGATTTCGTCGATACCCGAGAGTTCCTGGCGGAGCGCCTCGGCGTCGTAACCGTAGATGAGGGGCTTGTTGTCCCAGTAGCCGGTCATCATGAAGCCGGCGTCGTCGCGCAGGTCGATGTCAAATGTGTAGTTGATATAATCGGTGGTCTCTACTCGTACTGTACCCTCTTCGGCCGGACCTACCATGTCGTAGACGCAGTAAGAGCCTTCACGGAAGTGGGCGTAGCGTGTGCCAATCTGGGCACCGTTGCCGTCGAAGTAACCTTTGTTGAGCGACATGGGTTCGTAGGTGCCGCCTGCGATGAGTTCGTTGCTGTTCCAGCGGCGGGGCACTACGGAGTAGAGGCCGGGCTCGAGGAGGTGCTTGCCCTGCTCAACGAGAAATTCCATGCGGAGGATGTCGCCGCCATAGTTGACACCGGCGTCCTGACCTACGGGCGAACCGAGGTCTACGACAAATGTGCGGCAACCGCCCTGCACGCCATGGTGGTAGATGCGGCCCACTTCGAGGGGTGAGAAGTCGATGGCAACGTCGTCTTTGAGGTCGGATACGGTAGCCTGGAATGTAGCGTTGTCGGTGTTGAGCGCAATCTTGCCGCTCCATGTGGCTTTGATGGTGTAGCCGAGGTCGCTGACAGCGTTAAGTGTACCTTTGTAGGTGCCGTCGCCGTTGTCCTCGATGGTGAATTCACCGCTCTTGAGGTAAGCGTAGGTGTAGGTGCGCTGGCCGTCGACAACTTTCATCTCGCGGATATATGAGCCGAAGGGTACTACGTAGCCCATGTAGTCGATTTCGCGGGCCGGATACCAGGTGTCGCGCAACAGGCTGTTGGACTGGGTGTAGGTACCGGGGCACACGGCGTAGTCGGCGCGCTTGGTGAAGCGTTTGTGGGCTACCATCATGCAGAGGTTGAAACCTTCATCGTTCATGTAGCCGGTCTCTTCGTTGAAGTCAACGTCGTAGAGGTCAAGGTATGACACGCCCTGCGAGGAGATATCTGTGACACCCTGATAGTAGGAGATACCGCCCTTGTCGAGAGTGACGTCGAGGTCGCGCTTGATCTGGGGGTAGATGGTAGGACGCTCGTAAGCGCTCTGTACTTTGATAGGACCGTTGAAGGTGATGTTGACGACGTCGGAACCTACGTTGACGGTCGTTGTAATCGTGTACTGGCCGTTGGCGTTGATTTTCACCTCGATGGGATTCTCGATGGCGGCGATGGTGTTGCGGCCCGAGGCATCCATGCGGTCGAGGAATGAGAATTCGGTGGTGAAGGAGAAGGGAGTCTCATTAACGTAGCCCTCGGGGAGAGGATTGTAAGTGCCTGCGGGGAGGTAGAGACCATCCTCGGGTGTCTGGTTGTAGAGGTCGAGGGTCAGGATGTAGGAACCTTTGGGAGCGTTTACCTCGCCGGTGTTGTTGTTGTAAGAGGCGTTTTCGTTGTCAGAGAGGATGATGTAATAGTTGGGCACCTTGTAGTAGGTGTCGTCGAAAAGCGCTGTTACCGAGTTGTTGAGGTTGACTGCGATGTCGGATTGCAGTGCGATGTTACTGCGATGGGGAGCAGCAAGCGACTTCACAGTGCCGTTGGCCGATGCTCCGATTGCCAGCAGCGCCGAGAAGGCTGAGAGTAAAGCTTTTTTCATTAGCGGGAAAAATAATTGGTTTATTATAAAGTTCGATATTTGATTGCTTAATTGCAATTTGTCAGAATGATGATGTATTTCTTTGCCAAAAGATAGTCTGTGTTAATAATTGTGGTTTATGGTGTAAAACTAAGCCACAAATTTACTAACATTTGTCAATTATTGTTTATGTATAGTCCTATATTTATTCATATTTAACAGTAATTAACAGTAGCTGACTTAAAAATTACAAATTGTCAACCTATGAACTTCTACCTCTTAAAACTCATTATATAATATAAATGATTTGTATAAAATTTGAATAACTACGTTTAAAATATGAATAAACGCACGATATACTCCCGATTCAGGGAAATGGTGGATAAATATACCGAAAATATAGCGATAGTGGAGGATGGCCGCAAGCTCTCCTACGGGCAACTCGACGCGATGGTCGATGCTGTTCTCGCCAAGTTTTACGATAGCCGCACGCAGGTGGTGGGAATAGTCATGCACCACGGCGCCATGCAGATAGCGGCTATGCTGGCCGTGCTCAAGAGTGGGGCGGCCTACGTGCCGGCCGAACCGTTCCTGCCCAAGGACCGTATCGACTACATGATGAAAACGGCCGGAGCATCACTGGTGATTACCAATGACTATTGCGAGAACCTCGCTCCGGCACCGGAAAGCTATCCCGACCGCTCGACTCCCGACGGCATGGCATATATCCTTTACACTTCCGGCACTACTGGCAAACCGAAAGGCGTAATTCAGGAGAACCACTCGGTAGTGAACTATTGCGAGGCTTTCGAGGCGGAGATGCACACCGGGCCGGGCGACGTGATGCTGCAATATTCCGTCTGCTCGTTCGATATTTTCGTAGAGGAGGTGTTTACTACGTTGCTCAACGGTGCTACTCTTGCCATTCCCTCGGAGGAGGTGCACGGCGGTTCGCTGCGCGGGCTGATGGAGTTTTGCGCGCGCCACGGTGTCACTATCATCGACGGGTTTCCGTATCTCGTGGCCGACATCAACAAGCAGTACAGGTTGTTGCCCCCGACGGTCAACCTGATTATAAGCGGCGGCGATGTGATACGCGCGAGCTACATAACCAATCTTCGCGACCGCGGTATCAGGATTTACAACACCTACGGACCGTCGGAGACGTGCGTCTGCTCCAACTACTTCCGCGTTGACAATGCGCGTCCGCTCGATGACGGCACTTTCTCCATCGGCAAGGCTATCAAAGGGGTTGAGGTAAAGATTCTTGACAAGAATTTCAACGAAGTGCCGCAGGGTGTCACGGGCGAGATTTGTATCTTCGGCGAAGGGGTGAACCGCGGTTATCTCGGCAATCCTCCCGAGCAGGCCAACTTCGTGACTATGCCCGACGGGACGCGGTTCTACCGCAGCGGCGACATGGGCTACGTGCTTCCTGACGGCAACATGGCTTTCCTACACCGACGCGACGAGCAGGTGATGATACTTGGCCGACGCGTAGAACCGGAGGAGGTGGAGAATGTGCTCAACGAGCATCCCGAAGTGGAGCGTGGCATAGTCAGGGCGTTTCTCGACGAGGCGGGCTTGCATTATCTTGTGGCCTATATAGTGCCTGCACCCGGTTTCTCGCTGCACGATGTACGGGAGTATCTCAAGTCGAAGCTGACCGACTTCATGATACCCGAATTTTTTGTCGCCGTAGACAAACTGCCGCTCACCCACCGCGGCAAAATAGACATGAAATCACTCCCCAAGGTTCTCAAGGAGGGGAGCTACAACTGATGGCCGGGGCTGTCGCTATCTTGCTGCAACAAAGATGATTGAACTAAAAGAAATAAAGGCAATACCTACGCTGATGCACTGGCGCGCCGAGGTGATAAGGAATGTATTCGGAGTCGTCCCCGACAAACGTCTGCTCGTGGCCAACAGGCAGTATTATACCCGTCATATTACCGATGGAACTCACCTTGCATTCGTAGCCACGGTTGACGGTGAGGAGGCAGGCTGCGGCGCGATATGTCTCACCGAGGAGTTGCCGTCGCCCGATAATCCGTCGGGGCGTAACGCCTATCTCATGAATATCTACGTACGCGAGGCATTCCGTCACAGAGGCGTGGCCCACAGCATAGTGTCGCGCCTGATAGAAGAAGCGAAGACCCGCAACTGCAACAAAATATACCTCGAAACCACCCCCGCCGCCCGCTCAGTCTACTCCTCCCTCAACTTCCATCCCATGCCCGACATGATGCAACACCACGACAATTTCATCTCCTCCCCAACTCATCCCTAACCATATTTTTGGTTTTAGAATTAAGCTCAAAAATCACAGTATATTGTGATTTTGGCTTTTTTTATGTGGGAAATGTGTGACGGTTTGTTTAAAATCACAATGTATTGTGATTTTTGGGGCGCGGGGGACGGGGATTAGTGCAGTTGGATTTTGTCGATGGGGATGACGGGGGCTGTGGCAGGGGGAAGCATGGCGTTGATGAGGGTGACGAGGGTGATGCCAAGAGGGTTGTCGGGGGCGAGGTCGGCGAGGGTAAGATCGGCCTCTTTGATGAGGCCTTCGTTGAGGAGATGCTGACGCATGACGCCACGGAGCAGCGGGCGGCGGGGAGTGTAGATGCCGTCGCGGCCGTGAAGCAGGAGGTTGGTATAGGGGGTGTCGGTAATAAATCCGTCGCGTGTGATGATGACTTCGTCGCAGTTTCCACGTTGCGCGGCGAGGGCTGTCAGTGTCGAGCGGTCTGAGCTTTTGAGGTGATAGTCGAGTCGGGGGTCGGCCGCGACTGCGCGCAATGACTTCACGATGCGCGGCTCGTAGGGTAAGAATTCTATCTCGCGGATTCCGCTGTCGTAGACGATGCGGCATTTGTACGTTCCGTTGGAGGGGACTGAGCCGACCGCACGGAGCGCGGCCTCGATGTCAGGCACTTCGGTTGCGTGGCCGAACGCTTCGCCGATGGTCGCGGACATGCGCTGACTATGGAGGTCGAGCAGCTGGAAATGCCCGTTTTCCAAGCGGATAGTTTCGATATATGTAGTCATCATTTTGTAAGATATACTTTGGTCAGAAGTTCCTCGTACTCTTCGCGGCAGTCACTGTTGACCGTCACTCCGCCGCCGCTGTGGAAGTAGAGCCGGCCATCCTCCGCGCGTTGCAGGCAGCGTATCATGACGGCCGACTGCATCACGTGTCCGTCGAAGTAACCGAAAACGCCGGTGTACCATCCGCGGGGTGCTATCTCCGAGCGGGCTATAAGATCGACGGTGGCCTGCTTGGGAGCGCCGGTGATGCTTCCAGCAGGGAGCAGCGGCAGGATTATGTCGCCGAAATCATTATGTCGCCGGGGCGCGAGCTCGCCGCGTATCTGCGAACTCGTCTGCAATATGTCGCGCACGCTGGTGGCGATTCGCTCCACGTAGCGCAGACGGGGCACGGTGACGTTGGCGGCCACCATAGCGAGGTCGTTGCGCAAGAGGTCGACAATGGTGTGGTGCTCGCAGGTCTCCTTGAAGTTCTCCATCAATCGGCGCTCGGCATCGTCGACGTTTGCGTCGATAGTGCCCTTCATCGGGAAAGCGGAGATATATCCGTCGGAGATTTCCACAAACGGTTCGGGGGAGAAACACACGAAATCGTCGGCAATAAGCAGCTTGAACGGAGCGCGGGAATGATAGAACACATCCTTCAGCGAGCCGGAGCAAACGACCTCGGTCGGAGCCGTGAGATTGGCGAGGAATGAGTCGCCGCGTATCAGTCCGGCGCGCAGCGTGGCAAACATGCGGGAATACGTCGCGTAATCAACGCGCTTCGCAATAGAGAGGGTAGGGGCATCGCCTGCGTGGCCCTCGGCCGGAGCATTACCGGCGCCTCTGACCTCCCATAGAATATCGCCCGCCTCCAACGGTTCATCAATTAAAAAGCAGCGCCGGCATGCATAGTCAGTGCCCCACACAAAGGGTACACCTGCACGCCCGAGAGCATTCATGCGCAACCGCAACTCATCAAATGAAATAAAATCCATCGGCTACTAACAGATAATAGGACTGCAAAAGTAGCCAACATCCCACAAATATTCAAATCTTCCCCGTCAATAATTCCTGCACCACAACAGCATTGTTGTGCTCACGGTCGTGGGAAGAGTAGAGGAGCGTAACGACAGGCTTCTCCCCGATTGCTTGCTTCAATGCCGGGAAAGCAGGATTGGCATTAAGTTCGGCCTTGTATCTTTCGACAAACTGCGGCCACAACGCGTCGGGGTCAGTGTGAAACCACTCACGAAGCTCGGTCGACGGAGCTATCTCCTTATCCCATATATCATAATGGAACGTCTCGTGCGACAACCCGCGCGGCCAAAGCCGGTCAACATAAACGCGAAATCCATCATCCTCACCCGCCGCATCATAAGCCCTCTTAATCAGTATCTCCTGTGCCATAACAATATCATTAATTAATTTACATACATACTATTAAAACACCCACGCCACCGATACGGTTCTAACGCCTGTAATTTAGCAAAACTACCGACGATATAAGCATCATCGCCTACAAATTGGTTTTCAGCCCCCCAACACTTCACCCGCATGTTCAAACGCACCACCGGCCTTAGTCCAACCCGTTTCCGCAATAACACAATCGCAAATACATAGTTAACATGACTACGTCAGCTCCTGTACCTCAGTGTTGTTTTTCTCGGTCTCTACTTTGTCAATGCAGATATAATTTATATTTTTGCCTTTGATAATCAAAAAACAATTGGTAAGGGGCTCATCCCCCTCTACCTTGGTTAATATGAAATCTTAGATTTTGTATTCTACCATAATTTTCCACTTACCAACTTTGAAAACGAATTTGACTACTGCCTTCATAGGTTTGGTTTTTTGATTTATCAAAAACGTAAAAGGGATTCTGCCGCCATATGAGCAGAATTCCTTTTTTACTTGTAAGCATTTTCTACTGATTCCGATGTATCAGTGTGATAAACATCTCACTTTATTTTATTTCATAAAGTGAGATTTTCTATATAACTCAGTCATAAGGTTATATAACCTTTCAGGTTCTGGACAATTGAACATCTTTATCGCTATTAAAGCACTTCTCTGAGACTTAAATCTCTGTTAATAGATATGCTGTTTTATTTTTAAGTGTGCCTCTTACATTATCGAGTTTCCCTTGAATAACGCATTGGCGAATATACTCGAATATATTTTCTTCTGCTGTTTTTTTAGGAATCTTTGCACCGGTTACTGCAGTTGTGTTAAGAATAGAAACAATGTTACTTTCTTTATTTAAGTAAAAGCCCTTTCCTTTTATGGTTATAATGAATTTCTTGCCTTTTACTGCATTCCAGAATTCGGCCGCTGTCTTAAATTTTTCACAAATATTCCCTCTGTACTGATCTTTGAGAATAATTTCATCTAAAAGAGGTGAATTAAAATCTTCGGTAATGCCTCTGGAAGAAAGTTGGGAAAACCATATCTTTTGAAATGGTCGATTTACAATTGAAAACTCTGCATTCGCGCCTTTAAATTGAGGGTTTTCAAACTGAATTTCTTGTTTGTCTTCAAACCAGCGCATTTCGCCATTAACATTTCTTTCCGCTTTTTGTGAGTGGAGGGTTATTTCCTCATAAGGAGTAGGTTTCTTGATCTGTTCTACCATTGATTTGTAATTCATAGTTGAATACGAATAGATTTTTAATAATTATAATTTATCAATCTTAACTCATAATGTTAAGACATATGTGCCTTTGAATAAAAAGTCTTATCAATTCAATGCACTTTAATCGTTAAAAACACTATGAATAAGTCTCTCATCATCTTCTTTCTCAGTCCATGTGGTGTATCCTCTTCCAAAAGGATTTTGAAAAAGAATTTGATTGGGAAATTTATTTAGAACTTGGTGCACCCCTCTCTTATATATGAGCTGATATTGAGCATGATTTCTATGATAAATAGCTCGATCAATATTAATATACAGATCTGCATATAAAAGCAAATCAAAATAAAATAACCGTCCATGTCGATTAATATGATCTTCGCATATTTCAATAAAGACTTTTTGAATAGAATTAGTATCAATTTCTTCAGCTTGTGTTATCAGCCTACGCAGAAAATAATTTAGATCCTGATGGAATTCTCTTTTTGTGAGTAACTGGGTCATCGCATGCATAGGATGATAAAAGTCAGGATGTCTCAGGCTTTGATCTAAAAAAACGAATTTATCATCAGCCTCTATTTCAAAAGAATAAGTGAACTTATCTTTAGGAATATGAAATTGAATTTCTTCGATCATAGAAATAAGTGAGCTTCATAGCTTCAATGAAGCGAATCGGGGGGTACTTACTTAACACAAAAAGAAAAAGCATGAAGCTATTGACTATTACCGTTATGAAGCTCTGGACTGCTTTGCGTAAGTAATAGACAATAGCCCATGCTTCAATAATGTATATTGTTTGAATATATACACTACAAAAGCATGAGCGACTTGCCATTATCCTTACGCAGTCGTGAAATTGTCCAGATTCCATAACAAGGATAATTTTCAAATGCTCATTCTAATTATGTACGTTCACTTTTGAACGTGATGCAAAATTAGTGAAAAACATTTGAAACGGCAAGCTAGTTTTGTCAATAAATAATATTACTGATTCTAGGCGTTCCTGCGTCTCCATTCGATAGAGTATTTCATTTATGGCACTCTCATGGTCGTAGGTGCTTTTTGTTGGGGGTACCCCCGCCTTATTGAGGTTGAAATTCATATTTATCAATCTTATAAATTGCTGTTTTCGCCGACACTTCGTTATGTCATTTATTACTTTGCAAAGTTCACTAAATTCGGTATGAGGATAAGGGAACAAATAAATCCACTTTCATATTCCCCTTTAGGAAATACGTAAGTGGATTGTAAAAGTATGTGGTGGGATTCTAACCGTATATCGTGTTAATGGTGTCTGTTTTTTGCTTATGATATAATTTTATGATCCCCTTTAAGTTTTCATCGTCTGAATCATAATCGGCATTAGTTGTGAGCTTGGTTAGATACGCCAACTTGGATATTAGGCGTAATGTGCTTTTGGTTGTGTTATTCCATCTCTTTCTCTTTGCTGTAAACTGCGGATAAAGATTGAAGAAACATCTGAACATTTCAGCAAAAAGTCCTATCTGTTTGGTAGCGGTTAAATCTTTTTTGGTGGTGGTGCCTACGTTTAATAAGCTGTCTTCTTCTACAACAGATAAACCCTGTTTGCAAAAAGTAGCTATTGCTGATAGTGTATTAGGATTGCTGATATTGAGTGTTCTCCCTTTAATATGCAGAGTTAATTTCATTTCCTGCTTTGCGACAACACCGTTAAATCTGTTTACCGCTTCTTCATTTTGCTCAATGAAGTCTATTAGTTGTTCTATTTCTTGTTTAGGAGTAGCATTACATTGGAGTGTATTGAGAGTGCTGCCGCTTACATAATCAGATATGAATAATAGCAGATACCAAAACTTTTCAGGATCAATTTCTAAAGCACTGATTATATCGATTATACTCTCATTATTGTTACTGCTTGCCTTAATGTAATCTGCGTAACAAAAATACACGTTAAGTTTGCCATTGTTATATCTACGTTTGAAAATTATCGGCGCTTGGGATTCGACCTTATAAGGTGAGCCGGTTTCGTCTATAACTATATCAGGTACAAACTCATTGGCTACGTTGATCACATACTCCAATAACTCGTGTTCATTATTGCTAAAATTGTCTATTTGGAATCTTTCTATTAGCATTATAGATTCTCTTTGTATTATTGGTTTTCTGTTTAATTCCCTGTATGATTGTGTGAGCGAAATTACAGTTATATATAAGAAAAAAGCAGCTATCATTTTGTGATAACTGCTTGATTTTTTGGCGATCCGCCTGGAGCCCTGAGACCCCAACGCTGTATTGTGAGTTTCAGAGAGTTACATTAAGTCGTCATAGCCGACTCACGCATATCTCACGCTCATACTTCAATGTTCTTCATCGGAATACAATTCCGACACTGCAAAGTTAATAATAAAATTCTAATAGCAACAATATTGTTCAAACTTTCGACAGTAAACTTATATTATGTCCACTTGATGCTTTTCAACTTGACAGTATACCCATAAAGGGTTAGGATGGTTGCAACTTGACGGAAACTCACTTTGCTAAAAAATGGAATTTTCGGTCTGTCTGAATTTGGATTATCCTTCTCAATTATGCCATATACAATAGTATACGAAGAAGCTGCAAACATTTGTTCATTTATGTTCTCATTCATCTCCGGTTTTATTTCAAGAATTTGCCTTCTTACAGTATCTATACGCACTAATTCTCCAGAGACAGACCCTTGCATGAATAGATGACTCAACGCAGCTGAACCAGTATCTTTTTTGACATGGATAAAAGAATTAGTCTGTCTATCAAAAATATCACACAATTCAAAAGTTGTCTCGCTAAAAGGATTAATAAGTTGACAATCCCATCTTACTGCACCTTCTCTGGATGCAGTTGCTCTAATATTGTAGGAACCTTCTGTTTCAGCGGTTGGAAGAAGTTGGCAATTGGGTAATGGTATATCGCTAATAAGCGCAGTATTATAATAATTATTCACCTCTGCTGCGTAACCATCTTCATATTCATACCATTTACCATCATTGAGAACATATTGGTGTCCATTATGGCTTAAATCAGCGATTAAACAATTATATATCTTCCAATGAGGACCTCTGACATCATTCTCTCCTATTACAGTAATAGTTTCTTTTTTCAATGTCTCAATAGATATTCCATTGGGAAAGATTTCACGAATTTCATTTATTACATCTCTCAATACAATGTCTTGATATATTTCCGGACTCCTACTATAATAAAATCCATTGATATTCTGATCTAGTAAGATTTCAGGAATAGCTATTACAAGGTCACCGTTATGATTATCCGGATACTCATTAAGTAATAGTAGAAGCTCACTATCAAGTTGCTGTATTACGCCTTTATCTTTCACCTCTCTTGTATGGTCAATACCGGGGAATTTCTCTTTGTAGTCGTCGTTACTAAATATGTGATATAATGCCCTCAATGATTCATTAATATTATCAATATTACAAGTAAAAGGTATAGATAGCGATTGTCTACCACTTGCAGTTTTTGCGTCTTCAAATGATTCATCGGTTAATCTTCCGGCCATATTCTTTACAAGATCTTTTTCTCTGTCTAACTCAAAATCATTGATTGAACTTGTTTTCCCAAGTTGAACACGCCTTGTTTTAGGATTTCCAATTGGACTATTATAATCAATAGACCTCAGTTTATCTGAATCAATTAGGTTCATAGTTGTGATAATTCCAAATCGTTCTTCGAAATTTTCCAATTTTAGGAGATTTCTGCCAAGTCCAAATGTAAGCGCAAACGTTCTGGTATTGCCAGGAGCTACCTCTATTTCTGTTAAATAAGCAGCTTGGATGGTCTTATTTCTTAATTGGGGATTATCTACAGTATCATTAAAGAATTCTTCAATCCATCGAGGTTTCTTTTCTTCAACTTGTTTATAGAAAAAAACTCCATTATCTAAATTCGTACGTTCAGGAACTGGATCAAGTTCCCTTAACAGGTCATTAATACGCTTTCCGTCTTTTCCGAGGAAAATATTTAGTTTTGTTTTCGACATATGATATATTATATTAAATGATAGATGTAAGAATAATTCGTTCTACTTTAAGCTAATCAAATCAATAGTTATTATACGCAAATATAATAAAACTAACCTGATTTATGTTATAATGAGCTTAAGTTATCATTTGTTTTTCAATAAATTGTTCGATCAATGATTTGTAGTTTTGCTTGCGAGGGCTCTTTGTAGGCATTGCAGGCTGCAAGGTAGTTCTTCAACTCAGTGAAGTCTGTGCCGTAGAGGTTATCGCTGAACTGATGTAGTTTAGTCATCACATTGATGTATGCCAACTGGTCTTTGTGGCGCGTCAGTTATCGTAAGGCAAGGATATAATCCTCTCGGAATACTGTCGGAACAATTATGCGTGATTGGTCGGCACGCACAAGTTCGGCATTCATCATTACACGGGCAATGCGTCCATTGCCGTCATTAAATGGATGCACCTCGCTTATCATGAACATCATGAAAATTGCACGTGCAAACGGGTCGGTCAATGCGGCATAATACTTGAAGCCTTGCGATAGCGTACCTTTCACGAGCTGATAATCCACAAATTCCCTCATACCGGCACGGTTATTTTTCGATTTGAAAATACTGGGATTCATATGCGGTCGTCCTTCAAGCAGTACACTATGTCTATGGCTTAAAATCGCAAACAATTCATCGGGCGATTTCGGTGTCTTCATCATTTCCGCACGGTTTGACAGTATCTTGAAAGTTCCAAGTATGTCATGCGAGTCCTCATCACGACGTGGCATTGGAATTCCCGAGTCAACAATGGATTTGGCTTCCTATACTTCAAATTCAGTTCCCTCAATATAATTGGAGAAATAGCTTTCAAAGAATGAGAACAGACGGAAAGACTCCTCATCGGTATTGCGGTTGTTGCGTATTATGAAATACCTATCCTTTATTGCGTCAAAAAGCACTTCAAACAATTCTACCCTTGTCTTGTCAAACGGACTTCCGGCTGCAAGTGTTTTTGCAGAGTCTGTTGACAGGACTTTTGCATCATGTGTTGACAGCAGAGCAGAAATAATATTGTTTATCTTTGCAAATTCTGTCTGCATACCCAATTCTTCGGCTACACTCCTTAACTCATCCCGATATTGATTGAGCCTATCTTCACCTCCTGTCAGCAGTATCTGTTCAAGTTTATTTTCAATGGCACTTATAGGTAACACACGCGACTCATCACCGGATTTCCGTGACACCTGCATGTTTTCAAGCATATATCTATGCTTACCTGAGATGTGCATACCCATGAATGGAATATCGTGAGAAGTAGCTTTCGGGCCCTTGACAAAATTAAGGATAATACCCGGCAAATCGGTCACCCGTCTCGAAGTTGAGTACGTAAGGAAGAAGTCGCCTGTGGTAGTTGGACGCATCTCTTTGGCACTACGGTGACTTATCAGCGCATCCGGATAGCGTTAAACAAGTATATCAATAAGGTTACGGCGCACGATGTTTTCCAGACTATCTATAAGGTTGGTCGTGTAGATACGTGGTGCGACCTTACGCAGTTCACCGTCCTTCACCTTCTTACTGAGCACACGGGAAACATTCGGGTCTGAAGAACCGAAAATAATCTCTTTTTGGGTGTCAACTTTAACTGCCATACAAAAAATCACGATTAAGAGATTACTAAGGTATAAAAAAATGCGATCATAACCACGATTATTACAAAAAACCGAGTTTAGGAGTTGGTTGCTATATGAAAAAGAAGTTGTGTCGTAATTGAACCGCCTCCACGACATTGCTCGCTATCAGGAAGGGGACGCTATCTGTACCTATATCTGTGATTCCACTGCTTTAATGATTAGTAAGTGCGTCTCTCTTTTATAATATGAGATGCTCTTACTCATATCGTTTAAATTTTAATTTCGATTAAGTTACCCTCGGGATCAGTTATTAGACTATCCTTCATTTGATGTGAATATCATTTTTATTATAGTGCCCATATTCTTACCAAGATTACACATATTTGCCATGCCTTCATCATCATTGAGAACATCTCCTATATTCTTGCCATAGACCATATTCCAGTAGGTCGAGCCAACGATAATCATCTCTTTGTTGAGCATAAAGTGATTCATGGTATCTACGGCGGTCAATCCACCTCCTCGACGCACAGCAGCCACTGAGGCACCTACTTTGTGTCTAAGCAGTCCGGGATTAGTTGCAACTACAACACCACCTCGCTCCAAGAACGCTTTCATCTTAGCTGAAACGTCAGCGGAATATACAGGAGATCCCAGTATGATTCCATCTGCTTCGACCATGTGATTGAATATCTCGGCAAAACCATCGTTTACAAACACGCAATTACCATGCCCTTTGCAGGCAAAACATCCACGGCAAGGCTGAATATCATAATCTGCCAATTGTATCAATTCAGTCTCGATGTCCACTTTGTTAAGTTCATCGAAAACTTTATTGATAATGATGGCCGTGTTACCATCTCTTCTTGCACTTCCGTTGACTCCTATCACCTTCATTTCTTATAGCTACGTTTTATCTCGTCGATTGACTTACCTCCGATTCCGAAGTTCTCGTCCGGTAGCTCTTTGATAGTTACTGTAAAGAACAGCTCCGGGATATGGGTTATCTCGGAAGCCGTAGCAGTAAGTTGCTCAATCAATTGTCTCTTCTGTTCAGCGGACAGTTTGCCGCTCTCGATTGATATGTACGGCATTGTTATAAGTTGGGGAATAAGGCACAGAAACCCTGCTTATTGAACTGATAATACATATCTACACGCTCCGGAGTGTCGTTTTCAAGAAGAAGCAGCAACTCTTTTGTAAATTCGAGCACACCGGAACCATTGGCCGTTACAATGCCGCCATCAGATACTGCCTGTTGATGTATGTAACTTCCTGAATTGGTATAAGCATCTCTGCCCCACAGTTTGAGTTGGTCAAGACCATTGCCGGTATGCTTTACGCCGTTGAGAAATCCATGCTTTGCCATGAAAGATGCTCCGTTGCAGATTGCCCCGACAACTACACCTTTATCCAACGCCTGTAGGACAATGGGCGCAACCTTATCCGCTACCGGAGTAAGCCAGCCATAACCGCCTATCAGAACGAGCGCAGCATAATCATCAGGCATATTCTCAAAGGAATAATCGGGCAACACTCGGAATCCACCGATGGCCGTGACAGGCTCCAAAGTGGGGGCCACAATCTTATTTTCATACTTGGGATTCGACTTCAACTGCGTATCGTCACTACTGATTGCCTCCATCAGATAGACCATCTCATGCGAAGCAAAATCGGGGAGCAGAACGTATAATATCTCGTTACTCATCTCTACTGCTATTATAAGCTGTTAGAAATCAATTGCTCTTGAACGGTGAACATTAGTACCCCAATATCTCGAATACTCGGGAAGTGAAATGTCGGAATTCAGGGCTATAATGAATGTCATATCGTGTGCAGTGGGTTATATTCCCCTCCTGTGTCCCCATATCATAGCGGGTGATTTCACCTGTGTCACCCTTGTAAAGCGTTACCTTGAAAATCGGGTAGTCGGTACGACCTGAAGCATCTACTTTAGACAGAACTATCTCATGGGTCTTTTCAACAAACAAGGAATCGGCAAGCGATACTAACTCTTGGGCGGTAGACCCGGAAAGCGTACTGTCCGCTTTATTTTCAAAACGAACCATAACATCTCCGTTGTCTCTAATAATTATACTGCGGGTACCATCGACCTTGGTTGATACGTCAACTTTAACTGAATCAACACCATCGCCAAAATGATTCGCAACTTCATTTGAATTGCCCTCTGACGCTTGATTGGGTACATTACATGCAGTAAATAGCAAAGCAGCTATGGATAAGAATCCTATTTTAAAGTTCATTTTCATTGCCTTAATGATATATGGTTCTACAAAATGCAGAAGCCTTATTATCTCAAAATGTCATGGAATGGCATACACCAATCCAAATGCAAAAATACGAAATAATAAAACCATAGGTTTTTACAAAGAAAAAGCAGTCAGACTTTCATCTAACTGCTTTATTTTCAGTGATCCGCCTGGAGCCGGATTGTATTGCCTTAACTAAGTAGTTATCAAAATATTGTAATGCCGCACTTTCCGTTGTTCACGAATTGTACATGGCACAATTTCAATGTTCTTCCCCATTGTTTCCATTGGGTATTACAAAGTTAGGGATTATTTATTCATTATCAAATATAAAATGAATAATTTTCACTCTAAGAAACTATTTCTAAAGAAACCTAAGAAAATAACTCTTACCATTGTATTCAAATATAATTTATGCCTCATAAATGTTCTTGGAAATATCCGCAAGAGAGTTTGAAAGAAATACAAGAAGATCAAGACATTTCTTAATTTCCACAGGAGAAAATGAAGGTAACCCAGTGCGACCATGAGAAAGTTGATGAAGAACTAATTTTTCGTATAGTCTAACTTCCTTTATAATCGGAATGAGTTTTGTAAGTTCGTTCGTACAATCATACTCTCCGAATTTGTTAATACAACCTGCAACTTTCTGAGCATCTGTTTTGCTTCCATCATTCAAGATATTTTGTAGATCGTGATTCAAATCTTCAGAAAGAGATATTTTTTTGCCACTCACTCTAAGATATACTTTTTTTGTTCCAGACAATAGGTTGTTAATTATGCGACCGGATTGATCCACACTCTCCATATGAAGCCACAATGCAAGCTCATGAATTTGAGCTTCCAAACACTGTCTAATTCGATTTGCAATGTCAGTCGGCGTAATTCTATTATTTGTATAGTCATCCATCAGATCATTGGCTTCTCTGCTCTTTAGTAAGGAAGAAGCCGCTATGTTAAGACTATCACCGATGGCAAATAGAGAATGCTCAAGCCATTTATTCTTCTCATGAATAAGTATTGCACTCCGGAATAAATTATAGTAACTCGCATTATGAGTTAATATAATTTTTTGATATTTAGAAAAATGCTTAATAATATAATGTGTAAAAAAAGCACGATTAGCCATATCCATGCTTGATATGACATCATCTAATATGAGCAACTTATCATGTCCAGAAGTTCCAATCAACTCCACTACACTTAGTTTAATTAACAGAGATATGATTGTCAACTTAGCTTCATTAAAATATAAATCTAGATTTGTTGATTTTTTTATTCCAAAATGTATATCCTCAATAATAATATTATAGTCATTAGTACCGTCTACCGTTAACTTAATATCAAGACAAAACTCATCTTTAAGGACCTTGTTGACTTCTGTTAAAATCACCTCAAAACTATCTTTTACAAAATTTGTGGGGAGATCAGGGAAATTCAGACCGTCTAACATAGCGTTAAGAGAAAGTTTACCATCTTTATCAAAGGGGAAATTATGGCTATCAAAGTATGACAACATAAAGCAATCAACATTTGACGTATTCAAAGCATCATAGTTTGTGTTGTTTATCGCAACAATGAAAGGCGGTCTTTCAGCATATGCTAACTTTTTTAGCCAATTATCACGTCGTATAATTTCATCCGCTTGATTAATAGCTCCGTCTATCGCCTTTCTATATAATTTACCGTAATACATTGTGAGTCTTAAAGCCTCATACAATGAACTTTTACCAGAACCATTCTCTCCATATATAAGCAGACTCTTATCTGCCATGCCGTTAATCTCCACTACATCAGAAAAACCTTTAAATTTTTCGATTTTGATATTTTGGATAAACATACTTTTATTCGCCTTTAAAAAATTTTAGTAATTTGTCTTTTATTGCTTTATCTCTTTGTTCGATAATTGAGAGAGATGGTAGATCATTTAAAGCGAATACACTTTTATTCTCAGGAATATTAGTGTTCTTGTAGTAATAAATTGCTCTCTTCTCAAACGTACCATATCTTCGAGGACAATCAATTACTATTGCATTACCCAACGAATCTATAATTTTTTTTATTTCAGTAAAAGATGATTCAGATCCTATAGTTAAATCAAGATCTTTGTTGGATAAAATTTTATCTACAGAAAAATGCTCTAATCCTTTAGGATGATCCAAATAGTAAGCCAATAGAGCATAAGGTACTCGCATTTTCCCTATCCTGTCAAAGAAAGATTTCTCAATAGATAGCTGCTTATAATCTTTGATATGATCATCGTGCATTATATTGCAGATTATGGAATATATCTCATTATCCACAGAAGTTGTGGCTCCCTTATAGTAACAGTATCTGATCAAAGATTGCAGAAGTGAGATAACTTTACGAGGTTCGGGGTTAGGATTTTTGAAAACATATGCAACCACTGCGTACATTGGATACTGGTTAGTATAAACATTTATCAGTTGCAACCATGCGGATAGTTCATCATTATTTGTACTAGCTTCTTTTACCCAAGATATAGTTTCAATAATCTTATTTAGATCACCAAGGACTCTATCATAACTTTCAATCAACAAAGGAGATACACTATTTGTCGTAAAGAAATCCTTAAGATTCTGATTATATCCAGGTTCATTATTTAGCCCTTTAACAATATGCATATAAAACCTGAATACATCATCAATTTTAGAACCTATATTTGAACATGAGCGCTTTAATTCGCTCCATTTTTCAATAAAATCATTACCCTTGTTAGTAGAAAGGGATTTATTGTAGAGTTTTTCCTTAAAAATATCCGAATCTTCAAGGTTTAACCCTCGATCATTAAGTGTCTCGAATATAGTAAGAGCTTGCCCTGATGCTTTTTCTGCATCTTCATCAGTAAGTTCTATAGGCAACATATAAATTCGTTCTACAATAAAACGAATAAATTGTATAGCCCTCTCGTTTCCTGAATTGTTATCTAGATAAGAAAACCAATTATAGAAACAAAGAGCATTAAACTCTATTAGGTTATAACATTTTGCAAATTCAATCTCATCTTTTTTATTTTTTACAGTCGTTAATCTTTGTTCTAGATAACTTACATTGTTCATTGATAGTTGCAAAAGATTATCTCCGTCATTATTTTCAAATACTTTTGAATCGATTCGTAATTTTTTTTCGGAATCTGTCCACCCTTCAATAAATAAAGTTCTCTCTAGTTTGTCAAGTCCATTAAACATACGATAAGCAACATACAATAATATCCATAATGTAATTATACGTTGTTGACCATCGACAACTTCATAAGTATTTTTATTTTTGCGACCATGTGCAAGCACTAAATTTCCGATAAAATAGTCTTCGTCTCTTCTAAAAGCATCGTAAAGATCCCGATAAAATTGCTCACATTGATCTAAAGTCCAAGAATATGGACGCTGGTAACCGGGAATCTTATATAGTTTCTCGTTTACGAATAAGTCCATTATATTCTTTTGTTCTGCATTAAGCGAAAGTGCCATAAGTATTGTCCAGTGTTTAAATTATAAAGATGATAAAATTAGGGATAAATTAAGAAATAATGCCATATTCTCAGACATTGGACTAACAGGTATAGTTCACATACAACAACTTAAATCTGTCTCACACAAGAACTCTTGTTTTATTAAGATTGGCGTATTGTCTTTATTCGTATTATCCTATCCTTCCACTCGATTTTTTCTTCTTGCGAGTTAGTTATGACGAGGAGATTGTCGCAGTGTAGTTCTTCGGAGGCTTCGATAAGGGCATCGAGTTCTCGTTTTCGGGTTTTCTCGGAGGATATATCGTAGCACACTTGGATTAGCTGCTCAACTTTAGAACCTTTTCGTGTGACGAAATCAATCTCCTTATCGTTGCGGGTGCGATAATATAAAAGTGTCTGACCGGGAACATATCCGCGACGTAACAGCTCCACAAACACTTGGTTCTCCAACAGTCTGCCGAGGTTTTCACTTATATTGAAAGCTGTACTTTGCACAAATCCGTTGTCAACAACATATACCTTACTCGGTGCTTTCTTCATCAGCTTCATCTTGTTGTTGAAACGCGGAAGATAGAAGAACAGATAGGGCTCTGCAAGATAGTCGCAGAATTTTTTGGTCGTTGTTACGCTTGACAGCCCCAATTCCGCAGCAAGTTCATTTGCTGAAATTGGATTACAGAAGTTGGATAGCAGATATGTGGCAAGATTATATAGATCGGTCGTGTTTCTTACCTTGTGGCGTCTGGCGACGTCTTTCAATAGAATGGAATCAAACAGCGTTGAAAGATAGCTTTTGGTGATGTTGCGCGACTGTATAGTTTCAGGATAGCCGCCGTTACGCATATAGTCATCCGCGACAACGATAGCCTGAGCCGACTGTTCCTCAAGATTGGGGTTGACATTTTTCCAACGCATTGTTTCCTCAAGGCTGAAAGGCAGCATCTCAATCTGAAGATAACGACCTGTCAACACCGTCGCCATCTCGCTACTCAACATCTTGGCATTGCTGCCTGTAATAATCAAATTCTTACCTCGTCGGTAAAGTTTATTGACCCATAGATCCCAATCAGGTAAGTTTTGGATTTCATCAAGGAGCAAATATTCATAGCCGGGATAGACATCATCAAGCATCTGCATTACCAAATCCTCTTCCCAATTTTCAAGCAGGAGATTGTCATCAAAATTGAGATATGCGAAGTTCCTGCCTTGCAACATAAGCAATGCAAACACAGATTTACCGACGCGACGAGGTCCTGTGATCAATTTGATCAGCGGATTGGTGAGCAATTCATCAAAATTATATGTTGTATCCCGCTGCTGATAGGGACGAGCCATCAGCTCATCACGCTCAGCCCTTTGATTGAGGAATATATTTTTCATTTCGCTGTCGTATTAGACTGCAAATATAATCAATTTTACCCAATAAATCCATTGTACTGGATAAAATAATATGTTTTTTATCCAATAAAAGGACGTGTGTTGACTAAAATAGGTAGAAATCAACCATCTCAATGAGCTGCTTGTCAATAGCCGGACGCCGGATTATGTTCACCGCGCCCCAGTCGCTCATAACGTCTATCGGTTCCATCGGAACTAAATTGTCCACTACGGCTAAGACCGGGAATTTATATTCCTCCTCTTTGAGCCAGTTGATTTTTTCGCCCTACGGCTCAAGGATCTTCTCTCGTGCAGTGCCGCGTCGGAATTTCATTGCCGAGACAATCTTTAGCTCAACGAGTTTGCGAGTTAATCACTGCACCCGGTGACAGTTTTGTCACCTCCTGCTTGGCTGCCTTCATTTCTCCAACGGCAATAGGCTCATACCCGGCTCGCGTGAGCAAACCGGACATCAGCCGACAATCGGAGTCGGTGGCATCTACAATGATTACTTTGTTCATTAGACGTAAATTAGTTATTAAAAGCTTATTAAAAATGGTATAACCCATATTATTTTCTGTTTGCAAGTTGAATAAAAAGTGCGGGAGTAATAAACAGTAATGCGATTGTTCCGAGGAACATGCCTCCGATTACACCTATTGCGA
>JAAVEW010000037.1 GCA_014801075.1 Barnesiella sp. | reverse complement strand
GGCAGATGAAGCAAGCTTCATCCCCGCTGCCCCTCGACTTGCATGTGTTAAGCCTGTCGCTAGCGTTCATCCTGAGCCAGGATCAAACTCTTCGTTGTTGTTATCTTGTTTTCTTTTTTCTCTGTAAAAGGCAAACAATACAATCAAAAGTCTAACCTTATGCTTCTCAAACGAGAAGCGGGTTGATTCAGGAATTGACATTGTCTCCGAAGAGACAACTCATTTAATAGCTCTTGTACTTACTATTGTCTATTGTAAATCTTTCAATGTTCTCTTTTTCAATGTTTCGCCAACCGTTGTCAGCGAAATTCGATGCAAAGTTAAGTCAAATTTTTGGAACCACAAAATTTTTGTTCAACTTTTTTCATTTTTTTTGCTTTTCGCATCAAACTTTATTTCGTTTGATTTGTTGAGTAACCGTTGTTTCTCAAAAGCGAGTGCAAAGGTAGGAGGAATTTTTGAAACTTCCAAATATTTCAGCAATAATTTTTCAATAAAAATCGCACTTTACCGAACAAAATACAGTTATAACGTTGATAGTAAACCAAATACGCCCGATAAAAAATTTTACCCTAAAGTATCATTTTGTGCCGGCATATAAGCGGATACACTGAGGAAATGCCCACCTACCCTAATAAGAGATGCGCAAAAAAAGTTTTCCTAACCTTCAAAATTCTCCGGGAAACCCTCAAAAAAAGCCATATGGGATGTGATTTTTTCGATAATTATTCTTGCTATCCGAGCGAATAAAGCGGGAGAGAGGGGCAATTCAACGTTATAAAACGTCGAGAAAAACAACAAAAAAGGCAACTGCGGCCATGAAATTTTTTACTTAGAACCTCGTTTCCCCGCGAGAAAAGTTAATTCGCCCCTTTGCCATATAAGATAAAGTGCGTATTTTTGTAAAAAAACATCGATGATACCCAAGAAAATACATTTGTGCTGGTTTGGAGGCGGAAATTTTCCGGTCGAGATAAAATTGTGCCTCGAAAGCTGGGCAAAAGTTTTACCTGACTATGAGATTCGTTTATGGAACGCGCGCGACGCTCGCGCGATAGGATGCCAATATATAGATGAAGCCCTCGACGCGGGTAAATGGGCGTTTGCCGCCGACGCCGTGCGCTTTTATGCCGTATGGAAAGAGGGTGGTATATACATGGACTCCGACATATTCCTCAACCGACGGTTCGACCGCTACATTCCGGAACGCGGATTTGCCACGGTACACGAGCACATTGGCGACAATCTGCAAATCCAGGCAGCATTTTTCATGGGGGAGAAAGACAACGCGTTCTGCCGCGAGATGTTTGCCTACTACGACAGTCGCACCTTCAAGCAGCGCGACGGCAGTTACGACCAGACCATCTCGCCCATAGTAATGAGAGAATGCGCCCGACGTATGGGGTGGAAAGAGGATGACCGCCTCCAGATTCTTGACAACAACACTGTAGTGTATCCGGGGCATCTTGTGACACCACGCAACAGCGGAGTGGAAGTACACCCGGAAGCCTTCGCCCATCACCGCATCTACGGCTCATGGCGCAAGCGCAAACTCGGGCGGCGCCTGGAACTGGGAGCTAAACACCTGCTTGCCTCCTGCCGTTACTACCTCACCCACATAGGCAAAAATCGATGCTGCCACCCATAAGCTGATTCCGGCAACAGCTCAGCAAACAATACTAACCCCAACCGAAAATCCTTGCCACATGAGTTACAAATACATATCGCACAACTATCGCAACCACACGAGCGCCGGCAACAAAGCCAAAAGCGATGTAGAACAGATAATGCTCGAAGAAGGCTTCCGCAACATTGGCCTTACACGCACCGAACATTCCTCCAAGGGCGCTCACTTCATGTTCAACCTGATGGGGATAGCCAAAGCCACTACCGGACTGCGCAAGGGTGACATTCTGTTTCTGCAATATCCCCTGAAGAAATATTTCACATATATATGTAAGATTGCCCATATCAGGGGAGCGAAAGTAGTTGCACTTATCCACGACCTCGGAAGTTTCCGACGCAAGGCGCTCTCCGTCGAGAAAGAGTTGAGACGTCTGAGCAACGCCGACTATATTATAGCCACCAATAAAGTGATGGCAAAACATCTACACGACATCGGGCTCGACCGGCCTATGGGGAGCCTCGACGCATGGGACTATCTCACCGTCACCGACCCCATACCGCAGCGCGTCATCAACGGAGAGATACGCATAGCCTACGCCGGCTCGCTCAACGAACGCAAAAATGCCTTTCTATGGAAATGGGGCAACGTAATCCGCGACTACGTAGTGGACATCTACGGCTTCGGATTCAGAATGGACCAGGTAGAGAAACCGGAGAAATTCTTCGACCACGGTTTTGTAGACGCTGAAAATTTAATAGCCGGCATGACAAGCGATTACGGACTCGTGTGGGACGGACGGTCCATTGACAGCTGCGAAGGCGACTTCGGCAGCTACCTCGCACTCAACACTCCTCACAAGGTGTCGCTCTATCTTCGCTCACGCCTTCCACTGATTATATGGAGCGGCGCAGCTATGGCCGACTTCGTGAAAACCAACGGAATAGGCATCATTGTCGACAACCTCGACGACATAAATGACCGCGTAAAAGCCGTTACACCGGAGGAATACACCGATATGCGCCGCAACGTCGACCGCGTGGCCGCCGACATCGCAGCCGGCCATTACTTCCGCAAAGCCGTGCGCCAAGCCATCAAACATATTGAAAACGAGTCAAAGAACCCCCAGCCTCAGTAATGAAACCACGACTACTCAAACACATCCACACCGACGACCGTGCCACAAGCATGGCCTGCGAGAAAATCTTCACCGACGGCACCGACGACAGCGCCGTAGAGATATACCGCGGGGCACGCAACACCCTCTACGACGTCACTGACGACACGGGCAACCACCTGTGTGTAAAGCACTTCCGCAAAGCCAAATTTCCCAACTCATATATCTACACCACACTGCGCCACAGCAAAGCGCGCCGTTCATTCGAGCATGCCGAACACCTCCTCGCACTCGGCTTCTGCACCCCCTCCCCCATCGCCTGGAGCGAACGCCGCAAGGGGCTTAAACTGCTCGACTCATATTATATATGTGAATTCCTCCCCTTGTCAAACATACGCGACTGGGGCAAACGTCCCGATTCAGAGGCACTTATCGAGGCTCTCGGGCTGTTCATGGTGAACCTGCACCGCGCGGGCATCTACCACCGCGATTTCTCCCCCGGCAACATTCTGGCCGAGCTGCTGCCCGACGGCAGTTACCGATTCTATCTCGTCGACATCAACCGCATGAACTTCAACGTCACCAACCGCGCCAAACTCATGTCAATGTTCCGCAGCATATCGCTCGACGAGGCCGACACCATCCGTCTTGCCAAAGCCTATGCCAAAGCCTCCGGAGAGAATCCCGATACCATCACAGCCGAAGCTATCGCCTCGCTCAAGAAATATCAGGCAACCAAACGCCGCCACCGCAAGCTTAAGAAGTTAATTAAAAATTAGCGCTAACTGTTTGAGCGCCGGCGGTTTGAGAGAGGGATATTTGAGCGATGGAGGTATAATTGCGGGAGCCTTGAGCGCTCTGGATTAAGCGCGGGTCGGGAGACCCCCGCCACGGGGCTGCGCATTGTCGTTTGTTGTTACGGGAAGATACAAAAATGCATAATTCATAATTGAGCCGGCAGGCCTGCTGCACAGCCAATTATGAATTATGCATTATGAATTATGAATTGCCCTGAATGAATTGCCCTGAATGAATTGCTTAACTTCTCAGTTTAAGGAAGAAGTGCCAGATGGTCAGGGCTGTAGATACCGCTACGTTGAGCGAGTGCTTGGTGCCTATCTGGGGGATTTCGAGCGACACGTCGCATAAGTTAACTACCTCCTGGTCAACACCGTCAACCTCGTTGCCGGCGATAAACGCATAGCGGCCTGCAGGGTCAGCCTCATAATCTTCGAGCGACACACTGCCCTCCACCTGCTCCAGGGCGCATACAGTCACACCCTCCTCTTTGAGTTGCTTCACCGCCTCAATGGTGCTGTCGAAGTAGACCCACTCCACGGAGTTCTCAGCTCCGAGGGCCGTCTTGTGTATTTCGGGCGACGGCGGCGTAGCCGTGATGCCGCACAGCACTATCTTCTCCACGGCAAAAGCGTCGGACGTGCGGAAAATTGAACCTATATTATTGAGAGAGCGCACATTATCGAGCACTACTATGAGGGGTATCTTGCGCGACTGCCGATACTCGTCGACAGTCACGCGGTTAAGATCCCATATTGTTTTCTTCTTCATGAATCAAAGCAAAAGCCTGTTCTACTAATAATTGACACCGTAACGGCCGATTATCGTATAATCACGCGCAGCGGGGTGCGGCAACCGTCGGTAGTGATGAGATATACACCGTAGGGGAGCTCTATGATATCGTTGTCATGGATTTCGGGGAGAGTGAGCACGCAGCGGCCTGCAATGTCATATACCTCAAGATTGTACTGAGTTTCGCCGCATACTATGCGCAAGCCGCCGGGCCAGTAAGCGTAGCCGAGGGGCGAATCCATCTCAACGCCCTCAATGCCTGCATGGTAAACGAAAATCTCGTTGGACAGCGGCGATTCATATCCGAGACGCACCGAGCGCACGTTGTAGCTCTCCGAGGCCGAAGCGTCGAAGTTCTCGATAAGCAACGAATTGCTTTCGGCGAGGATTTCCTCGGATGAAGAGTTGCCGTTAATGTACTGTGTGCGGGTAACGATATAGTAGTCAACCACTTCCGATGGTTCTTCCCAGTTGGCCATGTAGCTGTCGTCAGTAATATCGGATGCCGGGAGCGCTACGGGAGCTGTAAGTGACGGCACTTCAAGACATTCGCCCATCAGCGCCACGCCGCGCGAACCGGTAAGGCCGCCGTCCGAGATGATGAGACGCGCCGAGTGCTCGCCGATGCTCGTAGGGGTGTAGGTGACAGGGAGGAAGTAGCCGCCGTCGGCATTGACGAGTGCCGACTCAATGCTCTTTGAATCAATCGAGAACATAGCGCGGTCAGTGCCGGTAATAGCCAGCGAGAGTTTTCCCGTAAGGTTGCTGCCCATGAAACCGAGGCGACGGGTCTCCGACTTGCCGATTGCTATCTGCTCGAAGTCGAGAGCCATATCCTGCACGGGGGTAGTCAGCTCGGGGTCACCCGCCGGTTCCGATGTGCCGCCCTGATACTTCTGTCCTACGCGGTTACCCCAGATGTATTCCACCAGTTCGGGATGGTCGATGAACGGGTTGCGGTTGCCCTGGAAACCATAGACAGCCTCGTTGCGGTTCACCTCCTTCTCGCTGACGGGGTCGGCGCGGTGCCATTTGAGCAGCAGGTCGATAGCCCACGGTTTGAGCGTCGGGTAGTCATTCTGCTCCAGCATGTACATATACTTCGTGTCCCACTTGAGATTGGAGTAGCAGGTGACTACATAGAAATATGTACGGGCAAAGTCGCCGATATATTCCTCGTTGGGCTCAAACACCTTGGCCGAGCCGCCGCCTTGACCGGTAGTGGCATATCCTACTTTCACCACACCGTTGTCAAAAGTCGAGGAAACCACCTCACCCAACGGGTAATTGCTCTTGGCCTGATTGGCCTTGGCCTCCGAGGGGTAGAGATGAAACAGGTCGACGTAGGCCGGAACGTTGGTAAGGCCGCCCCACCAGCTTTTGGGGAAACAGTGCTCGCGGTTCATGTACGTGCCGAAGGTGATATACATCGACACCTCCATGTCAGAATACATATCCCACCAGTAGTCGGTGCCGGGAAAACGGTCGGTGGTGCGGAAATATTCGGGGAGCGCACTATACGACTTAACTTCCGTATGGTTGGCGAGGAGCGTGTGGAGCGCATTCTTCAAATCCTTGTCGGCCAATCCGTTGATTGACTTATAGTAGTTGGCCGGTACGGCTCCGTACCCGGTCATGGGGAGCATCATGGCAACAAGCACCATGAATTTCATGAGGTAGTTATGTTTCATAAAAAATAGTATTTCAGCTCTTTATGATATTGCAGTAAAAAAAGAATCGGCAAGCTGTATTTAATGTTACTACACTTTCATTAACAATATTTATAATATAAATGTTGCGCAACGGACTACTAACCTTTGGCGGGAGAGTTACCGCTCCCGGCTTCGACCGAACTAATGCCCAGATTGGCGAGAACCTTACTCGAAATCACGCCGGGCTTTATGCCGTTGAGACACAAATAGTCGCCGCGGTAACACGGCTTGTCGCCAAACACCGAGCAGGGGCGGCACGTAAGCGGCAACTGTATGATATTGGCGTCGGTCTGCCTCCAGCCTTTAAAACCGCAATAGGGATGAGTGGCGCCCCAGATGCTCACTACGGGAATGTCGACAAGCGAAGCCAGGTGCATATTGGCCGAGTCCATCGACACCATGCAGTCAAGATTACTGAGCAGAGCGAGTTCGGTAGCGAAACCGTAGCGCCCTTCGGCAAGCGAAGTCACACCGGGATAGCGCTCCTGCCACCCCCTGAACACTTCGCGCTCATGGTCGCCGCCGCCGAAGAGAAAAATCCTCATGCCGGGCACGCGGGTCAGCGTCGCCACCACCTCCTCCATCATCGCTTCGGGATAAATCTTACCCTGATGCTTGGCAAAGGGAGCGATACCTACCCAGTGCTCGCCCTCGGCACGCGGCTGAGTGATAGCGGCATACATCGCCGCGTCAGCTTTGCCACTGCCGAAGAGTCCGATGAATGATTCGTCGGGCGTGAGGCCCAACCGGCTGAACGTATCGCGGTAACGCGAACGCGATGTCACCAGCGGCAGCATCACCTTGTTGTTGCGGCGCGTCAGGGCGTGCTTGCCCTTGCGGCCTTTGCGTATATAGCTCACCTTCAACCCTTTCAACCGGGCAATAAGGCGGAGATACTTCGTGCGTATCACATCATGGAGGTCGACCACGGCGTCAATGTCATACTGCTGGCGCAACTCGCTGAAGAGGCGGCGCATACCGCTCAATCCCTTGTAGTCACTCTTCAGGTCTACTCCCTTGACAATCAGGTTGGAGGGGGCGTTGATAAATATCGACGCCATCGACGAGCGGGTCACGAAGATGAACCTCACGTCGGGGTGGGCGTGGCACGCGCCGTAGAGCGAGGGAACGGTCATGGCTACATCGCCTATGGCCGAAAGCCTCACCACCAGCACGTTGGCTACAGCGTCACCTTTATTTAGCTTCTCCTTTGCCATAGAGTACCGGATTGGTAGCCGGGTCGTTATACATCTTCATCTGGCGGTACACCTTCATATACTTGCGTCCGGCCGCGATGTCGTCGAGCAATTGGTCGATGGCCGTAGTGAGGTCAACGCGCTGCTCGAGCAGCACATCGAGTTTGGCCTGACAGCGGGCTATATGTTCGGGCGACGCGTCGGTACGCTCCACCTCGGCGCGCATGTGATATATTTTGAGCGCGAGGATAGAGAGTCGGTCGAGCGCCCATGCGGGACTCTCGGTGTTGATAGTGGCATCGGCCGCAGGCTTCACGTCGGCGTAGCGGGTGCGGAAATATGTGTCAAGCTCCTCCACCATGTCGGTGCGGTCCTGATTGGAGCGGTCGATACGACGCTTGAGGGCCAGAGCCGCCACGGGGTCGATATTCGGGTCGCGGATTATATCCTCAAGGTGCCACTGCACGGCATCAATCCAGTTTTTGGCATAAAGCACATGGTCGATAGTGTCGACGGGATAGGGGTTGACGATTGCGAAATCCACATCGTCATTGATATGATAATCAGCTGTTGAACGGTCAAACACCGCGTTGCAATTTTCGGCGAATGTCATATACGGAATTGTTATTTGTCGGGCTAGCGCCCGGTTTATAATCGGCTAACTGTCAGGAACTGCAATTATACCACGGCAGCTCCCGGGGCCATGAGGCCTATATAAACGCAAAAATAACAAAACTTTCGGTAAATTCAATCATAATTGAAAAAAAATCGGTATCAGGCCGCCTCAACGGGCTTGCGCGTGGTGCGCAGGAAACTGTAAAGGAAGAGTCCGCCGGCCAGGAAGAGCGACACCGAGAAACTGAGCGCTATACCCACAATGCCCCAGCCGAACACAAACGCCATGACATAGGTGGCGGGAATGCCTACCACTATATATGAAATGAATGCTATCCACATCATGGGCATCACGTTGGAGGTGCCGCGAAGCGCGTTGGCAAAATTTATCTGCGTGGCGTCGCCAAGCTGATATATCACCAGCGGCACTATCATGGAGGCGGTCATGGCTATCACCGTCTCGTCGTCGGTGAACACCCCGATAAGGTGAGTACCGAGCGAGAGGAACACGGTGCTCGCCGTGGCCGCAAGCACCAGTATGATTACGTAGCCCGACCCGGCAATCGCTCGCATGTGGCGCTCGGCATCGACACACGACGACGCGTTGGCCACGAGCACCGACATCGCCGCCGCCATACCGTAATATATACAGAATCCGAGCGAACCGATAATCACAAATATCTGGAACGCAGCCAGTTCGTTGTGGCCCAGCCATCCCGCCATCATTGCCGCTATGGAGAACGACGATGCCTCAAGCCCCATCTGCAGACTCACCGGCAACGACGTGCGCAGTATCTTGCCCGTGGCATAACCGTGGCCTCGCGGACGCAGCGCCGTGGCGCGATACGGACGGTAGCGCCGCGACAGCACGAAGAATCCCACGATGATAACCACCGCGAGCCAGCGCGATATGAATGTGGCAATCGCCGCACCGTTGAGTCCGAGTTCCGGCAATCCGCAGTTACCGCGTATGAGCAGATAGTTGCCCGCGATGTTCACCATGTTGCAGAAAAGCACCACCCACATCGGCATCATCGAGGCATTGACCGCGTAGGAGGTCTGCGCAAAGGTCTGAAACAGCATGATAGCCGCCACGGTCGACATATAGATAAGATAATACGGGCGAATGAGCGGGATAAGATGCTCCGGCTGGCCGAGCTTGTCGACATTGAGATAGAGCACGAACATAATGGCCGTCAATACCATGGAAAACAGAAAGTTGAGCCGCACGCTGCGATGGAGCGTAGCGCCGATGTCCTCATTGCGCGAGGCCGAAAAGAGTGCGCCCACGAGCGGTGTCAGTCCGTAAGTGAATCCCAGACACATCAGCAGCACGATGTTGAAGATATTATTGACAAAGGAGGCCGCGGCCAGAGCGTCGGTCGAGTAGTTTCCCACCATAGCCGTGTCGGCAAATCCCACTACAATCTGGCCCAGCTGGCCTATAAGTATCGGTGTGCCGAGACGCAGTATCGCGAGGTAACGTCCTTTGCGTGTAAGCAGTTGATTATCAATTATTGATTGTGCCATTTCAAGAAGTATTACTATTAGAAACCGAGGGGCAAAGGTAGTAAAAATCCCGCAGACAGCCAAGTGCGTTTACAATTGCAAATAAAATGCCGTCTGCAGCCCCGTCACAACCCCTTTCACCGCCACTTCCCGACACCCGGGCACCCCCTGCGCAGCGTCGTCGCCGTCAGCGCGCACCGCATTGACCGGCAAGCTCTTACCTCAACGACCCGCTGACCGCCGCGGAAGCGTTCATAAAAAATCAAAAAATGTTGATAAATTTCGCTGTTTATTTTCGTAAATTCCCATAACTTTTTAGTACCTTTACACCCATAAGATACAAAGTGTTAATATCTCTTAATTACACACCGTTTCAGTCAATAATAACGCACCGTTTCAGTCAATAAAACAATCTCTTACATGCCGGAAGCTGTTTACCACATACCCGCCCTGTTGCCTCAGACAATCGACGCCCTCGACATCCACCCCGACGGCACCTACATCGACGTAACCTACGGTGGCGGAGGCCACTCGCGCGCCATCATCGAAAAGCTATCGCCGGAGGGCCATCTCTACGGCTTCGACCAGGACATGGACGCCGTGAGCCGCGCCATGACCGATGCACGGTTCACCATCGTACACTCCAACTTCCGCTACATCGTCAACTTCATGCGCTACTACCGCGTTGACTCCGTCGACGGCATCCTCGCCGACCTCGGCGTGTCGTTCCACCATTTCGACGACCCCGACCGCGGCTTCTCATTCCGCTGGGACGGTCCCCTCGACATGCGCATGAACCGCAGCGGCTCGCTGACCGCCGCCACCGTTGTCAACACCTATCCCGAAGAGCGGCTCGCCGACATCTTCTACCTCCTGGGCGAAATCAAGAACGCCCGCCGCGTAGCCTCGGCCATAGTGAAGGCCCGCGCCAACGCCCCAATCGACACCATAGAGCGACTGCTCGAAGTCACAGGCCCCCTCATCGACCCCGCGCGTCAGAAGAAAGAGCTTGCCAAACTCTTCCAGGCACTCCGCATCGAGGTCAACCACGAGCTCGACGCCCTCGAAGCACTGCTGCAGGGCGCCCTGCGGTTGCTTCGCCCCGGAGGCCGCATAGCCGTCATCACCTACCACTCGCTTGAGGACCGCCTGGTGAAGAACTTCTTCCGCACCGGCAACTTTGAAGGACGCGAGAACAAGGACTTCTTCGGCCGCAACCTCTCCCCCTTCAAGCTCCTCACATCACGCCCCATCGTCCCCGACGACGAAGAGGTGGAACGCAATCCGCGCTCGCGAAGCGCCAAACTCCGCGTGGCGGCCAAACTCTGACACGATGACGACAAAGACCACCCGCAAAAAGAAAAATTCACTGATAGGCGACGCAGTGCGCGGCCGCTGGCTCTCAACGCGCTTTTTCAGCCGCAACTGGGGCATCATCCTCGCCCTCGTCATCCTCGTCATGATATATATCACCAACCGCTACCAGTGCCTCACCGCTATGGAGAGCATACAGCGGCTCAACAAAGAACTCGAAGTGGTCAAGTCGGAGCGCATACGCCAGAAGAGCGTCTACATGAACTCCATACGCGAGAAAACAATGCAGAAAAACATCCGTGAGGCCGGACTCGACCTAACCCACCGTGACCAACCCCCCTACAAACTTCACATCGCCCAATGAAACAGTATAAGCCGAACAACCGCAAATCAGCTTCCGCAGGCAGCCCCTCACCCCGCAAGAAAAGAGGCAACAACCTGAAGCACATAATGTTCCGCTATGTGCTTATCACCCTCGGCATACTCCTCTTTGCCGTAGCGATAGGCTACAAACTGTTCCGCACCACGGTGGTCGACTCCGACCACTGGGACAAAAAGGCCTCGGCCGAACTGCAACACATCGACACCATAGCCCCCGTGCGCGGCGACATCCTCGCTGCCGACGGCACTGTGCTGGTAACCAACCTCCAATACTACGACGTGCGCGTCGACTTCGGTTCCGAAGCATTCGCCGGCAAAGCATTTGTCGAAAACCTCGAAGCCCTCTGCGACAGCCTCGCCCTCCACTTCCCGGAGCATGACAAGGACGGCTGGCGCGAAGCGTTGCAGAAACAATACACCGCCCAGAAGAAATCGCGCAGCTACCGCCTGCTCAGCCGCATATCGTATGCCGACCTCGAACTCTTCCGCACCTTCCCCTTCTTCAACATGCCCAACCGCAACAAGACGGGACTCATCGAGGAACCCTACATGAAGCGCGACTGCCCATACGGCGACATGGCCCGACGCAGTATCGGCCGCGTGGGCCAGACCAAGACCTGCAAGGAGATTCACGGCATCTCAGGCCTCGAAAAGGCACTCGACTCCCTCCTCTACGGCGTGCCCGGCACCTACAAGCGCGTCCCCTTCACCAACCGTATAGGCAACTGGACCGACGTGCCCGCCACAGCCGGCTGGAACGTCACAACCACCATCGACATCACCCTCCAGGATATTCTGGAACAGGAACTCAACCTCATCCTCGACAGCTGCCAGGCCGAATGGGGGTCGGCAGTGCTCATGGAGGTAGCCACCGGCGACATCAAGGCCATCTCCAACCTTGAGCGCGACAAGGACGGCAGGTACATCGAAGCCTACAACCGCGCCGTCGTGGCCTATGAACCCGGCTCAGTAGTGAAACCTATATCCATGATGTTTGCCCTTGAGGACGGCCTCGTCAACAACATCGACGAAGTGATACCCATCGGCGGCTCATTCCCCTACGGCGGCGGACGCGCCATCACCGACTCCCACTTCAACTCGCAGCTCACCGTGGCCGGAGTCATCGAGGAGTCGTCAAACATCGGTATGGCCCGCATCATAGTGCGCGGCTTTGACAAAGACCCCGCAGCCTTCGTGCGCCGCTTCGACGACATTGGCTTCTTCGAGAAGATGAACTCAGGCATCTACGAGGAGGAGCGTCCGCGCATACACCACAACCCGAGCCGTCTCGACATGTCGCGCATGTGCTTCGGCTACGCCACCGCCATCCCCCCGCTCTACACCCTCTCGGTCTACAACGCCATAGCCAACGGCGGCCGCTACGTGCGCCCGCGACTGGTCAAAGGCCTGAGCCGCGACGGCGTTGACTCCGTGATTCCCGTGTCATATATCCGCGACCGCATATGCTCTGAGGAGAACGCCGCCAAACTGCGCACAATGCTGCGCCGCGTGGTCGACGGCAGCCGCGGCACCGCACGCCGCCTCAAGAACTGCCGCGTGCCTCTGGCCGGAAAGACCGGCACATGCTACAACCTCGACACCGTCACCAAGCAGTATGACCACGCCAAGAAACGCCTCGCGTTCTGCGGCTTCTTCCCCGCCGACAATCCACGCTACTCAATGATGGTACTCACCTACCACCCGCGCAAGGACCTGCTCGGCGCCGCCGCCTGCTCCGGCACGGTGATGCAGAACGTGGCCGAGAAGATGTACTCCCGCGGCATGCTCGGCAACACCACCGACTTCCACGACAACGTTCCCGCCTCGCCGGCACCCCCCGTAATCAACGCCCCCGCCCGTCCCGGCGACTACACCCTGCTCCGCTCCGCCATCTCCGGCCCGCTGCAGGCCCGCGTGATATCGACCCCCAAAGGCAACTACGGCGACACGTCGATGCCCTCGGTGACCAACATGAGTTTCCGCGACGCCCTCGCAGTGCTCGAAAAGGCCGGTTACACCGTGAAATTCCGCGGCTCCGGACGCGTCAGGCACCAGCAGCTCGTGGGGGATAAGACAATAATGCTCACCCTCTCATGCTCCTGACAAAGTGAAACCCTCAACCCCGATGATATAAATCGTATAAACGAATACTCAACGATATGCAACATAACCTCGCGCACCTGATAAGCGCCATCAATCCCGTCAAAGTAACAGGCCCCGTTGACCGCACGGTGACACTCCTCACCGCCGACTCGCGCAACGTCGCCGCCGACTCCATGTTCGTAGCCGTCAGAGGCGTGACCGTCGACGGCCACAGCTTCATCCCCGGCCTCGCTGACAAGCACGCGGCAGCCATCGTGGTGGAGACTATGCCCGACACCCTCTTCGACGGCGTCACCTACATACAGGTAGAGAACTCGGCCATAGCTCTCGGCCAACTCGCCTCGCAGTGGTACGGCAACCCGTCGCGCCGCCTCAAACTCGTAGGCGTCACCGGCACAAACGGCAAGACCACCACCGCCACCCTCATCTACGAGATGGCACGACTGGGAGGCCACAAAGCCGGACTCCTCTCCACCGTGTGCAACTACGTCGACACCCGCGCCGTGCCCGCCAAGCAGACCACGCCCGACCCGCTTACCATCAACATGCTCCTGCACGAGATGGTGGAGGAGGGTTGCGAATACGCCGCTATGGAAGTCAGCTCCCACGCCGCCGACCAGCACCGCATCGCCGGACTCACCTTCGCCGGAGGTATCTTCACCAACCTCACCCGCGACCATCTCGACTATCACAAGACTTTTGACGCATATCTCGCCGCCAAGAAATCATTCTTCGACATGCTCCCCGCCGAGGCCTTCGCCATCACCAACATCGACGACAAGGTGGGCGAAGTGATGTTGCAGAACACCCGCGCCCGCCGTCTCTCATACTCGCTGCGCGCCATGGCCGATTTCCGCGGCCGCATCATCGAGAGCCGCCTTGACGGCACTCTCATGAGCTTCAACGGCAACGAAGTCCACGTGCTCTTCACCGGCCGTTTCAACGCCTACAACCTCACCGCCGTCTACGGTGCCTCGATAATGCTCGGCTGGGACAAGGAGGAAGTGCTGCGCCGCATGAGCTTGCTCGTGCCCGTGGCCGGACGTTTCCAGACCATCCACTCCCCCGCCGGAGTGACCGCCATCGTCGACTACGCCCACACTCCCGACGCCGTGGTCAATGTGCTTGAAGCCATCCGAGAGGTGATAGGCACCACAGGCAATATCATCACCGTGGTAGGTGCCGGCGGCAACCGCGACAAGGGCAAGCGACCCATCATGGCACGCGAAGCAGCCCTGCGCAGCGACCGCCTGATACTCACCTCCGACAACCCCCGCTTCGAGGAGCCGGCCGACATTCTCGACGACATGCGCGCCGGAGTCTCCGACCCCGAACTCGCGGCACGCACCCTCGTCAACGCCGACCGCCGCGAGGCCATACGCATGGCAGCCGCGCTCGCACGCAAGGGCGACGTAATCCTCATCGCCGGCAAAGGCCACGAGGACTATCAGGAAATCAAGGGCGTGAAGCATCACTTCGACGACCGCGAGGTGGTGGCCGAAGTGTTCGCCGCAACCAACTGCTGACACTCCCCGAGCAACTGCATGATAACCGATTAAATAACAGTATAACTACAGAGAGGACCGAAATTCACAGGACCGTTTCAACAGAGCAATTCCTACTATGCTATATTTTATTTTCGAGAAATTACAGGACGCCAACGTGCCGGGTGCACGACTCATGGACTATATCACATTCCGCTCGGTGATAGCGATGGTGCTGTCGCTCTTCATCGCCACCGTCATTGGCCGCCGCATCATCAACCGCCTGCAGCTCATGCAGGTAGGCGAGATAGTGCGCAACCTCGGCCTCGAAGGACAGATGAAAAAGACCGGCACTCCCACCATGGGCGGTATCATCATCATCGTGGCCATCCTCGTGCCGTGTCTGCTCGTGGGCAATCTCAAGAACATCTACATGATACTGCTGCTCATCTCCACCCTGTGGCTCGGCTGCATCGGGTTTCTTGATGATTACATGAAGATACGCAAGCACAACAAGGACGGACTTCAGGGCAAATTCAAGATTATAGGCCAGGTGGGCCTCGGACTCATCGTGGGCATCACCATGTACGTCAGCCCCGACATCGTGATACGCGAGAACCACGAGGTGCGCAGCATCGACTCCAACGAGATTGTCGAAATCACCTACGAGGGCAACGACGTCAAGTCAACGCAGACAACCATCCCCTTCGTCAAGGAACACAACTTTGAATACAGCGACCTGACACAGTGGCTCGGCGATAACGCCGAAACCGGCGGCTGGATACTCTTTATCCTCGTCACCATCTTCATCATCACAGCCACCTCCAACGGTGCCAACCTCATGGACGGCCTCGACGGACTGACCACCGGGTGCTCGGCCATCATAGGTGTGGCTCTGGCCGCAATGGCCTATCTCGGAGGCAGCGTGATATACTCCTCCTACCTCAACATCATGTATATCCCCGGCTCGGAAGAGATGGTGGTATATATGTCGGCATTCATCGGCGCCCTTATCGGTTTCCTGTGGTACAACGCCTTCCCGGCGCAGGTATTCATGGGCGACACGGGCAGCCTCACGCTCGGCGGCATCATCGCCGTGTTCGCAATCCTGATACACAAAGAGTTCCTGCTGCCGCTGCTCTGCCTGCTCTTCTATCTCGAGGACCTCTCGGTGATAGTGCAGGTGCTCACCTGCAAACTGACGCGCCGCTTCACGGGCAAGACACGGCGCATGTTCAAGATGACGCCGCTCCACCACCACTACCAGAAGGCGGGCGACGGCTCCATCGACTGCATCATACAGCGCCCCCACGCCGCAGTGCCCGAATCGAAAATCGTGGTGCGCTTCTGGATTGTATGTATCATACTGGCGGCGCTGACCTTCGTGTCGCTCAAAATACGTTAACGCCCCGCAACAGGCACTTAATAACCCTATAAGATTAATCACAAATTATATAATCAGAACATATGAGACTGGTAATACTCGGAGGAGGAGAAAGCGGCGCAGGAGCCGCCATCCTCGGCAAAAAACTCGGCATGGACGTTTTCCTCAGTGATGCGGGAACGATTGCCCCCAAATATGAAGAGATGCTTCGCGAGAACGGCATTCCCTTCGAGAGCGGACAGCACACCGAATCGCACATCATCAACGCCGACGAGGTGGTGAAAAGCCCCGGCATTCCCCCCACGGCTCCCATCGTGAAGAAAATTCTCTCCAAAAACATTCCCGTCATTTCCGAGATAGAATTTGCCGGACGCTACACCGACGCCAAGATGGTGTGCATCACCGGCTCCAACGGCAAGACCACCACTACACTGCTCACCTACCACATACTCCGCAACGCGGGCATTAACGTGGGTCTCGCCGGCAACGTGGGTCAGAGCCTCGCCCTGCAGGTGGCCAACGACAAGCACGATGTCTACGTAATCGAACTCAGCTCTTTCCAGCTTGAGAACATGTACCGCTTCCGCGCCAACATTGCCGTGATTATGAACATCACCCCCGACCACCTCGACCGCTACGACTACAAGTTTCAGAACTATGTCGATGCCAAGTTCCGCATTCTGCAGAACCTTACCGGCGAGGATGCCTTCATATTCTGGGAGGATGACCCCGTAATTCAGGCCCAGCTCAAACACGTAGTCACCGAGGCCCGCCTCTTCCCCTTCTCGGAGCATCAGGAGGAGGGCAGCAAGGCTTATATCGACGCCGACGACCGTCTTATCCTCGACACCCCTGACGACAAAGTGTCGATGCCCCGCGCCGACCTCGCCCTCAACGGCCTCCACAACCTGTTCAACTCGATGGCCGCCGGTCTCTCGGCCTGCCTGCTCGACATAAAGAACGATGATATACGCCGCTCGCTCAGCGACTTCGAAGGCGTAGAACACCGTCTGGAATATGTGGCTACCGTCGACGGCGTGCGCTACATCAACGACTCCAAGGCTACCAACGTCAACTCCTGCTGGTATGCCCTCGAAAGCATGAACAAGAACACCGTGCTCATTCTCGGCGGCAAAGATAAAGGCAACGACTACAGCGAGATAGCGCAGCTCGTCGACGACAAAGTGAAAGCCATCGTGGCCATGGGCAAGGACAATGCCAAGATTATCGACTTCTTCGCTCCCCGCGGAGTCAAGGTAATCGACACCCACTCTATCGACGACGCCGTGGCTGCCTGCCGCGAGATAGCCGTCGACGGTGACACAGTGCTCCTCTCCCCCTGCTGCGCCAGCTTCGACCTCTTCAAGAGCTACGAGGACCGCGGCCGTCAGTTCAAGGAGCGTGTCCGTGCCCTCAACACCGACAAGAAATAATCACCTATCCAAGCACCATTTTACCTCGCAAAGACAACAATGTCAGAACTTGATGATATGCTCCGCGCCGCCGGCGCTCCTCCACGCCACAGCAACCGCGCTGCCGCAGCCGACACTCCCGCCGCCACGAAATCGGCGCCCAAGGCTCCGGCCGACGACACCGCGGCCAAGGAGAGTACACGCCGCAGCGACAGCGTAGCCACCCCGCGCCCGAAACCCGACAAATATCTCGTAGCATTCTACGTGGCCCTCTGCCTTATCTCGGTAGTGGAGCTTTACAGCGCCTCGTCGCGCGAGGTAAGTTCGGGCAATATCTTCGGCCCGCTGCTGCGCCACCTTATGATGCTCGTCATAGGCATCGTAATCTGTATCGGCGTGTCGCGCGTCAAGCTGAAATATTTCGTCATACTCACCCCCTGGGTCGTCGGGCTAAGTATTCTCGCGATGCTCTACGTGTTATTCAACGGTCAGATTATCAACGGTGCGCGACGAAGTTTCTCGCTGTTGGGCATACAGATACAACCGTCGGAGATGCTTAAGATGTCGGCCGTACTCGTCATCGCCTACATCATGTCGCGCAATCAGGAGCCCAACGGGGTCAGGACCAAGGGCGTGGTGTGGTGCGCCATATTCGTGTGTATCTTCTCCCTGCTGCTCTTCTCTCAGGGTTTGACCAACACGCTGCTGCTCATGGCCATAAGCCTCTCGATGATGCTTATAGGCGGTATCCAGTGGCGCAAGTTCGGCCTGCTGCTGCTGTTCTACGGCATGGCCGGCGGCTTCGCCCTGTATCACAAGATGAACACCGAGGCGCAGGACGTGGAGACCATCATGGAGAGCGGTGTCGACGCAGAGGGCAACAAGAAAACGGTTGACCGAGGCGGTATATGGAAATCGCGTCTCGCCCGCTACAACAGTGACGAGCCGCTCTACAACATGCCTATCACGGCGGAGAACCGCCAGGAGATGTACGCCTACATGGCGCAGGCCAACGGCGGCGTGCTCGGCGTGCTCCCCGGCAACTCGCGCGAGACGGCGCGTCTGCCCCTCGCATTCTCCGACTATATATATTCTATTGTGGTGGAGGACCTCGGCCTTGTAGGCGGACTCTTCCTGCTCGTCATCTACCTCTCGCTGTTGGGGCGAGCGGGCGTTATCGCAAGCCGCTGCGACAGGGCGTTCTCCTCGATGCTGGTGCTCGGCATGGCGGTGATGATAGTGTTTCAGGCGCTCTTTCACATGGCTATCAACACGGGTGTATTCCCCGTGTCGGGACAGCCGCTGCCCATGATTTCAAAGGGTGGTACGTCGATGCTCGTTACGTCGCTTGCATTCGGCATTATGCTCAGTATCAGCCGCTATGTATCGACCGTCGGCAACAAGAAGAACACCCGTTCCGAGGCCGAGCTCCCAGACGAACTCAACGCCGTCAACCCCACCCAGATCGGAAACAACTGATATAACAAACATCATATATAGAACATCATAACTTATATAATTATATAATATGAGTGTAAAGAAGGTAATAATAAGCGGAGGAGGCACGGGAGGCCACATATTCCCCGCCATCTCGATAGCCAATGCGCTGCGCCGCCGCGACCCCGAGGTCAAGATTCTCTTCGTGGGCGCCAAGGGCCGCATGGAGATGGAGCGCGTGCCCGCCGCCGGATATGATATAGAAGGCCTCGAAGTGATGGGCTTCGACCGCAAACGCCTGTGGCGCAACTTCAAAGTGCTTTGGAAACTCTACAAGAGCCGTCGCAAGGCCCGCAAGATAATACGCGACTTCGGTGCCGACATCGCCGTGGGCGTAGGAGGTTATGCCTCAGGCCCTACGTTGATGATGGCGCAGAAACTCGGTATCCCCACCCTCATTCAGGAGCAGAACTCCTATGCCGGTGTCACCAACAAGCACCTCGGCAAGCACGCCGGCTGCATCTGCGTGGCCTACGAGCACATGGACCGTTTCTTCCCCGCCGACAAGATAGTAATGACGGGCAACCCCGTGCGCGAGGCCATCACACAGTGTGCCGTCGACCGCGCTGAGGCCAAACGGCTTCTCGGTTTCGACCCAGAGCGTCCTCTCGTGGCCGTGGTAGGCGGTTCGCTCGGCGCACGCACCATCAACGAGGCTATCAAGGCTTCGATGGACAAGATTACAGCTACCGGCGCCCAGATACTCTGGCAGACAGGCAAATACTACGCCGACGACTGTCTCCCCGCCGCCGAAGGCAAGAAGGACGTGCAGGCAATGGCCTTCGTGAGCCGCATGGACCTCGTGTACCGTGCCGCCGACGTGATTGTGTCGCGTGCCGGAGCAAGCACCATCTCCGAACTGCAGCTCGTGGGCACTCCCGCCATACTCATCCCCTCGCCCAATGTGGCCGAGGACCATCAGCGCAAAAACGCTCTGGCTCTCGTGGAACGCGATGCCGCCGTCATGATACTCGACGCCGATGCCACAGCACAGCTCGCCGACACCGTGAACGGATTGCTCGCCGACCCCGACCGCCTCGCCGCTCTCGCCGCCAACGTCAAGGCAATGGGACTCCCCGCTGCCGACGACCGCATCGTCGACCACATCTACGCTCTCTGCGATAAATAGATGTCGAGACTCCCTACCTAACACCCTCAAGTAACAGTCAACCTGAAAGCAATGAAAAATATCTACTTCATAGGCGCGGGAGGCATAGGCATGGCCGCCCTCGAGCGATACTTCAAGTCGCAGGGCGACAACGTTGCCGGCTATGACCGTACCCCTACCGAACTGACCGACTCCCTCATAGCCGAGGGCATCGACATAACCTTCGACGACAGCGTCGAGGCCATCCCCGAGCTCTACCGCGACCCCGCCACCACGATGATGGTGTACACCCCGGCGGTGCCCGACACCATGCCGCAGCTCAAATGGGCGCGCGACAACGGATTTCGCGTGGTCAAGCGCGCCGTAGTCCTCGGCGAGGTGACTCGCCGCAGCAAGGCGCTCTGCTTCGCCGGCACTCACGGCAAGACTACCACATCGTCGATGGCCGCCCACATCATGCACACCTCCGCAGCGGGATGCAACGCATTCCTCGGCGGCGTGCTCCGCAACTACAACAGCAACTTCCTGCTCGACGCCAAGTCGCCTTACAGCGTCATCGAGGCCGACGAGTATGACCGCTCGTTCCATCAGCTGTCGCCCTACATCGCCGTAGTCACCTCGACCGACCCCGACCACCTCGACATCTACGGCACCGAGGAAGCATACCTTGAGAGCTTCTCACGCTTCACCCAGCTCATCCACCCCGACGGCAAACTCATCGTACACACCGGCCTGAAGTTCCGCCCCGAGCCCCCGGCATCGGTCGCCGTCTACACCTACTCGCGCGATGAAGGCGACTTCCACGCCGCCAACATACGCCGCGGCAACGGCACTATCATCTATGACCTCATCGTCCCGCAATCAGTTGTGGCAGAGGGAGTGATACGCGACATAGAGCTTGGCGTACCCGTCGAAATCAATATCGAGAACTCCATCGCCGCCGCAGCCGCCACGCTGCTCACCGGAGCCGTCACCGCCGACGACGTGCGCTCGGCCATAGCCTCGTTCATGGGCCCCAAACGCCGCTTCGAGTTCCACCTCAAGGAGGAGGGTGACAACGGCCGCGTAATCATCGACGACTACGCCCACCACCCCGACGAGCTCCGCGCGTCAATCTCCTCGGTCAAAGCACTTTACCCCGACCGCAAACTCACCGTTGCCTTCCAGCCCCACCTCTACAGCCGCACGCGCGACTTCGCGCCGCAGTTTGCCGACGCCCTCTCGCTCGCCGACGAAGTGGTGCTGCTCGACATCTACCCCGCCCGCGAACTCCCCATTCCCGGCGTCAGCTCCGCAATAATCTTCGACAAAATTTCTTGTAAAGAAAAACAATTGATTAGCAAAGAGCTATTGATAAATACAATAAAAAACATTAACTTTGAGGTATTATTGACAGCAGGTGCGGGCGATATCAACACGTATATCCCCGACATCATCGCATCAATAAAGTAACTCATTGAAAACAACGGGAATATGCTCACGAAGCGTGGTATAACACTCTGCATACTGTCACTGATGCTCGGCATCTACCTGGTGGTGGCCCTCGCGGCCTCGCAGGGGATGGCGGCCGAAGCGCCGTGCAACGGCGTGCGCATCAGCGTGTCGCAGAACGAGATGTCACAATTCGTCACTCCCGACGACATCGACCACGAGCTCGGAGGCATAAGAGCCACTGCCGACTCCCTGGCCGCCGCCGACTACAATCTGCGCGACCTCGAGCTGAAACTCGGCGCCCTCAGCATCATCGAGAGCGTCAACTGCCACCGTCTGGCCAACGATGTCATAGCCATCGACGTGGTACCCATGCGACCCGTGGCGCGAGTGTTTGACCGCTCCGGTTCCTACTATATCAACCGCTCCGGTAAACATCTTCTCGCCTCACCCCGTTATCAGATTGACGTGCCCGTGGTAATAGCCGACCACGACTCGCTGCCCGACGCGCAGGGCGTAATATCGCTCCTCGACGAGATAAACGCCAACACCATGTGGTCGCAGCTCGTGTCGGAAATCAAGATAGCCCGCAACGGCGACTATCTCATAGTACCCGCCTTCAACGGCCACATCGTCAACATAGGCGACGGCTCCAACCTCGACGACAAGATGAAGCGCCTCTTCGCGTTCTACAACAACGTGCTCCCGGTCAAAGGCTGGAACTACTACGACACCATATCGGTGAAGTTCGCCCGACAGGTGGTAGGCAAAATAGTGCCCGGCAAGGTGCGCCGCAGCGACTTCGACGCCGTCGACCTCGAGTTTGAGGAGGGCGACATCGACATCGACATAATCAACTCCCGCGACAGCGTCACCGTGGGCGAGATAAAACCGAAAATAATTTAACCGGCCGACGCAACCCCGTTAACACCCAACAGTAACAACGTCTCTCACAAAATATAAAAAAGGAAGCCCTATATGGAGGATAAATATATCGTAGCCATCGAAATCGGAAGCTCCAAGATACGCGGAGCGCTTGCTTCGGTCGACCCGACCGGTGCAATCAATATTGTAGCCGTGCAGGAAGAGCGCGTCGCCGACAGCGTGCGCTACGGTCACGTCAAGAATATCGAGGAAGTAAGCAACAAAGTGGACAGCATACGCTTCAAGCTCGAAAACTCGCGCATCATCCAGCCCCGCAAGATTTCGGGCGTCTACGTAGGTCTGAGCGGCTGCACCATCGGCGCGTCCGTAGCGTCGGAGACTACCCGCTTCGAAACCGACACCCTCATTGAATCCTCGGCTATCGACCACCTCAAGGGCCTCATCACCACCGTCGGCAACAACGGCAAGGATATATACGAACTCCTCCCCCGCGAGTTTATCATCGACAACGAGTCGACCCTCAACCCCGTGGGCCGCGTAGGCCGCTCCATCCGTGGCACCTTCAGCGTAATAGAGGGCGTACCCGCCATCAAGAACAACCTCAACCGAGTGTTCCCCGAGCGCCTCAACCTCCAGGTCAACGGCTACATAGTAAGCGCTCTGGCTCAGGCCGACATGGTGCTCACCCCCGACGAGAAGCAGCTCGGCTGCATGTTCGTTGACTTCGGCTGCGAGACCACCACAGTAGTCATCTACAAGAAGGGCGTCCTCCGCTACATGGTGACACTCCCCATGGGCTCGCGCAACATCACCCGCGACCTCGTGTCGCTCAACAACCTTGAGGAACACGCCGAGAGCATCAAGCGCTCCACCGGCATTGTCAACGCCACCGAGGGCACTCCCCGCCACTCGGGTCTCCACTCCATCGAGCAACCCGAAATCAACAGCTTCATATCATCGCGCGCCGGCGAGATTGTGGCCAACGTGATAGCCAACATCGAGTATGCCGGACTCACTCCCGCCGACCTCCCCTCGGGCATCATCACCGTGGGCGGCGGAGCACGCCTGCGCGGTCTCAGCGACCTCATCGCAGCGCAGAGCAACATGAAGGTGCGCATGGGCACTACCCCGCGCAACGTCCGCATCTCCGACACGTCAATCACCTCCGACGACATATGCGACGTGGTAGCCCTCATAATCGCTGCTGCCGACAACCATCCCGTGGAATGTCTCTCACCCGTAATCATACCTGAGTCACTGAAGAAAAATCCTCCCGTGCGCGACCCGCGCAACGTACGCGACTACGACGACGAGGATGACGACGACGTGCGCATAGGCCGCGATGATGATGATGACGACGACATCTACGACAGCGACATGTTTGAGCGCGGAGGCAAGGGCGGCCGCAACAAAGGCAAGGACAAAGACAAGACCGGAGTCCCGCAGACACCCAAGGGCCCGTCGCTCATACAACGCATACAGAATAAACTCACCAACATATTCCGCGACAACGAGGATGACCTCTACGAGTCGGAGGATGATGAGGGAACCCGCTAACTGTATCGCGTAGGCCGCCCGCACCACTGCAACCGCGAGCCGAGCGCGTTACGCTTATTATTTCAGCATTCGTAATATACAGAAATCATGTCAATCGAAGATATAACCGAATCCACCGAGTTCTTGCACAGAGCTCCTGTCAACAATATAATCAAGGTAATCGGCGTGGGCGGCGGCGGTAACAACGCCGTGCAGCACATGTACAACCAGAACATCGAGAACGTATCGTTCTGGGTGTGCAACACCGACCACCAGGCACTGAAAAACTCCTCCGTGCCCAACAAGCTGCTGATAGGCGACTCCGGACTCGGCGCCGGCAACGTGCCCTCCGTAGCCCGTCAGGCCGCAATTGACAGCGAGGAGAAGATTGCCGACCTCTTCACCGACGACACCAAGATGGTGTTCATCACCGCAGGTATGGGCGGTGGCACCGGTACGGGCGCAGCCCCCGTGGTGGCACGCATTGCCCGCGAGCACGGCATGCTCACAATCGGTATCGTCACCATCCCCTTCCTCTTCGAGGGGCAGAAAAAGATTCTCAAGGCTATCGCAGGTGCCGAGGAGATGGGCAAATATGTCGACGCACTCCTCGTCATCAACAACGAACGCCTCACCGAGATTTACCCCGAACTCAACTTCATCAACGCCTTCGGCAAGGCCGATGACACGCTGACCATCGCAGCCCGCGGCATCTCGGAGATGATTACCAACAGCAACACCGTAATCAACATCGACTTCAACGACGTCGACACCACGCTGCGCAACGGTGGTGCCGCCGTCATTTCAATAGGCTACGGCGAGGGCGACCACCGCGTCACCAACGCTATCAACGACGCCCTCAACTCACCGCTACTCAAGGACCGCGACATCTTCGGCTCGCAGCGACTCCTCTTCAACATCTACTTCAACCCCGAGAGCGACCAGGAATTCCTCATGAAGGAGGCCGGCGAAATATCGGAGTTCGTGTCAGACATCAACCCCAACGTCGACATCATATGGGGTCTGGCAAAGGACACCTCGCTTGGCAACAAGGTGAAGATTACCATCCTCGCCGCCGGCTTCGCCACTCAGGCCGAAAGCACCGACAAACCGGCTGAAAAGACTGAGAAAACCGAGAAGCCCAAACCCGTTATAGATACCGAAGGCCCTATCGTGGTAAGCGGCGGAGCAGAGCACAAGCCCGATTCCAAGAGCCTTGAAGAGCTTTACGGCAAAGGCAAGTCAGAGAAAATAGTGCGCTCACCCGAGACTCAAAAATACATCATTCTGACCCCCGAAGAGCTCAACGACGACTTCATCATCGAGAAGTTTGAGAACACTCCGACAGCAAGCCGTGACCGCCGCATAGTGGAAGAAATCAAGAAGGCCCGCAAAAAAGCAACTCCCAACTCCGAAATCGACGCCTTCGCCGACCCCGCCAACAACGGAGGCAACAACAACTCCACCCCCTCCACCTCAGGAGGCACCCCCTCAGGAGGTACCCGCATAGTATTCTAAGGGAAAAAAAGCTGCATCAACAGAACAGCCATCCAATAAAAAACATTCAATAAACAGCATCCAATAAAGGACATTCAATAAAAAACAACCGAAGCAGGCTGTGTCAAAACAACAATGACACAGCCTGCTTCGCTCGTAGCGGGGCCGTCCTCGGCCGCGCCCTGTGGCGGGGGTCTCCTGACCCGCGCTCTCACAATCAGGTTGTTGCTTACGGAACCTTTGCTGTGAGAGCGCGGGTCAGGAGCCCCCCGCCACGCCCCGAAATTCTATCCTTCCTTTTTAGGATATATGTAACGGGCGAGGCCGTAGATGTAACGGCGGAAGCCGGGACGATAGGCCAGCATACGGTCGAACCATCCGAGATGGGGATTTACCAGTTTCACCACAAACCCCACGTAGAACATGGCAAACAATGTGCCGGGCCCGACCACTACCCAAGGCCACGTCCCGAAAAAGATGAAACCGGAAATCACTGCAAGCACAACGAGCAGAGTGTCAATCATAATCTTTATTACCGGAAAAGGACGACCCGTGACACGCGATACTGCCACCTGAATACCCTCACCGGGCATCGTCACCGAACCACAACGTATCTCAGCCGCCACCGCACACCCCAGAACGGTAGCTCCCACCAACTGGGCCACAATCTGGCTCGTAAGCGCATCGTAAGACAGAATCGATGTAATCCACATGTTTATGTCGAGGAACATACCGAATATAAACCCTATCACCAGTTGAAAAAGTTGTATAGGTTCAAAACGGCGACGGAGCACAAGTATCTGAGCCACAACAAGAATGACATTCATCACATTGGTGTATCCGCCGATAGTCCAACCGGGTGCCAGTCCGGCTTCGCCTGCCAGAGTGAACGACATCGGAATGGAGGATATGACACCGCTCCCGAGATTGGACCGTACACACAGCGCCACTCCGAATGTCATGAAAAACATTGAAAAAAGCAACAGAACATGTTGCCATACAAACCCGACAATTTTATCTTTTACCATTTTCATACTGCAAAGTTACCGAAAAACCCGACACTTTGCAAAGATTCCCGTTTCCTTCAAGCTTCGCCGACCAAAGCAATCCCCGATAGAGGGAGGCCCTATCGTAATTCGGGGGAAACATTGTGGCGGGGGTCTCCTGACCCGCGCAAAATCCGTAATATTGCCCGATTCATCCGGATATAGGATAGTTAAGCAGTAGGATTGGAGCGCGGGTCAGGAGACCCCCGCCACAATGTTCCCCCGCCACGTGGTATAATGTGGTATAATAATGAGGCTGCGCCGTAAACCTTAATTACGACGCAGCCTATTGCTATACCTCATGGGGGGATCAGAAGCCTCCCGCCTAAAAAAACCGGGTTATCATACCATAAGTGATATGACGCCGGAGCGCGGGTCGGGAGACCCCCGCCACACGGGGAGGTTATTTCTTCTTGGCAGTTGCCTTCTTGGGGGCTGCCTTTTTGGCACGGGGCTTTTTAGCCGGTTTCGCTTCCGTTTCAGCAGCGGGAGCAGCCTCAGCGGGAGTAGCAACTTCCTCAGCCGCATCACCCTCAGCCGCATCAGCGGCAGCCTTGGCAGCGGCAGCCTTTTCGCGAAGAGCGTGCTCCTCGTTGTAGTGCTCGATATTGAGTCGCATCGAGCTAACCTCCTTGTTGAGGGTCTCGATTTCGCGGGCCTGATTACGGATTGTAGTCAGCAGCGAGTTAAGTTCCTCATTCTCAATAGAGAGCGGGTATTGCTCCTCAACACGCACGATGAAGTCGGCAAGCACGTTCATATAATTGGTAAACGCCTGATAGGGCGAGTCGTAGGGCGAATAGAGCGAGTGAATTTCGCCATCGGCCTGATGCTTGGTCGACATGTAGAAGAAGTGGTCGGAAGCCTGGAGATAGTACCAGTCCTGCTTGAGACGGCGGTCGTCGCAGAGACGCACGCGCTCAGCCACGGAGTAAAGTTTGTCAAACGCCTCCTTCTGCAACTGGTTACCGAGCCATGCCGAAGTGTCGCGCGCCTCGTCGGCCCACGAAATGGGGAACGGAATACCGAGTTCGGCCACAGCCTTGATTTTCGACACAGCCTCGGTGGGAGTGATGAACTCCACGCCGCGCTCCGCAGCAAAGCGGGGCAGCGCTTCGAGGAACTGGAAGATACCCGACTGGCGGTTCTGCAGTTCGCCGAAAGTCTCCAGCGTCATGAAGAGGTTGAATATCTGCTCCTCGGCGGGAGTATCGGCAATCCAGCCTATATATTTGTCGGCAGTGAGAGGATATTCGCTCCAGTTGGTGTTGGAGAAGCGGAATGTAATATCGTCGGAGAGCTTGTCGTTCTTAAGCAGCATCTTGAGCTTGGGAGCCGAAGCGGCAGCGTAGACATAGTTGGGTGACTTCCAGCCGAGGATATGCTTGGCACCCTCGGTGATTACGCCCTTGTAGCCCATAGCGAGAATCTGCGGAGCGAGGTCGTCGCAGTAGATAAGCTCAGTGTTACGGAGCACTTTGGGACGCACGCCGAAGAGCTCATGCACCTTCTCGTCGTGTACCTTGACCTGATTGGCAAACTCGTCGGGGTCGGCAAGTGACGAAAGCGAGTGGGCGTAGGTCTCGGCAAGAATCTCCACGCAGCCTGTGGCCACGAGTTTCTTGAGAATATCAAGGAGTTCGGGCACGTACATCTCAATCTGTTCGAGGGCCACACCCGAAATGGAGATGGCACACTTGAATTTGCGGCCGCTGTCCTCAATCATGCGCAGCAGGGTCTCGGCCGCGGGGATGTATGACTGATGGGCTATGCGGGTGATGATATCGTCGTTGGCGAAGTCGTCGTAGTAGTAGTGGTCGTTGCCGATGTCGAAGAAACGGTAGCGTTTCAGGCGGAACGGCTGATGTATCTGGAAATAGAAGCAGATGGCTTTCATATCTTTATAATTGTTGGGGGGTATTGTTAATAACTTTGTTAATTGATTAGCGGCGGGAACTATGCCATGCCTAACACTTTCTTGTAGATGTCGATGACTTTCTTACCGGCTTTGTCCCACGTAATCTGCGCCACTTCGGCGATACCGTCCTCACGAAGCTGATTGTACATCGCGGGATAGTTGCAGATTGAGTAGACGGCGTCGGCCATAGCGTCGACGTCCCAGTAGTCGGTCTTGATGACATTGTGAAGGATTTCGGCACATCCCGATTGCTTCGATATGATGGAGGGAACGCCCATCTGCATGGCCTCGAGGGGTGAGATACCGAAGGGCTCCGACACCGAGGGCATCATGTACACGTCGGATGCCTTGAGCATCTGGTACACCTCCTTGCCCTTCTGGAAACCGGGGAAATGGAAGCGGTCAGCGATGCCGCGGCGCGCCACGAGGTCAATCATCTTGTCCATCATGTCGCCCGAACCGGCCATGACGAAGCGCACGTTGTGGTCGAGTTTGAGCACCTTGGCGGCAGTCTCCACGAAGTATTCGGGGCCTTTCTGCATGGTGATGCGGCCCAGGAAGGTGACGACCTTCTCCTTCGGCTTGTTGACCTCGACGTTGAGCAGCTCCTCGCTCAGAGGCACCACGGCGTTGTGTACCGTAGTCACCTTGGCCGGGTCGATGCCATACTTCTCGATGACGGTCTGGCGGGTGAGGTTTGACACGGTGATGATATGGTCGGCGTGGAGCATACCGTCACGCTCGATGCCGAACACCGTGGGGTTGACATTGCCGCGCGAGCGGTCGTAGTCGGTGGCGTGGACGTGTATCACCAGCGGCTTGCCCGTCACCTGCTTGGCGTGGATACCGGCGGGATAGGTCAGCCAGTCGTGGGAGTGGATTATATCAAACTGCTCGGTACGGGCTATGACACCCGCCACGATGGAGTAGTTGTTGATTTCTTCGAGGAGATTATCGGGATAGCGGCCTGAAAATTCTATGCAGCCCAAGTCGTTGGTGCGCATATAGTTGAAGTCGGCGTAGATATGGTCGCGCAGACGGAAATACTCGTCGGGCGACATTACCTTGCCTATGCGGCTCTCCACGTAGTCACGGCTTACGTCGCGCCATGCCACCGGCACCTGCGACGCGCCTATTATCTTGGCAAAGCTCTTGTCCTCGTCGCCGTAGGGCTTCGGGATGACGAACGTGATGTCCATGTCGCCGCACTCCCACATACCCTTGGTGAGTCCGTAGCTTGCTGTGCCCAAGCCTCCTAAGATGTGAGGTGGAAATTCCCACCCGAACATTAATGCTTTCATGATTTATTGATATGCTAAGTGGGTTATGCGTTGAGTCGTTTGAGGGTGCGCAGCGTGCGGAGCACCTCGGCCACGTTGGTGGCGTGGGATATGGCACCGCGGCCGTCGTAGGGGGGATTGCCGTCGTAGAGCTGCGAGAGCGAACCGATGCAGCCGTTGGTCATCTCATCCTCGAAGCCTATGAGCATGCGGTCGATATACGACACTCCGCTCATGCCGAACACGCGCAGGTAGGCATCGGCATAAAATCCTATGAGCCAGGGACGTGCCGGACCGTTGTGCATCGTTATCTCGCGTTCGTAGGGATTGCCCACGTAGGTGGGACGGTAGCCGTAGCTGCGGGGCGAGAGGCTACGCAATCCTTTGGGAGTCAACAGTTCGCGGGTCACAACATCGAGCACACTCTTGCGCTGGCGGCGGTCGAGCGGCGAGTTGTCAAGGCCGACGGCAATTGCCATGTTGGGACGCACCGAGGGGTCGGCAAACGTGCCGTTGACGTAGTCGTAGAGGTAGCCCGACTCGTTGAGGAACGTGTCGATAAAGGGTTGCTTCATCTTCTCGGCGGCCTCTTTCCAGCGCGCTGCCACGGGGGCAAGGTCCTCTTTGCCTTCGAGCATCTGCACGCCAAACATCAATGTGTTGTACCACAAAGCGTTGAACTCTACCAGATAGCCCGAACGGGGGATTACGGGACCGCGGTCGGTGGCCGAGTTCATCCACGATACGGCTTTGCTGCGGCCGTCGGTCGACACGAGGCCGTTATCGTCGACGTGGAGGTTGGGATATTTATTGTCGAGAATGAAATCGAGCATGTGGGTAACCAGCTCCTCGTAGCGCTCCGAAGCCTCGGCCATGGATATGCTCTTGGCATACTGCTGCACCGCCCATACGGCCCAGAGGGGTATGTCGGGCATGTCAATGCCGTGAATCATCGATGAGGGCTTGCCGGTGTTCATGTAGTGAGTCAGCTCGTGGGCCATGGTTTTCATGATGCCCTCGAAATCGTTGCGATGGTCAATGGCAAGGGTGTTGCCGGGAAGCGACATGAGAGTGTTGCGCGCGATGATAGTGCCCCAGGGGTAACCCGAGAGCATGTATTCGCGGTCACCCTCCTTGAGGTAGAACTGCTTGGCGGCGTTCTTCAGGCAGTTGAAGAACGAGGTGCGGCGGGTGCGCGAGTCGCGTTCGTGCTCATACATCGCCGCCAGCTTGCGGGGGCTCACCTCGGTGGTGCCGGCCGAGAATATGATTGACTCACCTTTCTTTATATTGATCTGGAAATAACCGGGCACGTAGAGGTCCTCGCAATATGGCACCTCGCGCTCGAGATCCTTGAGATACTCGATGCCGTTGTACCAGTTGGGGGCGTTGACCCACTCCGGTTTGCGCGAGAACTGCATGTAGAGCGTGGGGTAACCGTCGTAGAGACAGCAGCTCACACCGTTGTTGACCGGAGTCATGGTGCCGTTGACATTACCGTTGGCCACACACAGGTCGTTGGCCCCGCGGAACGCGAGGAACGGGCGGAACTGCAGCGTTGTGGGTGAATGCGCCTCAACGAGGGTGTATCGTATCAGGATGCGGTTCTCCTCCTGGATAAAGACTTTCTCTTTGGTGAGAATGACACCGCCCACACGGTAAGTGGTACGCGGCACTATCTCACAATCGTATTCACGGATATACTTGTGTCCGTTAGGACTGTAGACGCCGCCTCGGTAGCGGTGCAACCCGAGATTGAACGGCGCGCCGTGCTGTATCACCGTCTCGTCGAGCGACGACAGCAGAACGTGGGGGCTGTACTCCTCGCGTCCCGGCATCGGAATGACCAGAAGGCCGTGCTGCTTGCGGGTGTTGCAACCCACCACCGTGGTGCAATGGTAAGCACCGGCACGGTTGGTGCGAAGCATCTCCTTTCGCAACGACTGCTCGAGATTAATCATCAGGTTCTTGTCGAATTTGAGATAACTCATGGGATTATGTAGTTGGATTAGTTAGTTAGTTTGTCTAAACGGCTGATAAGAATTGAGCGTTCATGAAGGCGAACCGGAGGCACCCGGGTGCTCACCAATTCTCATCAACGACTTAAGATTTTCATGGTTGACTATTAATTCAACGAATATAGACAAAAAAAGATTATCACGCAAGATTTTTTTAAAATTTATTAAAATAATAAAATCCTGCCGCATAACCCGCCTCATTACCCGTCATATACCCTACCGCATAACCCATCACGCAGTGGTATCTATAACCATGCAGGGACGCGATACCCCGCATCCGCATTCGCATGAAGTAATCAATTGATTACCACCATTTAATGCAGACGCGAGGTATCGCGTCCCTACAAGTTATCACTTGATTGAATCAGGGTTGAACCTCGTCAAGGATGCGGTCGTAGTTGTCGGCCGCAGGTCGTGGCGTTAAATCAGATACCATAATTGCAGCCACTACAAGCAGCGCAGCCGCAACAACAATCACCACATTACGATTCAGACTCTTTTTCAATCTCATAATCTTTTGAGCTTTATCTGTATAGCTTTATCTCGATATTAGCCGAGGCGGTCAACTTCGAGGTCGCCGTTGAGGATTTCTTCCCAGGGCAGACCCTGTACGGGAAGCTGCTCCATGAAGGGATCGGGATCGAACTCCTCGACGTTGTGTACGCCGGGTTTCACCCACTTGCCGGTGAGGAACATCATGGCGCCTATCATTGCGGGCACACCGGTGGTGTAGCTTACGGCCTGCATGCCGGTCTCGCGGTAGGCTGCTTCGTGAGAACAGTTGTTGAAGATGTAGTATTTCAGCTCCTTACCCTCTTTGTCAAGACCTGAGATGCGGCAACCGATTGAGGTTTCGCCGTGATAGTTCTCGCCGAGATCCTGGGGATTGGGGAGCACGGCTTTGAGGAACTGCAGGGGCACAATCTTCACGCCGTTGTAGTCAACCTCGTCGATGCGTGCCATGCCTATGTTCTGGATTACGCGCAGGTGGGTGAGGTATTCCTGACCGAATGTCATCCAGAAGCGGGCGCGCTTGATGGTGGGGAAGTTCTGCACGAGTGATTCAAGTTCCTCGTGGTAAAGGAGATATGAGTCGCGCTGACCGATGCGGGGATAGGTCAACGAGCCGTGGATTTCGAGCGGACCGGTAGTCACCCACTTGCCGTCCTGCCAGTAGCGTCCGTTCTGGGTGATTTCGCGGATATTGATTTCGGGGTTGAAGTTGGTGGCGAAAGCCTTGCCGTGGTCGCCGGCGTTGCAGTCGACGATGTCGAGATACTGCATTTCGGAGAAATAATGCTTGGCGGCGTAGGCGGTGAACACTGCCGACACACCGGGGTCGAAACCGCAGCCGAGAATAGCGGTCAAGCCGGCTTTCTCAAAGCGCTCGCGGTAGGCCCACTGCCATGAATACTCAAAGTGTGCCTCATCCTTGGGCTCGTAGTTGGCGGTGTCGAGATAGTTGACGCCGCATTTGAGACAGGCCTCCATGATGGTGAGGTCCTGGTAAGGAAGGGCTACATTGATGACGATGTCGGGTTTGTGACGGTTGAAGAGCTCGCAGAGCTGGTCCACGTCGTCGGCATCGACCGAGTCGGTGACGATATTATCCTTGCCGATAGCCTTGGCTATGGCGTCACACTTGCTTTTGGTACGCGATGCGAGAACTATCTCGTTGAATACATCGGAATTTTGCGCGCATTTGTGAGCCACTACCGTGCCGACACCGCCTGCACCGATTATGAGAACTTTTGACATTATTTCTTGATTTTACAGTTTATACTACAGTTGATTTTGAAATGGTTGCGCCGGCAGGCGGCATTGCTGACGGCGCGCTATGGCCGGCCTTACTTGAGGCTCCACTCAAATCCGTCCTTGGTGTCCTTGACGTTGAAGCCTATCTGCGCCAGTCCGTCGCGGATAGCGTCGGAGGTAGCCCAGTCCTTCTTGGCCTTGGCCTCGGAACGGAGGGTGAGCAGCAGGTCGACGGCATCCTCAAAGGGCTTGAGGGCGTTGTTGTCGCCACCTTCCACCATATCGTCCCTGACACCGAGAATGTCGAAAAGGAAGGTGTCGAAGAGTCGGCGCAGGGCCTCGATGTCGGCGGCGGTAGCCTTGGCGTTGCCGTCGTTGACACGGTTGACTATCGAGCAGGCTTCGAAAAGGTGGGCGAGCACGATGGGTGTATTGAGATCGTCGTCGAGCGCTTCGTAGCACTTGGTTTCGAGCGCGGCGATGTCGGCTGCGACATCGCTTGTGTCGGAGGGTTTGAGGTCGGCGATGCGGCGGTAGCCTTCGAGCATGCGTTTGAGCGCCTTCTCGGCTGCCTGCAGAGCGTCGTTTGAGAAGTCGATTGTGGAGCGGTACTGCGCCTGGAGCATGAAGTAACGGATTGTCATGGGCGAGTAGGGCTGGTCAAGGAGCTTGTGGCTGCCGTTGAAGAACTCGTCGAGGGTGATGAAGTTGCCCAGCGACTTGCCCATCTTCTGTCCGCCTATGGTAATCATGTTGTTGTGCATCCAGTAATGCACGGCGTCGTGGCCGTTGTGGGCTACCGACTGCGCTATCTCACACTCGTGGTGGGGGAACTTCAGGTCCATGCCGCCGCCGTGGATGTCAAACTGCTCGCCGAGGTATTTCTCGCCCATCGTGGAGCATTCGAGGTGCCATCCGGGGAAACCTTCGCTCCAGGGTGAGGGCCAGTGCATTATATGCTCGGGAGCGGCTTTCTTCCAGAGGGCGAAGTCGGCGGGATTGCGTTTCTCGCTCTGACCGTCGAGGGCGCGGGTCTCGGAGAGGAGCTCCTCGATGTTGCGGCCCGACAGCTTGCCGTAGTTATGGTCGGCGTTGTACTTGGGCACGTCGAAATATACCGAGCCGTTGCTCTCGTAGGCATATCCGCTTTCGAGTATCTTCTTGATATACTCTATCTGCTCGATGATGTGGCCCGAGGCGTGGGGCTCGATTGAAGGGGGGAGCACGTTGAGGCGTTCCATCGCCTTATGATAGCGGTTGAGATAATGCTGTACCACCTCCATCGGTTCAAGCTGCTCGAGGCGTGCTTTCTTGGCAATCTTGTCCTCACCCTCGTCGGCGTCGTGCTCGAGATGGCCCACATCGGTGATGTTGCGCACGTAGCGCACCTTGTAGCCGAGATGGCGCAGATAGCGGAACAGGACATCGAAAGTGACGGCGGGACGCGCATGTCCCAGGTGGCCGTCGCCATAGACCGTCGGACCGCATACATACATGCCTACACGCTCGGGGTGAATGGGGCGGAAGAGTTCTTTGCGTCGCGACAGAGAGTTGTAGATGGTAAGATTATTCTCCTTTATCATTTTTTCAAAATCAGTTGTTGCTGCCCGTACAGGCAGCTGTCACTACAATTGTGTTACTATATAATATAATCAAGATTGTGCCGGCGGGTCACCGACACAATCTCGTGTTATTACTTGCCAGCGTGGCTATTATGCCATGAAGGGGTTGGGGATGCCGCCTTCGTTGGCGTTGCCGTTGTTGACGGGACGTTTCTGGGTGATTTCACCGAAAGTCTTTTCGTATTTCTGCACGTTGTCGCGGATAGCGAAGAGCAGATTTTTCATGTTTTCGGGAGTCATGATGATGCGGCTCTGAACGCGTGCCTGAGGAGCGTTGGGAGTCACGGCGATGAAGTCGAGGTAGAACTCGCCTGCTGAGTGAGAGATTACAGCGAGGTTAGAGTAGTGACCACCTGCTACTTCGGGAGTAAGTTCGATTTTTATTTCTTTTTTGTTGTTGTTTTCGTTAGCCATTTCAGTATTTTTTTCAGGTTAATAAATTTTTAATGATTACTCCGACTGCGCGGCCGGGACAATGCTCTGCCGGGCAATTGGATTCACAAATATACAACTTTTTGTGGATATTGTCCTATCTGCACAAAAAATTTAGGGTTAATTATGTTTAACCTGTAATTATAAATGCCAAAATTGTAAATGTAAGAGAGTGCTTAGCCCCCGTTCCCAATATTTATTAATACAATAGCAGTGGATGCATAATTGCGGATGCCACAATTATGAATTATGCATTATGAATTATGCATTGATTTCAGGATTTGCGGAACTCGGAGGGTGACAGCCCGGTGAGGTGCTTGAAGTATTTGCCGAAGGCCGACTGGTTGTGGAAGTTAAGGTCGTAGGCTATCTGCTGAATGTTGCGGCCTGAGTAACGGAGCAGGTTCTTGGCCTCGAGTATCACGAAATGGTCAATCCACTCGGTAGCCGTGCGCCCGGTAGCCTCCTTGATGATGAGCGACAGATACTTGGCCGAGATGAAAAGCTTGTCGGCGTAGTGACCTACCGAACGGTGCTGACGGAAATCCTGCTGCAGCAGGCTCATGAAGTCGCGCACGTAGTATTGGCGGCGTCCGGCGGGGGCGGTAGCCTCAACCTCGGTGGTTGCCTTCTCGTCGGAGGGGGCACGGAAGATGGCGAGAAGCTGATATATGAGTGCGCCCACGAGCGAGCGCGACACGTTGCGCGTGTACACCGTGTCATTGCCGTTGACCGTAGTGTTCAACTTCAACATATTATAATAGCCCTCGATGAAGCGGAGGCGGTCGCCGTCGAGGTGCATCACCGGAGCGGCGTCGAGATTGATGTCGCGGTAGTTAAGCGTGCTGCTGTCGAGGCTTATGAGCTTCAGAAATTCCAAGGGGAGGAAGAGGGCGTAACCCTCGATGTTGCACAGTCCCACCTCGGGCAAGCCGAGCAGGTCGTTGGGCGAAAGCACCACTACACTCCCTGCCGTCAGCGTAACGGTCTTGAAATTGATGGTGATAGTGTCCTCGCCGCCAGTGCAGAGCACCACCGACAATCCGTCAATCCTGATTGCGGCCGGCTCGGGCTTGTAGGCCTGTCCGCGCACAAACCGTCGCAGTATGTAATCGCCGTTGGTGTAGATATCCGTTCCCTCGACTGAAATTTCTTCGACCAGTTCGGCCAGGTTATGTATTTCGGGCATAAGTCAGTAGCGTGCTAAAAAAGAATAAAAAGAATAATTGGCATTAATGGCGCTAATTTAGCCAAAAATACCAACTATTCGCAATTTTTTACCACTTTTTTTACCTTATTGGCAAATTTTTATTCAGCGGACGGGATGTTATGACCGGCCGGAGGGGATGGCTCACTCTGTCTCTTGGGCGGCGAGACGTGACTGGCGGCGGTTGTCTATGGCGATGGCCACGAAAGATACGAGGCCGCACACGATGGTCACAAATATCTGAGCGCCAAGCACCAGCGTGGCAAACGACAGCGACTGCTCACGGGTCAGCGTGTCGGCCATGAAGCAGTGTATGCCGAAGGCGATGGCTATCTGGTAGGGGCCGACGCCGCCATTGGAGGGGATGCCCATGGAGATGGAACCGAGCACGAAGGCTACTATCGCAATCAGCGGGCCGTGGGCGCCCATATACCCGCTCGTGGGCGCGAAGGCCTCGAAGCAGAGTATCATCTGGGTGAGGTAGGTGCCCCACAGCAGCACGGTCAGTATCAGCCAGAGCCATGCGCGGCGCATGTGGAATATCGACGTGATGCCGCTGAGAAGTTCCTGCAACTGCTTTTTCAGTTTTATAACCCAGCTGCGGCGGCGGTTGAGTCGGAGGAAGAGCCACACAGCCGCCACGGCCACAATCCCCGCCGCGTAGACTACCGGCGAGGTGACGATGCGCTTTATCCCGTTGACTGTCTCGGGGTAAGCGTCGACAAACGAGTCAACGGCGCTTCCGGCCCATATTATGGTGGCGAGGAGCATGAGCAGCACGGTGACAGTGTCGGCCAGTCGCTCCGACACCATGGAGCCGAGCACCGAGGCAAACGATGTGCGCTCCCTGCGGGCCACATACTCGCAGCGCCACAGTTCGCCAAGGCGCGGCAGCACGAGGTTGACGGCGTAAGTGCCTGCTATACTGTAGGTCATCACCGAGGCCGGAGGGGTCACCCCCATGGCTCTGAGCTGAATGCGCCATCTCATGCCGCGAATCCAGAACGACAGCGCGCCCAGCACCATGGCTATAGCCACGTAGGAGAAGTCACACTCGCTGACTATGAAACGATACATCTCTTTCAGGTCAATGTCGCGGAAGAGGACGTAGCAGAGCCCGACACTCAGCAGTGTCGGCAGCCCGTACTTTACAAACTTGCTTATTATTCCTTTGATACCTGAAGAGGATGATGATGCCATAGTCAATGAGTTAGGTTGTTATTTCGTTATCACGATTGAAGCGGAGGAATTTATGTTCCACTTCACCTTGACGGTTAGCACGCGGGTAGCCTCGTCGTAGACGAAGGGGGCTTTCTTGCCGTTGAAGGTTACCGATGCGGGTCGCGACGCCACGTTGTAAACCTCGAAGTCGATATTCTTGACTGCCACGGGGTTGACGTAGTCGTTGCTTGCATTCTCAGCCGTGAGGTTGATGTAGATATGGGAGTCGGTGGCGTCGCCGGCAAATCTCAGCAGCGAGTAGCGGTTCTCGGCGAGAGTGGTAGGGGTGGTCATGTCGTCCTCGAAGATGTAGCCGTCCGTCTTTCCCTCAACCGGGTAGTAGCGCACGGTGTAGCGGTCGGTGCGGTAGTCGCCCACATTGTTCATGGCGTAGTCGGCGCGGGGAATGAACGCTCCGGCGCGCACAAACATCGGGAGCACCTCAAGCGGTGCGGGATATGTAACCTTAGTACCTCCCTGATACACGTTGGCGGGGTTGGCGATGTCGACCCACACGCCCTCGGGGAAGATTACCTCACGCTCCACGGCGCCCTGTGTCAGCACGGGTGCCACAAGCACGTCGCGGCCCCACAGATATTCGTCGCTGACAGTGTCGAGCGAGGTGTCGGCGCTGTTGTAGTAGTTGAGCGGGCGCACGAGGGGCTGGCCCTCCGATGCGTTCTCAAACGCCAGCGTATAGTTGTAGGGCAGCCATGCGTAACGCTCCTTGATGAGAGGGAGGATAATATGCTGCTGCTCGGGGTATTTGTAGGGCTCGGCATGACGCTGCGAGTGGGTGCGCAGCACGGGGGAGAATGTGCCGAGCTGGAGCCAGCGCACGTAGAGTTCGGGGTCGACGGGATTTTCGGGGTCAATGGCAAATCCGCCCACGTCGTGGCTCATGTAGCCCAGGCCGGAGAGGCCGGAGTTGAGCATGATGGTGACCTGAGGTTGCAGGCCGCCCCACGAGCGCGATACGTCGGTCGACCAGGGGAACACGTTGTAGCGCTGCAGACCGGTGGTGCCGCCGCGCATCATGGTCATGAGTCGGCGGTCGGGGTACTGCTCCTTGAAGAGGTCGTAGATGATGCGCGACCAGTCGTTGCCGTAGAGGTTGTGGTACTGGCGCGCCTTGAGTCCGTTGTAGTGGTAGAGTGAGTCGGGATGCACTTCGGGTTCGCCGAGGTCGCCCCACCAGCCGGTGACGCCCATGTCGGTGAGCTGACGGTAGCGGTCGGAGAGCCATTGACGCGTGTCGGGGTTGCTCACGTCGAACATGCCGCCGTGGCCCACCCATATTGTCACCTCGCCGGGATTGCCCACCGAGTCGCGCACAAACATGCCGCGCGGCGCAAGCTCGTTGTAGTTGTCGACGGCGCGACCGTTGCGGAGCACGTAGGGCTGCGATATGGCCACGAGGTTGACACCTTTCTTCTTTAGGTCGGAGAGCATCTTCACGGGGGTGGGCCACTGCTCCTTATCCCATTCAAGACGCCCCATATCCTCCTCTTTGCCATACCAGTAGAGGTCGAGCACGATACCGTCGAGGGGGTAGCCGGCGCGCTTGAGCGTGTCGACCACGCCGCGTGTCTCGGCCTCGGTGCGGTAGCCGTATTTCGAGGTGATGTAGCCGAGCGACCACATCGGGGGGAGTTCCTGGCGGCCGGTAAGAGTCGTGAGCGACGCCAGCAGGTTGTCGAGGCGCGCCTTGCGGGAGTCGCCGGTGATGCCGCCTATGAAGTAGTAGGCCACCGGGGTGTTGGCCTCGGTGGTGTAGGTCAATGGATTGGAGGTGGTAAGAGTGGAGGCTGCGTAGTCGTCAAACACGAGCGCATATCCCTTGGAGGATATGAGCACGGGCATGGTGATATTCATCTGCTTGATGCGCTCCTCGCCGGCGGTGTAGCCGTAGTTCTGCTTGTTGAACATCACAAGGGTGTCGCCCGCGAGATTGAGGGAGTAGCCGCGCTCGCCCGCGCCGTAGAACGATTCGTTGCCCTGCGTGGCAATCGTCATCTTCTCCTTGCCGCCGACGGTTTCGCGCACGCCGGAGTCAGCCACTACAACGCCGTTGGGGGCTGAGATGGTCACCGCGCCGTCCACTTTGTCGACAGTGACGGTGATGCCTGCTGCGGTCGACAGCACTTCGGCGCCGGCAGTGGCGAAAGTACGTGCCTGAGCCGACTGACTGACAGGCAGAAGTGTCTGTGACGCAGGTGTTTGCTCCCCGATAGGGGTATTCTCTATACGCACTATATTGTCAGTCACCGCTGTCACTATAACGCTGCGCGGTGAGGCAGCGCGGGTGTTGACGCTGACCTGGGAGGTGGTGGCACCAACCGATGCGGCAGCTGTCATGGCCAATGAAAAGGTAAGGAATGTAAGTCGACCCATAAGTTTTTGATATATAAACTTTAACGTAATACTGATATAAAAATTGTAACGCGAAAGTAGACAATAACTCGCAATTATCCAAATATTACTCCGGTTATTCGTCTGACCGAACGTCGCAACGAATAACCGGAGTAATAGGCCGGATGGCTCTATATTTCTTACTTCATTATTTTTTCTTGTAGACTATTGTTTTTCCCTCCGATATATAAAGATGTCCTTCCTGCGGATTCAAGACCTGACGTCCGTGGAGGTCATACAGCACCCGAGCCGCGACATCGTCATCAGTAATAACCTCTTCTACCGCAGCATCCGGAAATTCTTCTGTCTCAACAAAATTGGTGAAGTAGTCCCATCCCCAGGCCTTACGGTATTTCTCAGCCGACCCTACCGGGACATGAATACGAGCACCTTCCCATGTAATCTTATTATAATTTATGCGATTGACACCAAATGGTTTGTAGACCGATTGAGTATCTGTATCCAACTTCTCACAAACCGGCGGCTCCGAGGCAGCACAGTAGATATTGCGCATCACTGTCATGTATTCACAACATCTTTTTCCCAACGATTTCAACGTAGCCGGAAACGAAATCCGCTCCATAGCGTCCACAGCAAAAAAGGCAAGATCGCCAATTGTCTCCAATGCCGGGGGTAATTCTATACTTTTCAGCGAGCGGCATTTGAGAAACGCTCTGTCACCAATATGCTTTACAGTCGCGGGAATCCTGATATCTTCGAGAAATATACACTCCTCTACAAACCCGGCAGGAATACTCTCTATACCCTCCGGGAGATACATCTTTCCAAGATTGACATTATGCATGAAATGCGAAGTACCATCAAATGTCACGCATGAGCTTGGCAAAACAACTTCCTTTATACCACAATTGTAGAACGCACTCTCATCAATCTTCTCCAGACCGGCGGGAAATACCACTTCATCGAGATTTATCGCATTGGCAAACGCATACTTACCTATTTCGACGCAATTCTTCGGCAAAACTATCTTCTTAAGTCTTAGATATCGAGTATGACCGCACTGTGTATCAACCTGCCCGGACTCGTTCCAAAAAGCAAAATCCGGAACAATGCCTCCCTCAAGCTCAGCCTCACCCAAGTCTATCTCAACAAGATTTCCCAACAGCGACGCCTCCCAAAGAACGGCAAGGTCCTCTTCATTTATCGGACCGCTCACTGTAAATACACGTGTGTTATAATCAGCCCCCTTCTTTGCAAGCATTCCTGCGGAACTTGACCTGAACGAAGTTTCAATATCATCAATCCACATTGCACCATTATTATTCAAATAATCTTCTGCATCGCACCCCGATACAACTAAATCAGCTGCTTTGATTGAAGCCGGACATAATATAGCCAGCATCAGTAAGAAAAATAATGGTTTTGTTCTCATATCTATTAATGATTTAAGGTAATAGTATTTTGGCAAATATAACCAAAATCTCCAAGAAATCAAATTTTTATTTAGGCATAAGCACATATTGATGAGTCGAGGCACAGTGTTGCAGAACAATGCCCGTATTGAGTGTCTTGGTGTGCTTGTCAACAGGGGGAGGCAATATCAAAGTGTGTGTTAATATTTTTTATCATATTGCGACAACTATATTATAATGTTAATCGTTATCTTTGTAGCGTATATCCGGTACGCATATATTTAATATCGGTATAATTAAAAACAACTTATATATGGAAAATCAGGAATTAGACAAGATTTCATACGCTCTCGGACTGAGCATGGGTAACAATTTCAAGGCTTCCGGCATTCAGGAAATCAACGTGCAGGACTTTGCCGACGGCGTAGCTGCCGTGTTCTACGGCAACCAGCCCAAGATGAGCTACGACGAGGCCAAGGAGGTTATCCGCCAGTATTTTACAGCTATGGAAGCTCGTCAGAAAGAGGAAGCTGCCAAGCTCGCCGAAATCAACGCCAAGGCCGGCACCGACTTCCTCGAAGAGAACGGCAAACGCGTGGAAGTAAAGACTCTCCCCTCGGGCCTGCAGTATGAAGTGCTCAAAGAGGGCGACGGCGCGCAGCCTACAGCAAGCGACCAGGTAGAGGTACACTACACCGGCAAGCTCATCGACGGCACTGTATTCGACTCGTCGGAAGAGCGAGGCACTCCCGCCACATTCGGTGTCACTCAGGTGATACCCGGCTGGGTGGAAGCCCTTCAGCTCATGAAAGCCGGTTCGCGCTGGCGTCTGTTCATCCCCTCGCAGCTCGCCTATGGTCCCAACGGCGCAGGCGGTGTAATCGGCCCGAACGCCACTCTTATCTTCGACGTTGAGCTGCTCAAGGTTATCGGCAAATAACAATAGCCGGCACAAATTACGCTACATTATGAAAATCAAGAACATAACTGCGATTGCAGCCATCACGGTGGCTGCAATCGCTGCACAAAACGCACAGGCCGCCGCGCCCGCAGCCGCTCCTGCCGACTCGGCATCAATGGCTATGGCATCGATTGTGGCCAACTATCTGCGCCCGGCGCTTGAACGTCAGTATCCCGCCGACGATGCAGCCGTGCAAATGTTTACCGACGGCGTAGGCAAAGCATTCGCCATCGAGCCTGTCGACGAAGTGTACTATCAGGGACTCTCGCAGGGCCTCAACATCCGCGACAATCTCGACCGCATGCGCGCCGAGGGCTACCCCATCGACAACGCCGCATTCCTCGCCGAACTCCGGGCCATACTCAGCGGCCGCTCCAACGGCATGACCGCCGACGAGGCCAACCTCTACATGGCCAAGGTTGAGGAGAGCCTGCGCAAGGCCGAGAGCGCCGAGCAGGATGCGTTTCTCGCAGCACAGGCCGCCCGCGAAGGCGTCACCACCCTCCCCTCCGGCCTCCTCTTCGAGGTAATCACCGAGGGTGAAGGCGACCACCCCACCATGGACGACACCGTGGAGGTAAGATACACCGGACGCCTCGCCAACGGCAACATCTTCGACCAGACCCGCGACAACACCACCAAGTTCCCCATCAAGAACCTCATACGAGGCTTCTCCGAAGGGCTCACCATGATGCGTCCCGGAGGCACCTACCGCCTCTTCATCCCCTCCGAACTCGGCTACGGCGAGCGCGGCGCGGGCAAGGACATACCTGCCGGTGCGGCACTCGACTTCACCGTGACTCTCGTCGACATCGTGAAGTAAGCGACACCTAAAGCGTTGGCCCAAGCCTCCCACGCGAGGCCTGCGCCAACGCATAACCATGCAACATATTCAACAACAATAAAAACAACCCAATTCAACAAACAAAATGAAAAAAGTATTAACTGCAATCTTCGCTTCGGCAATGGTGCTCGCTGCATCATGCTCAGGCGAAAAGGGCGCTGATGCCAACTACTCTGCTGAAGAGAAAGCAGCAGGCGACTCACTCGCAACCGCGTTCGGCCACATGCAGGGCGCTCAGGCACTCAACAATTTCAAACGCGTAGAGTCAATGATGACCGAGCAGCAGCTCCGGGACTTCAAGAAAGATGAATTCATCAAAGGTCTTGAACTCGTCCTCACCACCGACACCGCAAATCTCGCATTCCTCAACGGCGTGCAGCAGGGCCTGCAGATGTACGGCATCTTCATGGACAAAAACCTCGGTGTGCCCGTCGATGCCAAAGCTATCGTAGCAGCATTCGCCGAAGTCTACAACTCCGACTCTCTCACCACCGAAAAGTCAGTAGTATATCAGAGCGAATTTGAGGACATCCTCGGCAAGATTCAGGACCGCGCACAGAAGAAAGCCGAAGCCGAAGCCCGCGAAACTCCCGAAGCTAAGGAAAACATCGCCGCCGGTGAGAAATACATGAACGACCGCATGGCCGAAGGCTTCAGCAAGACAGCATCGGGCGTAGCATACAAAATCCTCAACCCCGGCGAAGGCGACAAGGTAAAGGAAAGCGACATCATCAAGATGAAATATGTAGGCAAGCACGTCAACGGCGACGAGTTTGACCGCACACCCGGCGAAACCTCAACCCGTTCATCGGTTGCCAACCTCGTGCCCGGCTTCAAGGACGGTCTCTACCTCCTCGGCAAAGGCGGTTCGGCAATCCTCGTAATCCCCGGCGACCTCGCCTACGGTGCAATGGGCCGCGGCCCCATCGGTCCGATGGAGACCCTCGTATTTGAAGTCACCGTTGATGACATCGAATAATACCGCACCCTACCGACAAACGACAACAAGACAACAACAGGGAAACAACAACCCGTAGTCAACAACGACTACACCCCCTGAAACACAGCGATAGCGCCGGCCCCATTCATTGGGAACACCGGCGCTATCGTCGTTTTTTATCGACACCGCCACTCGGTCTCAGTTGGATTGGGAGTTGCGGTGGCGGCGCATTATCATGTCGGTGAGGTAGACGGTGAAGAGAGGGAACATTATCATGCCCATGACGGCGAGGATGACGGCGAGGAGCTTCCCTACCACGGTCACGGGATAGATGTCGCAGCCGAGTGTAGTGACTTGCAGCGAGGCCCACCAAAGCGCTTCCCAGTAGGAGGTGACGGGGGCGTTGACGGGCTGCTCGCGCTCAAAGAATATCAGCGACGCGAAGAACACGGCGATGACAAGTATGGTGATATACAGCACCAATATCGACTTTATCTGATTGTGGGTCAGGTAGTCATAAATAATAGCGAGGGCAAGGGCACCGCGCGCCAGCGGCACGAAGCGTATAAGATAGAGCACGTCGGGGTTGACGTGGAGATTGTAGCGGTGGATTATTGTAAGATAGGGTATGGATATAACGAGGTAGAACCATCGCCTGCGCAGATAGCGGCCGCGGGTGCCGCGCGGCGACAGCCACAGTTCGATGAAGAAGTCGGCGATAAATATAAGGCACACGATGTACTGAAACTTCATGTAGAAGCGGTCGTGAATAAAGTCCACCTTATTATATATGTCGATGGAGATAAACACGATAAGCGCCACGGAGAGCCCGAGGATAAGCCATCGGAGCGCACCGAGCACCCGGCGGCGTATCTCGTCGTCACGCTGCGGGTTGAAATACCGTTTCACACCGGCGGCTACCTTGGAGAGCAGTGAGTTCATATATTGAGGTTGTGAATATCCGTGTAGATATTTAGAATATCCGCTATCTTATTTTTTCAGAACGACATCGAGAGGAGAGCGTAGACGCGGTTATTGGAGATGGTGTGGCGGTCAGCATTCTTGCGTATGCCGTGCACATACTCGATACCGGTGCGGAAGAGAGGCGATATCTGCCATATCACGTTGCCGAGAATATAGTGGCCCGATTTGAGCTGCGCGTCGAAGGGGATGCCGTAGTCCGAGGAGTAGTAGCGCAGGCAGTTGTGCATGTAGCTGTAGACACCGGTGGCAAACACTCGCTCGTTGAAGTTGTACTGCATGCCGGCGATGCAGCCCCACGTCCAGGGAGCCACGAGGTGGCCGGGACGGTTGCGGTCGGGGATAAGGTCGAGGCCGAGGTTGTCGTTGTCCTGAATGTAAGTGGCGATACCTTTACCGCCCTGTGCCTGGGCGTAGAATATGCAGGGCTGCGCCACCCATGAGCCGGTAAACTTCAGACCGTAGCCGGGCACGCTGCGGTTGCGTTCCTCGATGCAGTTGCGATAGGTAAGTCCGCGCATGATACCGGAGAGGCGCACGTGGGAGTAGGTGTCGAAATTATAACCTACGTAGAAGGGGAGGTCGGGAAAGCGCTGACGCAACGTGCCCGTATATTTGGCGGGGTCGCCACCCGCGGGTATATAGGGAGTGTAGTCGATGTCGGGGTCCTCGATACCGACACCCACGCGCACGTGGGCGTTGATATTCTTCTGGAAATTAATCTGTATGTTGTCATGCGCGCCCGAAGCGATAGGTCCGTGAGCATCAATGGTATATGGGTCGGCAGCCTTATCGTTGTAGAGGCTCGACGAGTATCCCACCTGCAGGTTGCGGTAACGGGCGTAGACATAGTTGGCATGCACGAGATAGTCGTTGCCCGGATTCTTGTCGAGGGCAAACGATATGAAGAGGCCTATCTGATTGGCTGACTGCGGGAAACCGATGATATTGAAGTAGATGTTGGAACCCTGGGCCGACATGCCGAACGCGCGGTTGCCGCCCGTGGGAGCGCTATGCATATCCCCGACGGCAAATTTCATCGGGTCGGAGATGGGGTTGCCCCAGTCGTAGCTTCCTACAAACTTGAAATTGGCTCCGACACTGAAATAGAACGACTTGTTCTTACCCACTATGGCAAACACCGGGTCGTTCAGGAAGTCCTTGTCGACAGGGATGTTGGAGATCAGAGTCTTGTAGACATCGACCGAGTCGGAGATATTGACCACGTCGCCAATGACATGTTTCACCGAGCCGCCGCGCGAGCGGTTGGGGTTGTACTGCGCCGATGTCTGCGCGATGGCAGCGACTGCCATAAGTGATAGTAGGAATAATCGTAATCGTGACATAAAACGTGGGACTATTGTTGAAACTTCCCGCAAATATAATACTAATGTAATTTAAAATACCAAAATAAACCCTAAAAAATTTCCGCGCCGTATGATTTTGGCGCATCGCGCGGGAGTGTGCCACGTAATTTCGCCGCCAATACTATTTTTCTACCTGTTTATGCAAGAGATTGATGTAACGTTCACTGACCGCGATATGGCGGAGGTGATGGAAGAGAACCGCCGTCGCAACGAGCGGCTGCGCGGGGAGTATGACCCGGTGAGAGGGATTGGCTGCTACGGCCGGCGCGTGCGCGTCACGCCTACCGCGCGCAACGGCGGGGCGCAGTGGATACCCGAGGCCATGACGCGCGACGGCGCCTATCACGGCATACGCTCGGCCCATGACTGGGTGAAGCTCCGCTGCCGCTACGACTTCGAATACTGGGCCGTCAAGTGTGTAGTAATCAAGGACAAGACCACCGGCGCCGACATGGCGTTCGTGCCCAACGCTCCGCAGCGCCGCGTGCTCGCCGCGCTCGAGGATGACCGCTGCGCCGGCCGTCCGTTGCGCATGATTATACTCAAAGCGCGCCAGTGGGGCGGCTCCACGCTCGTGCAGCTCTACATGGCATGGATACAGATTACGCAGAAAATGAACTGGAACTCGCTGATATGCGCCCACGTAAAGGACACGGCGGCCACGATACGCGGCATGTTCACCAAGATGCTCGACCGCTACCCCGCCGACTACTGGGACGGCGAGGCAGCCCCGGCATTCAAACCGTTTGAGCGCACGCTCAACACGCGCGTGATTCAGGGACGCGGCTGCAAGGTGACGCTCGGCTCGAGCGAGAATCAGGACGCCGTGCGCGGCAACGATTACTCTATGGCCCACCTCTCGGAGGTGGCATTCTGGAAGGACACGGCCATGTCGTCACCCTCTGAGTTTATCCGCGCCGTGTGTGGCGGCATCAACTCCACGCCGCTCACCATGATTGTGCTCGAAAGCACGGCCAACGGCATCGGCAACTATTTCCACAAGGAGTGGCTCAGGGCGCGCGACGGACTAAGCGACAAGCGTGCCATTTTCGTGCCGTGGTACGAAATCGAGATATACCGCAAGCCGGTGGCCGACCCGCTGAAACTGTGGTGCAGCCTCGACGACTACGAGCGCGACCTGTGGAACCGTGGCCTTACTCTCGAAATGATACAGTGGTACCACGACAAGCGCATGGAGTATCAGAGCGCCGACCAGATGCATGCCGAGTATCCCACCACCGACGACGAGGCTTTCACCTCAACCGACCGCAACGTCTTTGACCCGCGCGAGGTGGAGGCGATGCGCTGCAACTGCCGCGAGGCCGACGACCGCGGGGAACTGACCGGACTGCGCACCACGGGCGAACGTGCCCTCGACGCGCTGCACTGGGTCGACTCTCCCGCGGGTGCCATGCACGTGTGGCGCCATCCGGAGCGCGACCGCAGCGAGCGCCGCTACGTGGTGGGGGTCGACGTGGGAGGCCGTTCCCTCAAAAGCGACTGGTCAGTGATAGTGGTGATTGACCGTTGCGGTGGCGAAGATGGCGCTACCCCGGAGGTGGTGGCGCAATGGCGCGGCCACTGTGACCACGACATCCTGGCATGGAAAGGGGTGCAGGCGGGTCGCTACTGGAACAACGCGATGGTGGTGTTTGAGAGCAACACGTTTGAGAGCGAGAACATCGAGGGTGACCCCGGGCTCTACATCCTCTCGCAGGTGCGCCGCCACTACACCAACATCTACCACCGCCGCATCGACGAGGGCGCGGGCCGCAAAATAGGATTCCACACCAACCGCGCCACCAAGTCAATGATAATCAACGGACTGATAGCTAAAGTACGCGAACACGGCTACATAGAGCGCGACTCCGCCGCCCTCAACGAACTCCTCTCCTATCAGGTGAGAGACAACGGCAGCTTCGCCGCCCGCGACGGCTGCCACGACGACATGCTAATGGCCCGCGCCATCGCCCTCCACGTGGCCGACACTATGCCCGCAGCCGGCGACGACGGCAACGAAGCGGCCTACTACCGCAATTTTTACTGAAATCATTGAGCCAACGATATTTTTTACTATTTTTGCAGGGGAACACTCGCCGCAGGTGTTTCCCTGCAATCCATTAACAACCTGATACTTAAAACAATGATACAGAATTTTGACTACTACACCCCTACGCGGGTGATTTTCGGAAAGGGTGTCGTTGACCAGCTCCCCGAAGTTATGAAACCCTTAGGCAAACGCGTGCTCCTCACCTACGGCGGCGGCAGCATCAAGCGTAACGGCCTCTACGACAAAGTGCTCGACCTGCTCAAAGGCTACGAGATAACCGAACTTCCCGGCATCGAACCCAACCCCAAATACAATCCCTCGGTGCTCGACGGCGTGCGCCTCTGCAAGGAGAACAATATCGACGTCATCCTCTCGGTGGGCGGCGGCAGCGTGCTCGACTGCTCCAAGGCCATCGCGGCCGGCGCAAAATATGACGGCGACCCCTGGGACCTCATCACCTACAAGGTGAAAGCTCAGGCTGCCCTCCCCATCGTCGACATCATGACCCTCGCGGCCACCGGCAGCGAATATGACGCGGGCGGCGTGATTTCACGCACCGAGACCAACGACAAGATTCCCTACATCGACCCGCTGCTCTACCCCGTGTGCTCGTTCCTCGACCCGACCTACACCTTCACCGTCAACGCCAAGCACACCGCGGCCGGCGTGGCCGACGCCTTCAACCACGTGCTCGAACAGTATTTCTGCTCTGACCACAACATGGTGGCCGACGGCTTCTGCGAGACTCTGCTCCGCACCCTTATCCACTTCGCGCCTATCGCCATAGCCCACCCCGACGACTATCAGGCACGCGCCGAAATCATGTATGCCTGCATGTATGGCTGCAACGGCATCCTCGCCCTCGGCAACAGCCCCTCCGGCTGGCCCATGCACGCTATCGAGCACGCCCTCTCGGCCTACTACGACATCACCCACGGCGAAGGCCTCGCCATCATCACTCCCCGCTGGATGCGCCACATACTGAGCGAACGCACCATGGAGCGCTTCGTGAGCCTCGGCACACACCTCTACGGCATCGACCCCAACCTCCCCGACGCCGAGATAGCCGAGATGACCATCGACCGCACCTACAAGTTCTTCGAGTCAATCGGCCTGCCCATGCACCTGCAGCAGGTAGGTATCGACAACAGCCGTCTGCGCGAAATGGCACAGCATGTCAAAGAGGACGTGCAGCAGAGCGGCCCGCAATACGTAACCCTCACCGTCGACGACGTAGAGGGCATCCTCGCCGACTCCCTCTAATCCCCCACACTTTACTCTCTCCCCAACAAAACCCCACAGCCGACAATCAGGACGGGTCAGACAGTTCGGACAATTCCGACATGTCTGACCCGTCCGACTTGTCCGACCGGTTCTACCCGTCCGCCTTGTGGCGGGGGTCTCCCGACCCGCGCTCACCCGCTCCTCCCCGATTGCCCCGCTCCTCCCCGATTGCCACATCTACGCTATTTTTTTAACCCCGTATCATCCGTATTCCGCAGAAAAATCACTAATTTTGCAACACTCAACTCAAATCTGACAAACCCTTAATTCTGCTTCATGAAAAAAATTTTCAGCCTGGCGATGATGATGACCGTAGTCGCCGTGACAGCATCGGCCCGTGACAGAGTCGACAGTATCAGAGAAAAACTCTTTAACCGCGACACCACTTCCATTATCACCGTAGCCCACCGCGGCGACTGGCGCAACTTCCCCGAGAACTCCCTCGAAGGCATCAACAGCGCCATCGACATGGGTGTCGACATAGTGGAAATCGACCTGCACCGCACCAAGGACGGCCACCTCATACTCATGCACGACTCCTGGCTCAACCGCACCACCACAGGCAACGGCGACATAGCCGAGACCAACCTCGAAGATATAAAGAAACTGCGCCTGCGCAACGGTTGCGCTATCCACACCTCGTGCAGCGTGCCCACCCTTGAGGAAGTGCTCGTAGCCACCAAGGGACAGGTGATGTTCAATCTCGACAAGGCCGACCGCTACTTCGACGAGGTCTACGACCTGCTACAGCGCACAGGCACTACCCGCCAGATTGTCATGAAAGGCTATCTCCCCGCCGATGAGGTCAAGAGCCGCTACGGCAAGTATCTCGACGAGGTTATCTACATGCCTATCGTCAACCTCGACCAGCCAGATGCCGAGGCAAAAATCGAAGCGTTTGTCAACGAGCTCAACCCCGTGGCCTTTGAATTGATGTACTCCTCCGACACCAATCCTCTCCCCGCCAAGGCCCGCGACATGCTCCGCGGCAAGAGCCTTATATGGTACAACACGTTATGGGACAGCATGGTGGGAGGCCACGACGATGACGCGTCGCTCGTGAGCGATGCCAACGGCTACGGCTACCTCATCGACTCCATCGGTTGCCGCATCATACAGACCGACCGTCCGCAACGTCTCATCTCCTACCTCGCCGACCGAGGTATGCACGACGCAGCCCCCACAGGCCGCTGGAGCAACGCCAAAGCCTTGCGCTGGGGCGACGCACAAGGCTGGCTCGCCGGTTGCAACTATATCCCGGCCAACGCCATCAATCAGATAGAGATGTGGAGCGCCGACACATGGTCGCCCGCGCTTATCGATAAGGAACTCTCATGGGCCGAAGGTCTCGGATTCAACACTTTGCGTGTATTCCTCAGCAGTCTGGTATGGGAGAATGACCGCGACGGCTTCATAGCCCGCATCGACGAGTTCCTCAACATCTGCGCCAAGCACGGCATTCGCCCCCACTTTGTATTCTTCGATGACTGCTGGAACGCCGAGTCGCACTACGGCAAGCAGGACGACCCGAAGCCCGGCGTACACAACTCCGGCTGGGTGCGCGACCCGGCCACGAGTCTGCGCGACGACACCGCCACCCTCTACCCCCGCCTGCAAGCCTACATGACCGATGTCATAAGCACTTACGCCGACGACGACCGCATTCTCTTCTGGGACCTCTACAACGAACCGAGCGACCTCAAGGACTCAGTATGCACCTCTCTCGCCCTCGTCAAGAAAGCATTTGAGTGGGCACGCGCCTGCAACCCCTCGCAGCCGCTCACCGTGTGCTGCTGGAACTTCAGCAACCACGATTACGACGAGCTCAACGCATTCAACATCAGCAACTCCGACATCATCTCATATCACAACTACGGCGACCCCGAGCAGCACAAAGCGCTCGCTCAGTCACTCAAGATGTATCATCGTCCCGTTGTCTGCACCGAGTATATGTCGCGCACCTCAGGCAGTACCTTCGAGGGTATCATGCCCATGCTCAAGGAGCTTAATATCGGCGCTATCAACTGGGGATTCGTAAAGGGCAAGACCAACACCATCTACTCCTGGGCCGAGGTAATACCTACGGGCGAAGAACCCAAAGTATGGTTTCACGACATCTACCGCCCCGACGGCACACCCTTCGACAAAAATGAAATCCAACTCATCCGCTCGCTCACTGAAGTGAAGTAATCCACAATTAATAATTCATTATTGGCTCGTCTCGGATTTTTTTGTATCTTTGCGGCTGATAGCGGCTTGGCTCCTCGCGACTCCTCGTATGTCACGATGAGCCGGCCCGGATTATTAACCAACAGCAAGATATTTTGGATATAGACCCTTTACCTGCCACCCTGTCGGGGGTAGGCATTTTAGCCGACATCAATGCTTTCGGCGCACCGCAGATCATAGCTCTCGCTTTCGGCGTACTCTGCCTGATTATCTCAGGCTTTGTGTCGGGAAGTGAAATATCATTTTTTTCGCTCGACCCCGACGACGAGCGCCTCGACGACAGCAACACCGGCGACCGCATACGCAGCGTGCTCCTGCAGCCGGAACGCCTGCTCGCCACCATTCTCATAGCCAACAATCTTGTCAACGTAACTATCGTAGTGCTCTGCAACTTTGCGCTCGGCCCCGTGTTCGCGGGCATGTCGGAGGTGCTTAGTTTTGTGTTGCAGACCATTATCCTTACTTTCCTCATACTCCTTTTCGGCGAGATTTTCCCCAAACTGATGGCCAAGCAGAACCCGCTGGCCTGGGCCACACGCTCCATAGGCGGCGTGACTTTCCTCATGAAGATATTCCGTCCGCTCTCGTCGGTCCTCGTCAAGAGCACCGGCATCGTGAACCGCGTCGTCACCAAGAAGCATGACAATATCTCGACCGACGAACTCGAGAAAGCGCTCGAAATCACCGACATGCAGCCCGGTGCCGACCGCGAGATGCTCAAGGAGATACTTCGCTTCGGCGACACTACGGCCTCCGAGGTGATGACTCCGCGTGTCGACATCACCGACATCGACATCACCTGGGACTTTGACAAGGTGATGGACGAGGTGCTGCGTTCGGGCTACGCCCGTCTCCCGGTTTACGATGGCACGCAGGACAATATCCGCGGCGTGCTCTACTCCCGCGACCTGCTCCCCTACATAGGCAAGGAGAACAAGGATTTCAACTGGCAGAAACTGCTCCGCAAACCATATTTCGTGCCCGAATCGCGCTCAATCGACGACCTGCTCGAGGATTTCCGCAAAATGAAAATCCACATGGCCATTGTTATTGACGAATTTGGTGGTACTCAAGGCATTGTGACTCTCGAAGATGTGCTCGAAGAGATTGTAGGCGACATCAACGACGAGTATGACGAGGAGGAAAAGACCTATCGCCGTCTGCCCGACGACACCTACATATTCGAGGGCCGCACCATCCTCAACGACTTCTTCCGCGTCACCGGACTCGACGAGGAGGAATACGCCGACGTCACCGAGGACTGCGAGACGCTTGCCGGAATGCTGCTCGCCATCAAGGGCGACTTCCCCAAGGAGAAGGAACCGCTCGTCTACGGCCGCTGCCGATTCCTTATTCTCGACATCGAGCACCACCGCATCACCAGCGTGCGCGTCAAGGTGATGAACGAGGTGCAGACTTCGTGATTGGCCTTTCCATCCCTACCCCATGATTGACTTAGACCCCGTTCCCCAATATTTGTTAAAAACTCGGCCGCATATCGCAGAGCGAGTTTTGACATGTGAAGAAGGAGTGTACTTGATGTACACGACTGATGAACAGGGCAAAACTCGCCTGCGAGATGCGCTCTTAAGGTAATATTAAACAAAATAAAGATTTACAAATTTTAAAATAAATACCGATACCCAATGAAAGTTACTTTCGCCTCGGTCGCTTTTTGGCGTATTTGTCCGTCGGTTTCAGTCGTTATGGAACCCCATAACTCCTTCAACCACCGAACAAAT
>JAAVEW010000036.1 GCA_014801075.1 Barnesiella sp. | reverse complement strand
GTCTCCTGACCCGCGCGTGACAGTGTGCGGCCCGTGGACGTAACGTGGTGGGGCCGTCCCCGGCCGCACACTATCAGGCAAGTCAGTATCAATAAATCGGCGCCCTGCGAACGCCTCTTTCTCTTTATTTGTGCGGTCCGTGGACGTAACGTGGTGGGGCCGTCCTCGGCCGCACATTATCAGGCAAGTCAGTAGCAATAAATCGGCGCCCTTCGGACGCCTTTCCCTCTTTATTTGTGCGGCCGGGGACGGCCCCACCACGCCCCCGACCGCACATTATCACGCAATATTTACAGGCCCTGCCCTGTTGCCTGGAGGTAGTTGATGCGGGCCATGCAGTAGGCGCCGTAGGCTTCGGTGTAGCGGTCGAGGCTCTCGCGGTAGAGGGCCTGGGCATCGAGCAGGTCAGTGACGTTGCTGACGCCGGCATCGAAGAATGTTTCGTTCATGCGGAGGTTTTCGGCCGACTGACCTATCGACTCCTTGGCAATCTCCATCTTGCGGTGGGCCGAGGTGAGGTCGTCCCAGGCGTTGGTCATCTTGATGCAGAGCATCTGCGAGAGGTCCTGCATCTGCGAGCGTGCGTTGGCAGTCTCGATTTTACGGCGTTTCACGGCGTGTGAGCCGCCCCACCAGCCGCTGATAGGTACTGACACGTTGACGAGCACAGCGCCGAATCCACGGCTCTTACCGAGCGCGTCGGAGTAGAAGTAGCCCGCGCCTACGCCCACGGTGGGGAGGTTGTCGCCGCGGGTGATTTTCTCCTCCAGTTCGGCGGCTTTCACCTTCTTGGTGAGCAGCTGATAGTCGTTGGTGGCGGTAAGGGCCGCGGTGGGGTCAACGTAGATGTCGGTGGGGAAGGGGGGCACGTCGCCGGGGGTCTCCACCTCGTCGATGTCGATATTCTCGCCGTCAAGACCGACGTACTGGGCGAGGAGCTGGCGCGACAGTGCGATGCCGTTGTCGAGGTCGACCATAGTAGAGCGCAGTTCGTTGCGGCGCAGCTGCACTTTGAGCAGCTCATTGCGCGTGGTGACGCCCGCTTTGAGGGCCACGTTGACCTGATATTCCAGTGTGTCGACGAGCGCTATCACGTCGGTAAGAGTCTTGCGTTTTGATTTCAGGGTGACGAGCTGCCAGTAGTATTTCTCGGCTGTCTGTTCCACGTCGTCGGTAGCGTTGTCGAGTTCCAGACGGGAGGCCTCCACGCCCACTTCAGCGAGTCGGTTGGCATTGATGATACGACCACCCGCGTAGACAGGCTGCATGGCCGTCACGTTGGCGCTGACGCCGCGTTTGAGCATGTCGAGAGTAGCCACGTTGAAGAGGTCGAGCGAAATCATCGGTTTGTTCGACGCAAAGGCCGTGGCCGAGGCCGACACCGTGGGGAAATACTTTGTGAAAGCCTCCTTGCGCTGCTCCTCGGCGGCCTCGGCATTGCCGGCAGCGATTGAAATCTTGGCATTGTTTTTGACCGCAAGCTCGCGGCAATCGGTGAGCGTAAGCACGCGCGGGCCGGAGGCTGCCGCATCGGTCTGCGATGCCGCCGCGGCGTTGTCGCTGCTTTGCGCAGCATTGTCGTTGCTTTGCGCAGCGCAACCGAGAATCGATAGTATAGCAGTTACAGTAAACGTCAGGCGTCTCATAATTGTAAGTATAAAGTATAATAGTTGAAAGTGACAGCCGCTAAATATAGCTATTGCTCAATAGATAGCAACCATAAAGAAAACAATCCAATCCCTAAAATAGATTATAGCGAATGGATATTTTTTTAACTATTGCAAATATAACAAAATTTCAACAGTAGTGCAGTATCTTTCAACAGTAGCAACGTGGCGGGAGTCTCCCGACCCGCGTTCACCCATAAAGACACCTACAAGTCACAGATTATTCTTCAAACTCCAATCCTGCTGTTTGAACGCGTAGCATTGCTAAGTTTTGAGCTTTTTTCATGGCTATGTTTTGTGCGGCCGAGGACGGCCCCACCACGTTGCGTCCCGTGGTGGGGCCGTCCCCGGCCGCACATTATCACGCAAGTCAGTGTCAATAAATCGGCGGCCTGCGGACGCCTTTTTTCCTGCTTTCATTAATCCGGGGGCGCCATCGCTTCGCTCGGCAACCCCGGTTACTACTAAATCGGCGGCCTGCGGACGCCTTGTTACGAATGAATAACCTCCCTCGTCTGTACTACTGCAAGTCCTCCTGTACTACTGTTGAAACCTCCTGTGCTACTGTTTAAAAAAACTCCAATCCTGCTGTTTGAACGTGGAGCATTGCTATGTTTTGCGCTTTTTTATGGCTATGTTTTGTGCGGCCGGGGACGGCCCCACCACGTTGCGCCTCGTGGTGGGGCCGTCCTCGGCCGCACATTATCACGCACGGGTCGGGAGACCCCCGCCACACGTGGGGACGGCAAAAGTAAAGTGACCGGTACCCTGTTGATGGGGTGCCGGTCACTTTGTGTGAGTTATGGTTAAATTGAGTTTCGGAGTCGGTTATTTTGCGGCAGCCTGTTTGTTTTTGCGACGGCTGTCGGTGATGTAGGCTACGGGAGCTGCGATGAAGATAGTAGCGCAGGTACCGATGATTACACCGAATATCATCGCGAAGATGAAGCTGCGGAGTGTGTCACCACCGAGGAAGAAGATGCTCAACAATACCAACAGGGTAGAACCCGATGTCATGATTGTACGACCCAAGGTCGAGTTGATTGACGAGTTGATGATGTCGAAGAATGACTTCTTGGGATAGAGGGCGGTGTTCTCACGCACACGGTCGAATACTACCACGGTATCGTTGATCTGATAACCGATGACGGTAAGGATCGCGGCAATGAATGTCTGGTCGATTTCCATTGCGAAGGGGAGGATGCCCCAGAAGAGTGAGTAGAAGCCGACGATGGTGAACGCGGTGAACGCTACGGCTGCCAACGCACCGAGTGAGAACGCGATGTTGCGGAAACGGAGCAGGATGTAGAGGAACATTGCGATGAGCGACAATGTCACGGCTACGTAAGCGTCGTTACGCATGTCGTCAGCTACGGTAGGACCTACCTTCTGTGACGATACGATACCCTGGCTCTGGTCGGTGGTCTTGAATTCTTCAAGCTTCATGCCCTCTTTGAGGTTGGGCTGAAGAGTGTTGTAGAGTTTGTTGATGATTTCGTTCTCGACTACTGAGTCGGGTTCGGCAATCTTGTAGTTGGTTGATACGCGAACCTGGTTCTTGTCCTCAATCTTGATTACCGATACCTGAGCGCCTTCAAACACGGGAGTGAGGCGAGCCTGGAGGTCGGCGGGAGCTTCAGCCTTGTCGAGCATCACAACGTAGTTGCGACCACCCGAGAAGTCGATACCCTGGTTGAGACCGCGAACGAAGAATGATACGAGCACGATTACTACCATAGCGGCTACAACGGTGAAGCTGATTTTGCGCTTGCCGAGGAAGTTGACATTGGTGTTGTCAAACATCTTGCGTGACAGTTTGGTAGTGAAGGTGAGGTTCTCGAAGCATTTCTTCTTGGCACCGAGGATAAACACGATGCGGGTAAGATATACGGCTGTGAAGAACGAGCATGCGATACCGATGATAAGAGTGGTGGCGAAGCCCTTGATGGGACCTGTGCCGTAGAGGAGGAGGATTACACCGGTGATGATAGAGGTGAGGTTGGAGTCGAAGATTGCCGAGAAGGCGTTGGAGTAACCGTCGGCGATTGCGGTGCGGGCGTTCTTGCCTGCGTGGAGCTCTTCTTTAGTACGCTCGAAGATGAGCACGTTGGCGTCGACCGCCATACCGAGGGCGAGCACGATACCGGCGATACCGGAGAGTGTCAGCACGGCCTGGAATGAGGCGAGGATACCGAATGTGAAGAAGAGGTTGAGGATAAGACCGAGGTTGGCGATGAGACCGGGGATTACGCCGTAGTAGCTGATCATAAGAATCATCAGAAGCACGAGGGCTACGATGAATGATACGATACCCTTGTCGATAGCCTGCTGGCCGAGTGACGGACCGATTACTTCAGTCTGGACGGGCTCAACGCGTGCGGTCATCTTACCGCTCTTGAGCACGTTGGCGAGGTTCTGGGCTTCCTGCACGTCGAAGTTACCGGTAATCTGTGAGCTTCCGCCGGTAATCTTGTCGTTGACGCGGGGTGCGGAGTAGACTTCGTTGTCGAGGACGATGGCTACGGGCCAGCCGATGTTGTCGCCTGTTACGCGAGCCCATTCCTTGGCGCCTTCGCTATCCATGTCCATCGATACAACCTGAGTGTTCTGGTTGCTGTCGAAGTCGGCGCGGGCGTTGACTACGTGGTCGCCGCTCATTGCGGGCACACCCTTGTTTGACTTGAGGGCGTAGAGCGCGAAGTATTCGGCTTTGTTATGCTTTTCGGGGATGTGAGCCCAGCGGAACTGGATGCCGTCGGGGCGGAACTGAGCGTACTGGGGCGCACGGAGGATGTTGCCTACAGTAGCTGTATCCTTGGCGAGGAAGTAACCTACCACGGGGTTTGACATGTGGAGGCCCTGCTCTACGCGGTCCACCTGGTCGGAAACGCGACCGCGGTTGTCGGCTTTGTAGATGAGGTTCTTCGACAGTTTGCTGATCTGGTTGTCGGCTGCGTCGTCGATACGGCCTAGGGCGGTATTGACAGTGGTGCCGAATTCGTCCTTATATGAAGCAAAGAACTGGAGCTTGGCCTGACGCTGGAGCAGGTTGAGCATGTCGTCCTTATCCTTCACGCCGGGGAGCTCGAGAAGTATCTGACCGTCCTTGCCCTGGAGCACCTGGATGTTGGGTGAAACCACACCGTAGGCGTCGATACGCGAACGGAGCACGTTGGTGGCGGAGTTGTCAACGCGGTCCTTGATTTCTTTACGGAGGGCCGAGAGCACTTCGCTGCGGCTTGAACCCGATTTGATACCGTCAACGGCAAATACTTTGCTGAGGTTGGCGTTGGGGGCTTCCTTGGTGTAGGCATCGTAGAAGGTGACTACGTAGTCAGTCTCGGGGTTATTTTTCTGAGCCTGGTCGGCGATGTCGAGAGCTTTGGTGAAAGCTTCGTCGGGCGCGCCGTCTTTCATAGAAGTGATGAGGTCGCGGAGCGATACCTGGAGCAGTACGCTCATACCGCCTTTGAGGTCAAGACCGAGGCCGATACCCCATTTCTGCACTTCGTTGTAGGTGTAACCAAGCCATACTTGCTCATTTTTGATTGAGTCATGGTAATGTTTCTTCAAGAGAGCGGCGTCTGCCTGTTCCGAACCTGCCATTTTTGCTGCATACTCTTCCGCTTTCTTCTCATGATGGCTCGATACGAGCGTAAATGAGAGGTAGAACAAGCAGATAAGCACCAGGAAAATAGCAATCACGCCGGCAATAATACTCCCTAAGGTTCCTTTGCTTTGCATGTGTTAATTTGTTATATTTAACTGGTTATTAATTATTTATAATCAATGATGAATGCAACCGACGGGGCGCTTCGCTTCCTCGCAGTCGCATAACTTTTTGACATTCAGGCCCCGTGAGGGTCTGTTTTTCAGCGTGCAAATATACAAATACTTTCGAAAATATCCAATATTGGCACATCTTTTTTATTTTTAATCGCCAACCCGCACCCCCAATCCGCCCCGCCCGCATATGTTTTTAAGATAATTTCGGGCGGCTTCATCGAAATTATGCGGGGAGTAGGGACGCGATATATCGCGTCCGCAACCGGATGGTGTAATATCTAGGATACCAATGGCTTACGCGGACGCGATTTATCGCGTCCCTGCTCCCAAATACGGTTCAGGGGTTCCGTAAAACCCTTTGAGGGTTGGGTTTTCGGTATGGGATTATTCTTTGGTGAGGTCGAGGACTACGTTGTCTTTGGACTTGTCGAAGTATTGGCGGCGGAGGGGGTTGGCCGTCATCTCTTTGTGGCGGGCGCGGTTGCGGGCTATGTCGATGGCGGCGTAGAGGGCTTCGCGCATTGACTGCTCGGAGGCTTTGCCCTGGCCTGCAATGTCGTAGCCGGTACCGTGGTCGGGCGAGGTGCGCACTATGGGAAGGCCGGCGGTGAAGTTGACGCCGCTCTCCATTGCCATTGTCTTGAACGGGGCGAGTCCCTGGTCGTGGTACATGGCGAGGATGCCGTCGAAGTGCTTGAAAAGTCCCGAACCGAAGAATCCGTCGGCGGCGTAAGGACCGTAGCACTCAACGCCTTGCTCCTTGGCTTCCTTGATGGCGGGGATGATGGTGTCCTGCTCCTCGCTGCCGAGAAGTCCGTTCTCGCCGGCGTGGGGATTGAGGGCGAGCACGGCGATGCGCGGGTGAACGATGGCAAAGTCGCTGCGCAGCGTGTCCTTGAATATCTTGAGTTTCTCCACGATGCGTTCGGCGGTGATATTCTCGGCTATCTTGCTGATAGGCAGGTGAGTGGTCACGAGGGCCACGCGTATGTCGCGGTTGAAGAGTATCATGAGTGCCTTTCCGTCGGTCGATGCCTCGAGGTATTCGGTGTGGCCGGGGAAGGTGAAGAGCTCGCTTTGGATGTTGTCCTTGTTGATGGGGGCGGTGACGATGGCGTCGAGGTTGTCATTGCGCACGTCGGCCACGGCACGTTCGAGAGCGGCGAAGGCAGCGCTGCCCGCCTCCTTGGTGCTCTGACCCGGCTCCACCTTGCAATCCTCGCCCACGACGTTGATGATGTTGACAACGCCGGCGCGCGCCTCGGAGGGGTCGTTGATCTGGTTGAGCTGTTGCTGCTGCAGGCCGAGGCCTTTGCGATAGAACGACGCTATCTTGGCCGAGCCGTAGATGATGGGCGTGCAGAGTTCGAGGATACGGTTGTCGTCGAGCATTTTGAGTATCACCTCGTAGCCTACGCCATTGATGTCGCCGTGCGTGATACCTATTTTGATTGTTTCGTTTTCCATTGTGGTGGGGATATATTTTGATAAGAAAATGTCGCGATGGCGGGTCGTACCGCGGTATCGCAGTGCGAATTTACGCAAAAAAAATCGTAATTACTGAAAATTTTGTATTTTTGTAAAGTCTGTCGGGCTGTTCCCGTCACAATGCAGGCAATCATTACTCACCTAACATAAAATATAACTATGGTTAATCGTTTTATTCTCAACGAAGTATCTTATTTTGGTCCCGGAGCGCGCAAAGTGCTCCCCGAAGTAGTGGCCCGTCTCGGCAAGAAGAAAGCGCTTGTTGTCACCGACGCAGGCCTTGTAAAATTCGGTGTAGCCGGCCAGGTAACTGAAATCCTCGACGCCAACAACATCCCCTACGAGGTGTTCTCCGACGTGAAGCCCAACCCCACAGTGACCAACGTGAAAAACGGTATCGAGGCATTCAAGAAGGCTGATGCCGATTTCCTCATCGCGATAGGCGGTGGCTCGTCAATCGACACTGCCAAGGCTATCGGTATCGTGGTCAACAACCCCGAGTTCTCCGACATCATTTCGCTCGAAGGCGTTGCTCCCACCAAGAACAAGAGCGTGCCCATGATTGCGCTCCCCACCACTGCCGGTACCGCTGCCGAAACCACTATCAACTATGTTATTATAGATGAAGAGAAGCAGAAGAAGATGGTATGCGTCGATCCCAACGACATTCCCGCAGTAGCCATCATCGACGCCGAACTCATGTATTCGCTCCCCAAGAGCCTCACTGCTGCTACCGGCATGGACGCGCTGACTCACGCTATCGAGGGCTACATCACCAAGGGCGCTTGGTCAATGTCCGACATGTTTGAAATCGAGGCTATCCGCATGATTAGCCGTCACCTCCCCGTGGCAGTAGAGAATCCCACCAACGCTGAAGCACGCGACGGTATGGCCGTAGCGCAGTATATCGCCGGTATGGCATTCTCCAACGTAGGTCTCGGCCTCGTTCACGGTATGGCGCACCCGATGGGTTCGCTCTTCGATATTCCCCACGGCGTGGCCAACGCACTCCTGCTCCCCACCGTCATGGAGTTCAACATGCCCGCTTGTCTCGACAAGTACCCCGAAATCGCACGTGCGATGGGTGTCAACACCGACGGCATGACCCGTGAGGAAGCATCGCAGGCTGCCGTTGACGCAGTGCGCGCCCTCGCTGTTAAGGTAGGTATTCCCCAGCACCTCACCGAACTCGGCATCACCGAGAAGGATATTCCCGCACTCGCCGAGCAGGCTCTTGCCGACGTATGTACCCCCGGCAACCCCCGCGAAGTCACCCTCGACGACATCAAGGCACTCTACGCAAAAGTGCTGTAATCAGCTGATTACAAACCCGTAGTGACGGGGTTGTAAAACCCCGTCAAACAGTAGGGACGCGATAAATCGCGTCCGCATAAGGTATTGGTATTTAATGTGTTATACCATCCGGATGCGGACGCGATTTATGAAGTGACCCCAAAAAGTTGGACGGATTAAACATTAGCCAGTTATTGAAAGAGTTCGGTACTGCACCGGACTCTTGCCATTTAACCGGGATTTAATTCTTTTATTATTATAATAATC
>JAAVEW010000035.1 GCA_014801075.1 Barnesiella sp. | reverse complement strand
GCAGGCGATTTTTGCCCTGTTCATCAGTCGTGTACATCAAGTACACTCCTTCTTCACATGTCAAAACTCGCTCTGCGATATGCGGCCGAGTTTTTAACAAATATTGGGGAACGGGGTCTCATAGTTCATAACAATGGAGCGCACCAAATCTGCCGCTCCAACAAACTACAAATATAATAAAAATCCGCCACATAACCAACACCCCCGCCTTTCTTTGACTTTAATTAAACAATCGGCACAAGGCGCAGAAAGAATAACATAAATAAACTGCTGATATGAAACAATCGCCTTTGAACTTCAATGTTTGGCCGATGATATGTAGTTAACGAAGCGTCAGGCGGTGTTTTGATACTCCGCCTGATGCTTCGCCCTGTTTCCTGCATGAGGTATTGAGATTATATTTTGCGGGAGCGATTAGCGGCTGCGTAGGGATTCACGTTCTTTAGTATCGCGATAGACATTGTTGACCTTATTGCCCCCGAAAGAGTATGCCACACGAAGAGCGACGGCATGCTCGTGAATGTTTATGCGGGAATATAGGGTGTAGTCCTTGAACGAGGCGTGGGATTTCGTTATGCTCCAACCGAAAGGGTCGGAGACAGAGGCCGTGAGCGCGAGTCGGTTGTCGAGCAGCATGTACCTCAACTCGCAGGTAAGCCACGTGCGGTTATCATACTTCACCATACTGTCCTGATACGGGAAGTAATGGCTGCAATTTAAATTGAATATCAATGTTTTGGCTCTATTGAGCATCCACGATGTGTTGAGCTCTATCTTACCGCTCCAACTGCCGTAGTCGGAGTCCCTGAAGTCGGCAATCATTGATTTAGAACGTGAGTAAAACAGTTCTCCACCGAGATTGATATTCCACCAATCAAACAGTGAACGATTATAGGAGGCATACAATCCTGTCTTAACCGTGTTCAGGCAGTTCTGGGGGGTAGTCCATTGCATTCCGGTAGGGTCAAAACGGGTGATATACCCCACGGCATCATGATTCCACGAAGCGTAGATGACCGCATAAAGCCCGCGGAAACTGTAATTCACGCCGAAATTGTGAGCGATGGCAGATTTCAGGTCCGGGTTACCCGTGAAGTAATCCTTAACGGTATTATAATAGCGGAACGGATTCATGTCGCCAAAACTCGGACGACTTATACCCATCGAATAGTCAGCCGACAACCGACCGGCCGCCCCCATATTCCAGCTAATCACAGCCGAGGGAAACAGATAATCATAGCTTCGGTCATTACGCGAATTGTCAGCCCGCTGCACGCCGCGAACATCGGTATGCTCATACCTCAACCCTATCCTGCCGAAAAGCGACCCTCCGAAATGCTTCTCACCCGAAAGATAGATGGCCGACGTTTTCTCATCGTACACGAAGTCATTGCTTTGCGACGGGTCAGTAATCATCGTTCCGTCGATGTCGTTGGCGATAGTCAAATCGGTATCATTGCCAATCGAGGTATAGGCGGCTCCGGCCTCTATCTTGAAAGCATCGAAGGGCAGAACGGCATCGAGTTTCACCGAATGAATATCGTAGCGGTTGTCGCCGTCGCGGGTGAGCCGTGAGCTACTTGCGGCCAAGTTGGTGGTGATCTCGGAGAAGGAGTTGCTGCGCTTGTCAAACCAGTTGTAGGTCAGACTAAGCATTTTACCCTTTGAATCGATATTCCAGTCGGCAAAACCGGTAAGAGTAAGTGCATTTTCGGGATACGACGGAGTTTTAGCGGTTGACAGCATCGTCGACAGGCCATCGGAAGTGCTGTCCGTCCGGTCAGACTTCATCACATCGCGGCTGTAATTCACTATCACTCCGGCACTCAGGCGCGAATCAAACTTATACTTGAAAAGCCCGTTGGCACTGAGCGTACGCCATACGAAAGCGTTGCGGCGGTCGGACACCTGCTGATGGTCGTCAAAAGCGTATTCCTTATATGTATCATTCTTGCCGCGCGAGTCATTCCAACCGGCATCGGCCGACAGTTCCACCTTACGGGTAGTGTGACTGAGATTACCACCCGCATTGTAGTTGAAATCGTCGGAATACCTGCCTTTACCCCACACGTTGCCACGCGTACCGAACGACTCATTGCGCGTAGTGATACTGATAAAGGCTACATTATCGCCCGCTGCATATTTGGCGGGCGGCGTGGTGAGGAGTTCGATTTTCTCAATGCCGTCGGCCTGCATATTTTTCAGCTTCATCAGCAGTGCATCGTCAGTCATTTCAAGCAACCGGCCATCAATGATATACCTGACCGTACTCTTGCCCGCAACACTCACCCGGTCACTGATTACCGAGACGCGGGGAATGCGGTCAAGCAATTCAATACCGTTCATTCCGATGGCATACGGGTCATTCTTCGTGAGGTAGATGATACGGTCGGCTTCCTGTTTCAGCACGGGACGACGGGCCACAACAACTACTTCGTCAAGACTGCGTTCCATATCCTTAATCATAGCGATGGAATCAATGCTCTCCTGCGCGGAAAGGGACGAGAAGGGTGCTATCGCTCCGAGGAGCAATATAAACAATTTGTTCATAATAAATAAATTATGGAATTAGATTTTCAGAATAAGAATGAGATTGGAACCGTTACTCAAAAGCTTCGTGGCAGTTACTTAAAAGCTTCGGAAGGGTTATTTGAATGCCTCATTCGGGCCGGTGATAAACAGATAGCATACATTGCCGGGTGAATATGACAGACCGATATTAATATCCCGGTCGTTGTTCTTTACCGTCATTGATGAATATACCACTCCCCCGTTTTCGATAATATCCTGCGATTTCTCCGCTTTGGGGACATCCTTTTTAAACAGGTCGGTAACTTTCTTTACCAGCGCGGCGTTGTTGGTCACGGTAAACCCGCGGAAATATTTTTCAGGAGTCCTTGATATATGTATCTGCACTGTCTTGTCGGAATTGTACGAGCCGTCAAACAGTTTTTCGACGTTCAGGCGCGGCGGCTTGGCCATTGCTGCAATGCTGATGAAGAGAGCTACTATTATTATGATATACCGTTTCATGATTCTTATTTTATCAGTTTACTATTATATTAAATGTTTCTACCTGTAGTCAGTTTCATTATACGTTCCTGCTGCAGCATGTCATCCTTCTCTTTGGCCGCTGCCATTGCCATCAGTTCATCGGCGCGTTTCTGCGCGTCGTCTACCGCGCGTGCCGAAGCCGCAGGGTCAAGTTGCCGACCCCCGTCGTAAGCTATCACAATATAGCCGTCGGAGGCCGCCGCTGAAGCCGATACGTCGTAAGCAGTGACTTCACCACCGTAACCGACACTATTGTTTCCAATCTTACCTATCACTCCAAGCATGACTACGACAACAATTACTGACGCTACAGCACCGATAATGCGGTGGAGATGTCTCAACTTCGGATTCAATTTCCTGCGCCTGTTATTCCTGAGAATAGACATCATCAAGAGGTCCTCGGCGAGCATCGATTGCCGTGTATCATCTATTAACGGCGAATGATAGGTAGTCTGACTCAGCAGATACTGCAGTTCATTCTCCTCAAGCACCGAAAGCCTGCTCTCCTTGTGGAGCTGACACAGGGCTTCGAGTTCAAGCATGGTGAGTATGTGGTCGTCATGATGTTTCATCGGTTCAGTTTCTGATAGTTGTCTTTAATCTTTTTTCTTGCGCGGCTCATATTCATTCTTACCGCCTCTACTTTCATATCGAGAGCCGAGGCTATATCCTCGTACTCCATGCCGTCACGAGCCACGAGCGTGTAAATGTGCCGCTGCGTGTCGGTCAGTCCGGCCGTGAGCAGTGACTCCATGCGGTCCATATCCTCGGTGAAGTCGGGCTGCACCGTCATGCCGTCGGTCTCGGCCTCGGTTATCGAAACGGTTGCGGGGCGCCGCAGACGGTCGATACAAATATTCCGCAACACGGTAAAGAGTTTGTTGCGCGCCTCGGTGTCGGTCTCCACAGGGCCGTTCTGCCACAACTTGAAGAACGTGTCCTGCAACGCATCGCGGGCATCCTCATCGTTTCTGAGAAACCGCATCGCACTCCGGTGAAGTTTCTCCCGCAAGTGTAGGAATGAATATGTCAGATTGTCCTGTTTCATTTGCTTACACTATAGATACGATTGACGGGACAAAACATAACAGCGTTGTCCGGAATAATTTTACAAATATACTAAAAAAGCGGTGCATCACACTGACACACCGCCATATATCGAAGGAAATTTTTCAAATCCTGACCTTAACCGCATGACCGTCGACATTGACCACGTAAATGCCGGGAGTCAACTGACGTGACATATCAATCGTCACGCCCGCCATATTGCAGCACACGGCGCTCTCATATTCACCGTCAATTACAATACTGCCGTCCACTACCCTGACGTTGACGTCATTATCATCGACTCCTACTGCCGGGGCATCAACAAGATTGGTGGTGCCATAGACAGCGTAAGCGCCGGCGGGGAGAGTGACAACGTTGCCATTGAGTGTGGGGGTCACGTTGTAGCTGCACGACATCAACTGATACTCCGCTGTAGCCGAAGCTCCGTTCAGAGTAATTGAGGCATTGCCCGAAGTCAGCGGGTTGACTACAAGATAGAGAGCTTTATCGCCAGCCTTCAACGTGATTGTGCGTCCGTTGTTCCAGTTACTCACGTCGCATGCCATTGTGGTAGCCGTTCCTTCCTTAAACAGTTCGGGATTGTCGCGGCGGATTGCGCAAAGCTGCTGATAATTCTCCATAAGCCCTTTGCGTTGAGCATTATTAAGAAGACTCCACACTACGGTCTTGGGGGATGTGTCGTTGCCGCCGTTGCTTTCCTTGGTCGTCTGGTTGGCACCAAACTCCTGGAACTGCCATATCATGTGGGCACCCGGCGTCATAAGCATCATCGCAGCGACCGAACCGAGACGGCGCATCGACATCGTGGTGTTACCCTTGACTCCGGTTGCACCGTATTGTGAAATCTTATAAGCCATGCGTTCCTCGTCGTGGCTTTCGGCATAACTTACAGTCGAGCCCCACGTGCGCGAGTCGAGCGGCGCATAGAAGCGGTTCATATTGGAGTCGGAGGAATATCCCATTGCAAACTGGCAGCAGGCATCGTTGATATTGGCCCAGTTTATTTCGCCGTCGGCCGCCATCTCGTTCTCCTCCCGGGCCCCTGCAAGATTCTCGTTGATGAAATAGGCATCGGCGGCTACCTCCTTCATCGCTGCGTGAAGTTCTTTCATGCGGGCCACGCGCGATGCGTTGTAGTCGTTGGTCTTGGCATCGGTGACATTAGTCCATGTATTGGTAGCGGCGTTGTAGGAAGCTCCGTAGCTCTGATTGCTGCCGAGTCCTTTCACAAGGTCGAAGCGGAATCCGTCGACATGGTATGCTTCCAACCAATATTTCAGGGCATCCTTGAATTGCTGCTGCACGAGCGGGTTATCCTGATTCCAGTCATTGAGCACCGAGTAGGCATGGGGCGCCGAACCGTTGTAGAACGGATTGGAGGCAATAGGATACATCTGATACCACGGGTGCTGTCCGTCGGTCTGGTTGAACACTATGTCGAGAATCACAGCCATGCCGCGAGCGTGAATCTCGTCGAAGAGGCGGCGATAATCGTCGGGCGTACCGTAGGCTTTGTCGGGCGCGAAATAGAAGTTGGTGTTGTAGCCCCACGAGTTGTTGCCGTTAAACTCCATGACCGGGAGAAATTCAATGGCATTTACACCGAGGTCCTGCAGGTAGTCGAGTTTCGACATAACGCCGGCGATTGTACCCTCGCCGTTGGCCTTACCCTCCGTGCCCGTAAAGTCACGTATCAGCAATTCATATATTACAAGCGAACTCTGGTCTACCCCCTTGAAGTCCTTAACCTTCCAGTCGTAGTCTGATTGGGTGGAGTTGTACACGGCGACGGGAACACCCTGCACTGCAGCCGATGGATATTCGGGCATGTCGGGATAGACACTTGCGGGGATATACTTATCGTTCCACGGGTCGAGAACAAGACGCGCGTAGGGGTCACCAACCTTTATATCGTTGTCAACAATGAAATAATATATATAGTCCTTGCCGTCAGCTATTGACGGTATTGTGGTCCAGAAGTAACGCTGACCGTTATAATCCTGATAATACATTAATTGCGAGGCATCATAGGCGTAATCGTTCCATGAGCCCACAATCATCATCGACTTCTTGCCGGGGGCACCAACGCAGAATGTCACCGAGCCGTCGGCATTGTCGACGGGACCCATCTGCGGCACGCCACCGGGGTAATCGCGGGCAGCAGAGTTGCCTGCGAGGCAATAGGTGATTGATTGTTCGACCACGTCATTTCCTGCCGTGGCACGTGCAAGGATTGTCGTATTTCCGGATGCTGCTACGGTGTAGGATTCAGTCAGTTGCGTAGCTGAGGCCGCTGTGGCTATAGGCGTAGAGTCGTAGCTGTTGACAAACAGTTCTATTTTTGCGGGCTGCGTGGTGTAGACGCTGAAGTCAATGTCCGCAGCCTCCGAAAGTAATGTCGATTCGGTGGAAGCATCAAGCGTCATGGCAAAACCGTCGGGGACAACGTTGACGAATATGTCGCTGCCCTCTTCGGTCTTACCCTCGCGCGTACCGTTGGCATTGCGAAATACAAAAGCAAGTTTTTCGACTGTCTGACCGTCAGCCACGCCGTAATACTCCTTTATCGAGGGGATTGTCAACTGCCATGTGTTGGCCGATACGTAAGTCAGTTTATACTTGGCCGAGTTATCGAGCCACGACGGAGCATACGACCATTCCTCGCTCCCTTTGAGTATCACGCCGGTGTGGGCATAGATCGGGGTCGAAGCTGTCAGACCCGCAAGTCCGCGGTTACCGCGGTCGGCGTGGAAAGTGATTACGATAGGCGCTGACCCGTTCTGCACAATGCGCGGATTAGTGGTCACGACCTGAGCGGGCGCTGCAATCGACATCAGCAGTCCCACCAACAATAAGTAGATGTGTTTCATGCCATATATATTTTTAAGAACAACATTTTTCAGCGGTATTATCTTTCACTCTTTGCAGTCAGCGTTTATCCTTATCGCAAAGACGTACTTCTTAAGGAAATAACATCATCAGGGCAGCAGTTGTTTATGCCCTGATAACTTCAATACGGAGATCGCTGACTCCCCGGTATATTTCGCCTTCGATAGGCGATTAGCGGTGTTATATCATCGTCTGTTATGCTATTCCGGGGTTCAGTACAAATGGATTTTGTGGTGAAATCATTTAAATCGGATTGGTTGTTATTTTGCGGGTTATAAAAATATTATTACCTTTGTCTGTGATATGACTGACAATAAAGTAAAGACATCGGCTGTCGAGACTCTTGACAGGTATCTCGCGTCAAAGCATCTGCGCCGCACTCCCGAGCGCTACGCGATACTTGACATGGTGCTTCGCATGAACAAACACTTCAATGTCGAGACTATATGCCGCGCTATGGCCGAAAGCAGCTTCAGAGTCAGTCGTGCCACGGTATATAACACAATCGAGCTTTTCACCGAAGCGGGGATTGTGCGCCGCCACAGGTTTGGCAACGAGCCGGCACAGTATGAAAAAATTGTCGACACGGCTGCCGCCAACCACCAGCATCTCGTATGCACGAAATGCGGAAAGGTGAAGGAGATAAAGGACCCTGCGCTGATTAAAGCGCTCTCGCAGCGCCGCTATCAGGCTTTCACTCCGGAGTATTTCCAATTTTACGTCTACGGGACCTGCTCGCAGTGCAGCCGGCGCATGAAGCAAGCCAACCCATGATGGCGAACGGCCCGAAAAATAAGTCAGTTAATATATTAACACCACATACACAACCAAAAGAAATGAAAGTTGATATTCTGCTCGGCCTGCAATGGGGCGACGAAGGTAAAGGAAAAGTAGTTGACGTTCTGACCCCCCGCTACGATGCAGTGGCACGTTTCCAGGGCGGCCCCAACGCCGGTCACACTCTCGAATTTGACGGTAAGAAATATGTGCTCCGCTCCATTCCCTCCGGTATCTTCCAGGAGAATCAGGTCAATATCATAGGCAACGGCGTGGTCCTCGACCCCGTGCTCTTCATGGAGGAAGCCAAGGCTCTTGAAGAATCGGGAATTGACCTGCGCAAGGTGCTCAAAATCTCGCGCAAAGCCCATCTCATCCTTCCCACTCACCGTCTGCTCGACGCTGCTAACGAGAAGGCCAAAGGCGCGGCCAAAATCGGTACTACCGGCAAAGGTATCGGCCCGACATACACCGACAAGGTGTCTCGTAACGGCGTGCGTCTTGGCAACATGGAGAACGGCGACACTTCGGCCTACGAGGCTGCCCGCGACCGTCACCTGCGCATGCTTGCCTCAATGGGCGAGACTCCCGACATCAGCGAACTCGAAGCAAAGTGGCTCGAAGCTATCAAATACATCCTCTCTTACGAACTGATTGACTCGGAATACTATATCAACAATCTGCTCAAAGAGGGCAAATCAATACTCTGCGAAGGCGCTCAGGGCACACTGCTCGACGTTGACTTCGGCTCATATCCTTTCGTCACTTCGTCCAACACCATCAGCGCCGGCGCATGCTGCGGCCTCGGTGTCGCTCCCAACAAAATCGGCGAAGTGTACGGTATATTCAAGGCTTACTGCACCCGCGTAGGCTCCGGCCCCTTCCCCACCGAGCTCCACGACGAAACCGGCAAGAAGATTCGCGACATCGGTCACGAATACGGCGCAGTGACAGGCCGCGAACGCCGCTGCGGATGGATTGACCTCGTGGCTCTCCGCTATGCGATAATGATTAACGGTGTCACTCAGCTCATCATGATGAAGAGCGACGTACTCGACACGTTCCCCACAATCCGTGCCTGCGTGGCCTATGAGATTGACGGCAAGCGCGTTGATACCTTCCCCTTCACTGTCGATGACTCTCGCATCAAACCCGTCTACGTCGACATGCCCGGCTGGCAGACCGACATGACTCAGTTCAAGGACGAAGCGCAGTTCCCCAAGGAATTCAACGATTACATCAAGTTCCTCGAGGAGCAGCTTGAAGTGCCCATCAAAATCGTTTCGATAGGTCCTGACCGCAACCAGACAATCGTTCGCAAATAAGATTAACAACCTGACATCAACCACTCAACCACCATGGCTAAAATCAAACCGTTCCGCGGCGTCCGTCCGCCCAAAAATATGGTCACCGAAGTGGCTTCCCGCCCCTATGACGTACTTAACTCCGAGGAAGCCCGTGCCGAGGCCGAAGGCAACCCCAAGTCGCTCTACCATATTATAAAACCCGAAATAGATTTCGAACCGGGCACCGACGAGCACGACGCACGTGTCTACGACAAGGCTGTAGACAATTTCAACGCTTTCCAAAAGAATGGATGGCTCGTGCAGGACGACGAGGATAAATACTATATCTACGCCCAGACGATGGACGGCCGCACCCAGTACGGCTTCGTAATCGCCGCCAACGTAGAAGACTACATGACGGGCAAAATCAAGAAGCATGAGCTTACCCGCCGCGACAAGGAGGAGGACCGCATGAAGCACGTGCGCGTCAACAACGCCAACATCGAGCCGGTGTTCTTCGCGTTCCCCGACAATGATGTGCTCCAGGATATTATCACCAAGGTTACTGCGGGCGAACCGGAGTATGACTTTGTGGCACCTGACGGCTTCGGTCACCACTTCTGGGTAATCTCCGACAAGGCTGTAATTGATACTATCACCGCCGAGTTTGCCAAGATGCCCTCGCTCTACATCGCCGACGGCCATCACCGCACCGCCGCCGCCGCTCTCGTGGGCAACGAGAAAGCCAAGAACAATCCCGACCACCGCGGCGACGAGGAGTACAACTACTTCCTGGCTGTAGCGTTCCCCGCTTCTCACCTCAAGATTATTGACTACAACCGCGTGGTCAAAGACCTTAACGGCCTGACTGACGAGCAGTTTATCGAACGCCTCAAAGAGAACTTCAGCGTGGAGGATATGGGCTCAGAGATTTACACCCCCAAGTGTCTGCACAACTTCTCGCTCTACCTCGGCGGCCACTGGTACTCGCTGACTCCCAACGAGGGCACTTACAATGACAACGACCCGATAGGCTGTCTCGACGTAACCGTTTCGTCAGACCTTATCCTGCGCGATATTCTCGGTATCACCGACCTGCGCTCCGACAAGCGCATCGACTTCGTGGGCGGTATCCGCGGTCTCGGCGAACTCAAACGCCGCGTTGACTCGGGCGAGATGAAGGTTGCTCTGGCGCTCTACCCCGTGTCGATGAAGCAGCTTATCGACATTGCCGACACCGGCAATATCATGCCTCCCAAGACTACATGGTTCGAGCCCAAGCTCCGAAGCGGTCTCGTTATCCACAAGCTCGACTAATACTCCAACGCTTCGGCTAAAGTACAGGGAATGGACCGACGCTATTCGTTAGTCCATTCCTTTTTTAATCAATCCGCAAGAAAGATGCTGTTGACTACCTCACGGTTCAGGATTATACCCGACACTTATATCCGGCGCATAATGAAGCGCTGGGTGAGCCGTCACGCAGCTATCCTCGCTATCCTCCCCGCCCTGCTCATAGTGCTGGCGCTGACCGTCAACCCGCTGTTTTTAGTGGTGGCGCTGATGCTTGCGGTGGTTACAGTGCCGGCTATCATGATGCTGGTATATTGCAACTACGGATTGATGCCGCGCATAGTGATGATGACGGCGGGCGATGTGGGCGTAACCCTCTTTCCCGACCGCATTGACATCGACGTGGAGCGCGAGGAAGCCCCCGGCTACAGTTTCTCGATACCTCTCTCCGAGGTAAGGGAAATTACTCCGGGCGATCCCTACGACATCATAGTCAACGGACCGCGACCGGGCGACATCGTGCTGATTGACCACCGCGCTTTCCCCGACCGCGAAACGCGCATACGTTTCCACAACTACATTTTTGACAACATTCAAGTAAATTCGCATTCATGAAATTTACACTGCAAGCTACCGATAAAAATTCCAACGCGCGTGCCGGCGTCATACACACCGACCACGGCGACATACCTACCCCTATATTTATGCCCGTGGGCACTCAGGGCACTGTAAAGGCCGTGCACCAGCATGAGCTTCGCGACGATATTGACGCCAAGATTATATTGGGCAACACGTACCACCTCTACCTGCGTCCCGGCATGGAGATCATAGAAAAGGCGGGCGGTCTCCATAAATTCAACGGCTGGGAGCGCCCTATTCTTACCGATTCGGGCGGTTTCCAGGTGTTCTCCCTCTCGGCCAACCGCAAGCTGCGCGAGGAGGGTGCGTATTTCCGCTCCCATATCGACGGCTCGAAGCATCTTTTCACTCCCGAAAAGGTTGTTGACATACAGCGTTCCATAGGCTCTGACATAATGATGGCGCTCGACGAGTGTCCTCCCGGCACCTCTGACCGCGCTTACGCCACAAAGTCACTCGCCCTCACCCACCGCTGGCTACGCCGCGGCTGGAACCACTTCAACGCTACGTCGCCGCGCTACGGCCACTCGCAGGCTTTCTTCCCTATCGTGCAGGGTTGCACCTATCCCGACCTGCGCAGAGAGTCAGCCAAGTTTGTGGCCGATCTCGGTGCTGAAGGCAATGCCATAGGCGGTCTTGCCGTGGGCGAACCGGCCGAGGTGATGTATGAAATGATTGATGTGGTCAACGAGATACTCCCCGCTGACCGACCACGCTACCTCATGGGTGTCGGCACTCCGGCCAATATCCTTGAAGCCATAGAGCGCGGAGTCGACATGATGGACTGCGTGATGCCTACGCGCAACGCCCGCAACGGCATGCTCTTCACCTCCCACGGCATCATGAACATGCGCAACAAGAAGTGGGCCGACGACTTCAGCCCCATTCAGGAGGATGGTCCGTCGTACGTCGACCGCGTCTACTCCAAGGCTTATCTGCGCCATATGTTTATCGCAGGCGAGATTCTTGCCATGCAGATTGCGTCAATCCACAATCTCGCTTTCTATCTCTGGCTCGTGACCGAGGCCCGAAAGCATATCATCGCCGGCGACTTCTCCTCATGGAAGAGCGCTATCCTGCCCGTGCTCACCCACCGTCTGTAATCACATACTCTCAACTATTCTGTAAAACATAATGACCATTCTTAACAAAACTATCCTCGCACTTGCCATGGCATCGTGTGCGGCATTCACAGTAAAGGCCGAAGATGACTGGGCCAATATAGGACGCTATGCAGCCGACAACCGTGCCATTATCGAGAATCCCGACAGTCTGCCTAACCTCGTGGTTTTTCTCGGCAACTCCATCACTGACTACTGGCCAGGCATACATCCCGAATTTTTCGCCGATAATAACTTCGTGGGCCGCGGCATCGGCGGGCAGACCACCTACCAGTTTCTCGTGCGCTTCCGCAACGACGTGGTGGCTCTCAACCCGGCAGCGGTCGTAATCAACGGCGGCATCAACGACATCGCGCAGAACAACTACGTCTACAACGAGGATATCACATTCGGCAACCTCGTGTCAATGGCCGAGATTGCCAACGCCAACGGTATAAAGGTGATTATGACCTCCGTTCTCCCCTCCAACCGCTGCTACTGGCGCCTCGACATCACTGACGTAGCGCCCAAAGTGGCTTCGCTCAACGCCCGCATCAAGGAGTATGCCAAGAAGCACGGCTACGCTTATATCGACTACTTCACTCCGATGGTACTGGGCGACGAGGGCGCTATCAATCCCGCCTACTCTTCCGACGGTGTCCACCCCTCCCCCGAAGGCTACACTGTCATGGAGCAGATTGCCCTCCCGGTAATCCAATCCACCCTCAAGAAAAAATCCCAAAAAAAATGAATCTGAAATCCCATCTCATAACATTGGGCGTCACGGCGGCCCTCACTATGCCTGCGTCGGCTGCGACTGATGTTACGCCTGAACTGTTCAGCGCAACCGAAATCAGCGACGCAAGCGGTGTCACTGTCTCCTTGACTGAAAGGAGTGACCGCCGCAAGGTTCAGGCCGCGGAGGCCGAACCGGTGACATTTCACGCCGCGCTGACCGAGAGCGGCACTCTCGCATCGGTACTCGGCGACAATATCTACGACATCGATGCCATAGTCGTGGATGGCCCGATGAATGACGCGGACTTCAATACGCTTTGGGACTCGTCGTTCAACGGCTACCTCAAAGTCATTGACCTTGAAAAGGCCGTCATTGAGAGCGGCAAGGTGCCCGACCACGCTATGTTTCACATCGATGAGCAAGTGGATTGGGGCACTATGATAATATCGACCGTATGGCTGGAGAAGATTGTTCTACCTGATAATGTCACCGAGATAGGAGATTTTGCATTCGCCTACGCTACCACTCTTACCGAGGTAAACTTCCCCTCGGCGCTGAGTTACATAGGCAAGTCGGCTTTCACCGACTGCGTGCGGCTTCCGTCAGCCCGGCTGAAATTCAACGAAGGGCTCGAGGGTATCAACGGGCAGGCTTTCTATCACTGCTATGCGCTGGCGGGTGCGATTGAGTTACCGTCGTCGCTCAAATGGATTGGCGGTGCCACTTTCTATCAGTGTCCCATTACCGATATCAATTTCCCCGACGGACTGGAATATATCGGTGACATGGCATTTGCCGGTTCGCGTATAACGAAAGCCATCCTGCCGGACGATTGCTATCTGTCCCCGTATGGCGGTCAGTTCTACAACGATATGGCGTTGACGGAGGCTCATCTTCCCGACAACTTGCAGTTTGTTCCCGAAGATATATTTTCCGGCTGCATCAAGCTGACCAAGGTAAATATTCCTTCACGGGCGGTAACAATCGGCGGGTTTGCTTTCAACGCTACCGACATTGATAAGATTGAATTTCCCTCGACACTGGAGACTATCGGGGAGGATGCGTTTCAGGGTTGCGGCAAGCTGACTGAGATATTATTGCCAGCCTCTATGAAGAGCTTGGGTAACCGCGCATTTGCATGCCGCAATCTGCAAAAGATTTACTGCATGGCCGCAGTGCCTCCGACCGGCATACCGGGATTTGAAGGAGACAACAATCCGTTTGGCGAGGTAAAGACTTCCATTCCGGTCTACATCCCTGTCGGCACTACCCCGCTCTATCAGGCAGCAACAGGCTGGAGCCAATTCTCCAACTTTATCGAAACCGACGATTTCCCCTCAGCCGGCATAGCTGACACAATAATCGACAGCCCGGCCGCCTACTCACCTACCTACGACCTAAACGGCCGCAAGGTGCAAACCACCACACCCGGCAAAATCTACATCAGAAACGGCCAAAAATTCATCAGCAAATAACCTGCCAGTCAGGTCGCTGCTGATAATTGAAGTATAAATGAAGAGGGTGTTGCAAAACCGCGCATGCGGAGTCTGCAACACCCTCTTCATTTATCACTGCATTGCCACATTTTATTCAGAATAGTGGCAATTTTTTTATCATTGGCAACCGCTTTCAGAAGATACCGAGCAGCTCGATGTCGAAGATGAGGGTCGAACCACCGGGGATGCCAGGCTGATTCATGCGGCCATACCCCTGCTCGGCAGGGATATATACCTCCCAGCGGTCGCCGGGGTGCATCTTGGTGAGCGCTATCTGCATGCCGACAATGAGGTCTCTGACGCGGAATGCGGGAGCTGTGCCGCCACGGCTGCTGTCAAACTTCTTTCCGTTGATAGTGGTGCCTGTGTAGTGGAACGTAGCCACGCTGCTTCGGCTGGGCGACGCCGTGCCGCTACCCTTCTTTATCTGACGATAATAGACGCCCTTGTCGAGCGGTCTCACACCCTCTTCGCGGGCTTTGGTCTCAAGCCACTGACGGTTTGATTTTATATAATCTTCCTTTGCCATATTTCAATTCTATAATTTTACTGTTCAATAATTATACTGTCGGGTTAATAATCCTTACGGCGCGACGCTTGCTTATTTTACAAGACGCTTGCTTATTTTGCAATCGGAGTAAGGCGAACGGCCGCGCCACCGCCGGGAGCGAGGTTGAGAGTGAGTTCGCTCTTGCTGTCGACCTTCTTGGTAGTCAGCGTGTAGGACTTAGGATTGGTACGGTAGTCGGCGTCCTTGCCGTCCTCGTAGATTGTAGCTTCGTATTTCACACCTTTGGGGAGGAAGTCGAGTTTGACTTTTGCTTTGCGGGCATTTTCGTCGGTAATCGCGCCTATGTACCAGTCGTCGCTGTTCTTGTCGAGACGCGCCACGGTGATATAGTCGCCGGGCTCGGCTTCGAGGTACACTGAGTTTTTCCATGCCACGGGCACTATCTTGATGAAGTCAAACAGTTCGGGATATTTCTGATAGCTGTCGGGCTTATCGCAGGCCATCTGCATGGGCGAAGGCATGGTGAGGTATAGCGCGAGCTGACGTGCCTGGGTGGTGCCGGGCTTTGAGGTGTTGCCGAAACCGTATGACGCGAGGTCGGTTTCAACGATACCGGGGGTATAGTCCATCGGGCCACCTTTCAGTCGGGTGAAGGGGAGCAATGTAGTGTGCTCGGGAGTGTTGCCGCCCATCGCTTCGTACTCGCCGCCGCGGGCCGATTCCTGCGCCACCCAGTTGGGCCATGTGCGCATAAGTCCGGTGGGGCGCACTGCTTCGTGGCTGTTGACCATTATCTTATGGTCGGCTGCGCGGCGTGCCACTTCGATATAGTGGTCATTCATCCACTGCGACGAGTGGTGCTCGCCGCGGGGTATGATGTAGCCCACGTAGCCGGTTTTAACGGCGTCGTAGCCGTGGTCGTTCATGAAACGGAACGCGTCGTCGAGCTGACGCTCGTAGTCGGCGGCGTTGGCCGATGTCTCGTGGTGCATGATGAGTTTGACACCACGGTCGCGGGCATACTGCTCAAGCTCTTCGATATCAAAATCGGGATAAGCTTTGTCGAAGAGGAAATGACGGTTCTTGCGGCCCTCGGTCCACGATTCCCAGCCTTCATTCCAGCCCTCGACGAGTACACCCTTGATACCTGCATCGGCTGCGAAGTCGATATATTTTTTCACGTTGGCGGTGTTGGCCGAGTGACGGCCGTTGGGGGTCAGCTTGGTGTAGTCGGTGACGCCGGGACGAGCTGTCAGGTCGTCACTGTAGGCCCATGAGTTGCCACCGAGAAACATTTCCCACCATACGCCCATAAATTTCTGGGGATATATCCACGATGTGTCCTCAATCATAGAGGGCTCGTTGAGATTGAATATCATCTGCGAGGCAAGTATGTCGCGGGCGTCATCGCTGATAATGAGTGTGCGCCAGGGGGTGTGGAAGGGCAACTGCACATAGGCGCGCATGCCGTCGGCGCCGGGGGTGAGGTGCGAGGTGAAGCTCGTGCGCGCGGTGTCGACGTCGAGCGCCATCGCCGGGTAACCGGTGAGCGCGGCCTCGTGGAGGTTGACGTAGACTTTGCCGTCGGGGTGTTTCATCATCATCGGCGTCTGCACGGCAAGACCGTCAATCAGTGTCGACTCAGTGTGCTTCGAGCGGGGCATCTTTTCGCCGAGCTCGCTTATAGCTGACGTTGTGTAGAGGAATTCGTCGGTATCGTAGTCACCGGGGATGGCAAAAACGGTGTAATCATCGGCGAAATTAAACTCGGTGTTCTCCCCTGTCACTGACAGGAAGAAGTTGTCGCCGCTCTGGGGCAGCTCGTAACGGAAACCTACGCCATCGTCAAAGACGCGCACACGAAGGTCGAAATCCAATCCGTCGGCGCCGCGAAATTTACCCAACAGCTCGTTGTAATTGTTTCGCACTTCGGCAAATTCGCCCCACACGGGAGTCCAAACCTCATCAAAGGTGGTTACTTCTCCCGCATCGAGGGTGTAACCGCCGTCAATCTTTGCCTCCTTGGCTGTGAGACCGAGACGGCTGTCTGACACAACAGGTATTCCCTTGAATGACACGCTGTAAACCGGCACGCCGGAGGCATCTACATCGACGTTGACCACGATATCGCCATCGGGCGACGTCACTACAGCAGCCGCACAACTCGCGGCGCAACACAAACCCAGCACTAATGACAAGCTTTTCATAAGCTAATAACAAGTATTTTTTAAGTTATAATCTTACATTGTGGCGGAACACTGACGAACCACTCCGACAGCGAGCTAAGCCGCGTGCATTATTAATGCAGCAACCCTGCGCAGCGGTAAGCATGTTCGACATATTTCCGCGTCATAGCTACAAAGATATAAAAATTAACTAAATAATCACCATATAGCATACCTGCAACCCACATATAAGCAAATAAAAAATCGTAAAAATTGTTACAACCTCAACCACCCCACTAAAAAAACTTACAAAAAACTCGCAAAAATCAAAAAAATAACCTACCTTTGCAAAGCTAATAAAAAAACAGCAACCCCAAAGCCAAAAACCAAAGGAGTGGTGCTCGAGTGGCTGAAGAGGCACGCCTGGAAAGCGTGTATACCCCAAAAGGGTATCCCGAGTTCGAATCTCGGTCACTCCGCTAAGTAAAAGCCTGATAATCAGCATAAAAGAAACTGATTATCAGGCTTTATTTTATAATTTCATTTCCTAAAATATCGTAAAAATCGGCCTAATATGCAAAAAGTAGGCTGAAATAGAAGCTGGATTGCTTTAATATGCAAAAAGTAGGCTATAAATTAATAATGTCGTGCAATATATTCCT
>JAAVEW010000034.1 GCA_014801075.1 Barnesiella sp. | reverse complement strand
TCCGCCGCTTTTCCCCTCGTCATCAGTCATGTAGCTCGCTACACTCCTTCTTCCTCGTGAAAAATCGTCAGGAAAATCCTTCCGCCATAATATTAAAATAATTTTGAACAGTTACTTATTTCTTGTTCATCTTGCGGCCGATTTCGCGCAGGCCGTAGGTGCGCTCGCGCAGGAAGTCGCCGAATTCTTTCTGCGAGCCCATATGCTTCATCTGCTCCTCCACCGTGATGGGCTCGCCCACGGTGATATGGAATGTCTTGTGGCGCTTGCGGAACACCTCGGCGGGGTGGCGCAACGTGCGCAACTGCCAGAAGGTGACACCGAGGAAATTGAACCACCAGCTCTGGCTGCCGTGGAAGAAGATGGGTATCACGGGCACTTTGAACTGCTCGATGAGGCGGATGATATTTGCCTGCCACTCGCGGTCGGTGAGGCGGCCGCGCCAGTTGACCTTGGCCACGGCTCCGGCGGGGAAGAATCCTACCGGCTCGCCCGAACGCACCTGCTTGATGGCCTCCTTGATACCTTTCATCGACACGGCCTTCTTCTTGGGGTCGGCCGATGCCATCGGGTCAACGGCGATAAAGTTAGGCCGCATGCCCGAGATATGATTGAGCACCATATTGACCATCACCTTATACTTGGGACGGCGCGATGCTACGAGGTCGATAAGTATGATGCCGTCGAGAGCGCCGAAATGATGGTTGCTGACGGTGACGAACGCTCCTTCGGGTAGATTGTCGAGCACCTCCTCGTTGTCAATCTTCAGCTTTATATCAAGCTCTTCAAGCATACCGCGCACGAATCCGGGACCACCCCCGGGATTGTCGATATTATGCTCATGGAGTGCATTGACCTTGTCAAACGACAGAAAGCGGAACAGACGGTGCACCAGCTTGGGATGACGTCCCAGCCAGGGCGAAACCTTCCTGATATCTTCAATATCGAGAACAACACGCTTCACCGGCTCCGCAGCATTGCCTTCAGCAGCAGTTCCTGCCGCAGCCGATGCCGCAGTCTTATCGACCGGTCCGATGTTCTCCTGTTTTATATCCTGATTTTCCATATTACAGCCAATTTACTGCAAATATACAAATTTTTCAAATAATAAGACCCTGCTCCACCATATTTGTTAACGCCGAAGGCTGATATCGGGGAACGGGGTCTCAAAAAAGAGGGCAAGCCGAATTGGATGGCTTGCCCTCTTTTTGGGTTCTATAATTACCGTCGGGCGGCGATAACCGTCGGGCGGTTGGGATGTCTTGCCCCGGGCGGTTGCCGGTAAAGATTATTTAACGGTAATCTTGGCTGAATGGCACTGGGTGTTGCCCTGAGCGGCCACGATGTAGATGCCGGCACCGAGACCGGTAGTGTCGAGGTCGAGGGTGTTGTCGGCAGCCGAGGCGGTGGCTACGGCGCGACCTGCAGCGTCATAAACGGTAACTGTGAGCGATGATTCGCCGGCTACATACACGTTGTAACCGCCTGCAATCGGAGTCAGGATGAAGTTGCGGGCGTCATCGGCGATTATGCCGCCTACGCTTGCTTTATCATCGAGAGTTTTCTTGACAGCGGCGAGCACGTCGATGCGGCCTGCGCCCCACTGCGTTCTCTCGTCGGACGAGAGTGACGAAGAGGGAGCGATGGCGGTCTCCTTAAGGATAGAGCGCGCCTTGTCGACGTCAAGTCCGGGGTCAGCCTCAAGCATGAGCGCTACCGTACCTGAAATGAAGGGGCATGCCATTGATGTACCCTGCATCTCGGCCCAGTAGTTGCGGCGGCCGTTGAAGGTAGTGACTGCCGAGTAGTCGTTGACGGTAGCTCCGGCGTAGGCATAGCTGTTGACGGGCGCTACGATTATCGAACCGGGGGCGCAGAGGTCGGGAAGCGAGTTGCCCTGGAATGTAGTACCGTAGGAGGTGAAGGTACATACCTGGCCTGCGTCGGTCGCACCTACGTATGACAGCTGATTGCCGGCCATGTTGGTGAACGATTTCGACGAAGTGTAAGCGCCGGCCACGATGATGTTGGCACCGGTAGCCATATCGGAGATAGAGCCGTTGGCAGTACCGGCAGTGGCGCCCGAGATACCGTTGACGCCAAACTCACCGTTGTTGATGGTCGACACGAGCTTGCGGCCGTTGGCGCCTTTGATACGCACGCCGGGTACGAGCAGCTTGTTGGAATCGGCGCCACGCGCTACGAGCATCTGCAGTCTCACGTAGTAACGGTCGTTGTTGGGGTCAACGTTGCCATACATTCTCACCTGCGAGCCCGAGGCGTAGGCCTGCTTGAAAGTGTCGTCGCTTGTGCCGATTGTGACAGTTGTACCGGCAGCGGTCAACGGATAGGTTGTTTCCTTGCGTGAGTTGGTATCATAAAGGAAGAACTCGAAGTCAAACTTATCGGACTTGTCATACCAGAATTCGGCGGTACACCACTCCCCTTCGGTAGTCACGGTGATACCTGTCACTACTGATGTAGCCAGTCGGTTGAAGTTGAAATTGAGCGCGCATTTGAGGTCACCCTCATTGCCTGCGGCTACCACGATGATACCCTCCTGACCCTTACCTGCGAGGTAACGGCTGATTGACGAGGTGCCGTCGTGAGGACCTACTGTAGAACCGAGTGAAAGGTTGACAACAGCGGGCTTGCCTACGCTCTTGGCATAGTCGAGGACATTTGCAACGCCGGCCATGATGTTGGCATCGTAGAGCTGACCGCCGGCCATCACGATGTCGGCTTCGCTTGCGAGACCGTAGTAAGGCATCGGAGCGTCGTTGTAGACGCGGCGGCTGAGGCCGTAGTTGCTTGAGCCGTTGTAACCGCCGGCCATGATACCGCACACGTGAGTACCGTGGGTCCAGCTTGCGTTGTCGCAGCTGAATCCCGCTATCTCCTCGGGAGTGGTCAGCGCTCTGCTCGGCACGCCGGTGCTGTTCATGTAGGTGTACACCTGCTTGACGCGGTTCTCGGTCTGGTCGGAGTTGAAGAATGCCACGTGGTTGGGGTCGATACCCTGGTCCATAAGACCGGCTACCACGCCTTTGCCCTTGAAGCCCTGAGTGAGACCGGCGCCTGTGCCGTTGAGCACTGCATCGGCGTTGGCCGACGAGCGGGCGAAGTACATCATGGGCTGCTGCATGCGGCCTGCCTCGATACTGCGCACGCCTTTGATGTCAGCCATCACTTCAATACTCTTCACGGGGATGTTGACAAGCGCAACATCGTTGCTCACGTCAATAATGTCGGCACCTATCTCGCGCAGCTGCTCAACAACGGCGGGAGAGTCGACGCTGACAATCAGCGTGGTCTGCTCTGCGACAGCGTTGGCCGCATTGAGTCCCATTGTCGACACCGCCTGACGGTAATTCTCCACAATCGATGCCGCACCCATGTCATATTTCGACTGGGCCACACCGATTACGGGAGTTAAAATAAGTGTAAATTTAAGTAAATTCTTTAACATGATTATTAGGGTTAAAATGACAATCAGCGAGTCGCCGGTTGATTCCGGAACGACTCGCTTATTGTCTTTATTTACTATAGGGAACGATATTCTCTACAATTTAGTATTTACTTACGTACTTTTTAGTAATTACTTACGCTTGGTTTCGTAAGAGAATACGGGAGCTGCTACGGCCCAGCCTGTAGCCTTGGCATTGTCATTCTTGAAGGTGAGAGGACCGTTGCCGTTGAAGTGGCGGTTGAGTGCGTTAGCCTTGGCGGGAGCACCTGCGGGGGCGTTGGGCATCACGAGCTGCCAGGGGAATTCACCGGCTGAGAGGCTGATTTTACCATCTTCGCCGGGGAAGCCGAAGAGGAGGTTGCCCGCCTTAGATGAGATTACGCCGTTTCTGTAGGTGTCGTTGGCACCCTGGGCGATAATCTGCATTGCATTAGAGCCATTGTTTGTGAGGTAGTAGCCACGGTTCATGATGTAGAGCGTGCCGAGGTCACCGAATGTGAGACCGGTTGACTGCAGTGCCATGAGAACTACGTTGGTATTGGTGCAATCGAGCTCGATATACTTGTCGCCCGAGTAGTCAACACCGTAGGGGCATACACCTGCTTTCCAGGGGTTCATGATGCGGTACATGTTGGGGTCGCCGGCATACTGACGAACTTCAACGTTGTAGGTGGGAAGTTCCTCATCATCTTCCTCCATAATAGCGAGGGGGAAGAGGATACCGTCGGTGAACTGACCCTGACCGAGTACATTCCACTGCTTGGTGGGGTCGGCGAAGGGCTCGGCACCGGGCCAGAGTACGCGGAACTCACCTGAGCGGTTACCGTAGTACAGGTTTTCAGTAGGATCGTCGTCGGCAAAACCTACGAGTATCTGGTCAACACCGTAAGTAAGGTTACCCTGTGCGAGCTCAGCTACCATCTTGGCAGAGGGGTTCTGACCGTTGTAGAGGGAGTAGTTGTAGAAGCCTGTTATAAGGATTTCACCATCCTGGTAGAAGATAAGACCGGTGTGGAAGAACATGTCAGACTCGTTGGTACCGAGAGCAACACCATCCTTGTCGCATAGGAATACCTCGTTGGGGTTAGAGATGTTGAAGTACATGTAGTGCTTCTCTGAAAGGTCATAGTCACCATCTTCAATGTAAGGCCAGTTAGCGTAGGGATCAACGAGACGAACGATGTCGGGGTTAACCGGGTTGTACTGCATCTCTACCTCATATTCGGGAATATCAAGGCCGAACAAGGGCGCAACGATATCATCGCGGAAGAGGGCCATGGTTTCGCCGTTGGGGCCGAGTACGGGATCCCAGGGTGAGTAGTTGAGAGTGTAGGTCACCTTGTCGGCATAGTAGGGAGTCACTACGCCGTCGGCGATTGTCAGGGTAAGTTTGTAGTCAACACGACCCTTAATCTGGTCCATGTCGAGATCAAACACGAAAGTCGCTTCCTTCTCACCGTCGGCGAAAGTCACCGATGCGGGATATGTGATACCATCCTCATCGGGAGTGATGGAAACATTGACGGGAAGAACCAGTTCGCCCTCAGCTGATTTACGATACACGGGAACATCGATGCTCGTAGTGTTCTCGAAGATTTCGAAGTCAGTCTCATTCTCGAGCGAGAAGTAAACCGGAAGCTCTTCAACCGCCGGTGCGGGGTTGTATTCGGGTTCATCATCGGTACATGCGCCCAATGTGAAAGCGAAAGCCGCAACTGTGAATATATAAGCTAATTTTTTCATTTTCATACGTTGGTCTAAATGTTGTCTTGTGAAGTGAACCTGTTACCGATATTGGGGTTGAGCCAGCCTTCTACGCCCTTATTGAAGTTCGCTTCGTAATCAACGAAGGGCCATGTAGTCCATCCGGGACGACCTACAGTGTTGTAGCGGCAGCCGGTAGGCCAGTTGGTGCCGGGATAAGCGCGGGTAACCGACATGTTGAGACGCTTGAGGTCGAAGAATGTCTGACCTTCGCCCCAGAGCTCGATGCTCTTCTGCTTGAAGCACTCTTTGATGAGTGATTCCTGGTCGGTAGCCGGGTTGATGTACTCAGCGTAGCGGTAGTTCTGGACGAAGTTGTCGAGAGCTTTCTTACCGTCAGCATAGTTGCTGTGGCCGAGTGCCTCAGCCTCGATGAGGTACATCTCCTCAACACGCATCAAGGGGATTGAAACGGCGTTGGTGACGGTGGGGTCGCTTACGTTGCCCTGACCGGGACGGAACTTGAAGCCGGTGTAGTCAGCAAGGCGGGCACCTTTTGACGCATTGAGGAAGGGTTCCTGACCTGAGAGGGCCGAACCCGCAGGAGCTTTCCAGAGGAGCTTACGCCAGTCGGCATTGGAGATTGACTCGTAGAAGTTCTTGTCGACATTCATCGAGCAGGCAACGTTACCTGAGTAACCGTAGTTTGACTCCGGAATCATGAACGAACCCCAGCCTTGGTAGTAGACGGCGTCGTCGTTTGACTCGATCTGCAGACCCCACATCCATGATGACAGTGACATGTCATTGAAGCCCTGAGTGGGGCTGAGATACTGGTCGCGGGTAAGGGGCTGCGCACCGCTGGTGGTGATGGCGAGGCGAGCTTCCTCAGCAGCCTTGGGATAGTTTTCGTCCCACATGTAGACGCGGGCCTTGATACCGTGGGCTACGCCGAGTGAAGGCTGTACCTTGCTCTCGGGAGTGATACCCGACTTCTCGAAGAGAGCGATTGCTTCGTCGAGCTGACCGAGCAGGTAGTCGCGCATTTCGTTGTGAGGCATACGGGGATTGTTTGACTCGTCGGTAACGCCCTTGATGGTCACAGGCACGGTAAGGCCGGTGATATCATTGCCGTCGGCATTAATTGAAGAGATTTCTTCGCTGGGGAGATACTCGTAGGTACGTGCCATATCGAGCAGGAGAGCTGCGCGGTAAGTAAGACCCTCGGCGAGGTAGCTCTGCATGTAGGGGTCTTCGGAGTCGGCGTCGACAGCGTCGATGAGTGACTCGCAAGTGCGGACCGCGAAGTTATAGAAGTACCAGTTGACCTGCGAAATCAGATACTCGTCATCGAGGTTGAGAGTGACGGTCTGATAAGAGCTGAAGTGCTGGTAGCCGTTGTAGGTCTGGAAGCAGTCGCCGGCCATCACGTTACGGCCAATCATCACTGCGGGGTAACCGAAGTCCCAGGCGCTGGATGACCACACACCTACGGTCTTCATGTAAGCGGGCATCGCAGAGAGCATAGCCTCAAGACCTTTGTCTGACTGGCCGAGCTGTTCCTGAGTCACACCGCTGGTGGGGAATGTCTCCTCCATGCACGAGGTCAGCGTCATGGATGCAGCTGCCGTGCAGAAAAGAGCCGATTTCAATATTTTATTCATAGTTGTATGTACTCTTTAAGTTATTAGAATGTAAGAGTTAAACCGCCGGTAAATGTGCGGATGGGTGAATAGTAAGCGTTGGTTGTCGAACCGTCGATGTTCTGACGGGGATCGAGACCCTGACGTTTTGACCACAACCATACGTTCTCTGCTGCGAAGTAAACGCGGAGTTTCTCAACGAAGAACTTCTTGGTGATGTTGGCGGGCAGAGTGTAACCGAGGTTGATGTTCTGCAGGCTCAGGTAAGAAGCGCTTGTGAGGAAGCGGTCAGAAGTAGAAGTATCCTGGTCGCCGAACATCCAGCGGGGGATGTCGCTGTTGGGGTTTTCGGGAGTCCAAGAGTTGAGGACATCAGCGTGGAATGCGCCGCCGACGTTAGAACCGTAGGGGGTCATCATGTAGCCTTTGTAAGCTGAGTCCATAGTCTTACCGCCGAGACCGTAAGCGAAGTCCATAGAGAAGTCGATATCCTTCCAGCTGAGTGTAGTACCGAAACCACCGTAAACGTCGTTCATTGACGAGCCGTTGAGATACTGAGTGGGGTTACCCTTGTAGTTTACTTTCTCGCGGCCTGTTACGTTGCCTTCAGCGTCCTTGACATCTTTCCAGTAGAGACCTTCACCGGTAGTGGGGTCAACACCTGCATATTTGTAGCAGTACCAGGTGTACATGGGGAGGCCTTCACCGATGAAGTAACCGGCTGAACTTGTACCCTCGTAACCTTCAACCTTCATCTGCTTGTTGGTAGCGGGGAGCTTGGTGACGCGGTTGCGCAGGTAAGAGAGGTTCATGTGGATATCCCAGGTCCAGTCGCGGGTAGAGATTGCAGTACCGTTCAACTGAAGTTCGATACCCTGGTTGGTCATATCACCGAAGTTTTCGTAGATGTTGGAGTAACCGGTTGACGCAGCAAGGGGTTTGCTGTAGAGCATACCGGTAGTCTTGCGGAAGAAGTAGTCAACCTCACCGGTAAGACGGTAGTTGAAGAGTGAGAATTCAACACCGGTGTTGAAGTTACCGTTCTTTTCCCAGGTGATGTTGGGGTTACCCTTTACAGTAGAGGGAGAAACTGCGGGACGGTCGCCTACGTTAACAACAGAGTAAGTGTTGGTGTAGCGATAGCTGCCGATACCGTCGTTACCCTGCTCACCGTAAGAGATTTTGTACTTGAGTTCGTTGACCCACTGGGGAGTGAAGAATGCTTCCTTAGAGATAATCCACGCACCACCGATTGACCAGAAGTTACCCCAGCGGTGTTTGGGATGGAATTTAGAAGAAGCGTCACGACGGAACGATACGTTACCGAAGTATTTCGAGAGGTAGTCATACTGACCCTGGAAGAGCCAGCCTTCGTTGTTGTAAGAAGAAGAGTAAGAGTCCATTGTACCGTCAACTACGGCGTTGGCGAGTTCGGCGATATTGGGGAGGAAGATCTGTGTGCGGCTTGCTCCGAGGTAAGAGCTGCGCTGATAAGAGTTTTCGTGACCGAACAATGCCGATACATTGTGGTCGCCGAAAGAGTGGTTCCAGTTCAAGAGCTGCTGGTAAGTAGCGAGAGTGAAGGTAGAGCTTGTAACGCTTACCGAACCGCCTGTACCAACGCCTTCACCTACATAAGAATTGACGAGTGTCTGACCACGCTTGTCGTCAACGTAAACGTTGTTCTTTGAAGTGAACTTGAAGTCCTTGAGGAAACGTACTTCAATAATACCGGTGGCATTGATTGAGTTACCCTTGGTGAGGTTGGTGTTGTAGCGTACATATGACATACCGTTGCTACCGGGTGATGCGCTGATACCACGACGGAGACCTGCGTTTTCGCCATCACCGTAGTCGTAGAGAACCATACCGGCCTGGTTGGTCATAATCTGGCCCTTACCGTCACGGATGAACATAGGATAGATAGGAGCGATACCTACTGCCGAAGCAAGGGGGTTGGAGGTAAGAGTAGAGCTACCGTCACCCGACATTGACTTGGTTTCGTAGTGGGTGTAAGAAACGTCACCGCCTACTTTCAACCATGATTTGGCCTGAGTGTTGGCTGCCAAACGACCGGTGAAACGCTCGAAGTTGGTGTTCTTGATGATACCTTCGTTGTTAAGGTAACCGAACGATGCGTAGAAGTCGCTCTTGTCGGTTGCGTTTGATACTGAGAAGTTGTATTCCTGACGGAGGCTTGAAGAGTAAGTGTTGTCCAACCAATCGTCGGGAGTAAGATAGTATTCCTGACCGTTGTAGTTAACGAGACGACCGAGAGTGGCGTTGGGGTTGAGACGGCCGTTCATACCGATGAAGAGCTCGCCTTCGGGCACGTTATATACCTGATAGCCAAGGCCGGTACCGTTACCGTAGATCATATCGCTGTTGGCACGGCGGCAAGCCTGCTCAAGGCTCATACCCTGTGACACATAGTAGTTATTGAGGGCGTTGTAGTAAGTCTCGTAGTAGAGAGCGGGATTCTTGATGGTGTTGTAATCCTGAGTTGCACGGGTGTTGGCGCCCCATTTTGCATCGAGGGTTACGATAGCGTTCTGACCTGCTTTACCTTTCTTGGTGGTGATGAAGATAACACCGTTGGCACCACGCGCACCGTAGAGTGCGTTTGAAGCAGCGTCGGTCGATACTGTAAGTGACTCAACGTCATTGGGGTTGATAGCAGAAATCACACCTGCGAAAGGCACACCGTCGAGCACGATAAGGGGGTCGTTGTCCACGTTGGAGTTAACTGACGATACACCGCGGATACGCATCTGCGAGGGACCGCTGCCGGGCTGGCCTGAGTTGTTGAACACCTGCAGACCGGGAGCTTTACCGTTAAGAGCGTTAAGCACGTTTGATACCTGTGTTTTTTCAATCTCGGCAGCGCCTACGACTGCGGCTGTACCGGTAAAGGCCTGACGTTTTGACTGGCCGTAAGCCGTTACGATGACATCATCGAGCACGTTGGCTGCATTCTGCAGCTTGATGTCGAGATGATCGGATGTAATATCGACCGTCTGAGCGACCATACCGATGTAGGTTACTGTCAGCTTGGTGACAGTCTGGGGCACTGAGATGGTGAAATTACCGTCGATGTCGGTTGCGACGCCGACACCTCCGCCAACGGGCTGAACGGACGCTCCGGGGAGCGGCTCACCGTCGGCTGCCGACATAACAGTACCACTTACATTACGGTTCTGCGCCAAAGCAACAGCCGATGTAAGCACAACTGTCATGAGAAGTAAAAACAGTTTTTTCATACTAAGTAATTAATTAGACAATAAAATATAATAATGATTTGAATATCAATATATTGCAGTCGTCACAACAGTCCGTTTCTTACCAAGAAACGGCCCGCGCGCTCTATCTTATTGTCAATCAATTGCTTATCAGTCCATTTGTTGTTTTGCGGAGCAGGTTTGTCGAAGGTGAGAAACCGGTTGTCGTCTTTTTGGCCTATTACACATATATTATATATAGGGGAGTATTATATATGGGGAGGGATTGCAGTAGCAAAAGGAGGTATTTAAGGAAGCTGCGGTTGAAGGCTGTTTATGGCAAGAGGTAAAAGGTTGTTGATGGCTGCGGATAAAGGCGGGGAGGGGTGCCGGTGGACGCCGTGGGGGGTGGCTACTAAATTGGTTGTTAATAGATTGGCCGGAGAATCGTAAAAAAATTTCAATATGCAAAATGAATAAAAGTCGTATAAAAAGATTTTTTAACTATTGATAATCAAAAGATTACATAACGAATGCTAAAAAATTCAATCAATCTCGGTTGAGTGTCATTTTGTTAATTCTGAAAAAAATATGCTTACATTTGTTTATAATTCATACATTTTTACTATCTTTGCGAACAATATGTCCGTTTCTTGGTAAGAAACGGCCCGTTGCTACAAGCGTAATGTATTGATATTCAAATCATTATTATATTTTATTGTCTAATTAATTACTTAGTATGAAAAAACTGTTTTTAATGCTTGCGGTTATCATTGCAGCAACAGTGAATGTCGTGGCCCAGAACCGGACAGTCACTGGTATTGTCATCGATGCCGCGACAGACGAGCCCCTCATGGGTGCTTCGGTTTTGCCCGTGGGTAGCAGTAGCGGTGTTGCCACCGATATCGACGGTAAGTTCTCGCTTACAGTGCCCGCATCGGTAAAGGAAGTAACTGTATCGTACTTAGGTTACACCTCTGCGACTCTTCCTATCCAAGCCGACATGACCGTGAAATTGGAACCCTCATCTACCCTGCTTGACCAGGTTGTAGTAACAGGTTACGGTTCGGGTAAGAAACTCGGTTCTGTTGTAGGTTCGGTAGCCGTTATCGGCGACGATGCCCTCGAAAACGTTACCACACCGTCATTTGTCGACGCTCTCCAGGGCCAGGTCCCCGGTCTTACAGTGTTCTCGGCATCGGGCGACCCCTCTTCAACCGAAAATGATATTCGTATCCGCGGTGTCAACTCACTGTATTCAAGCAATACACCTCTTTTCATCCTTGATGGTGCGCCTATCACTGAGACAGTGTTTACCACCCTCAACCCCAACGACATCGAGAACATCACCGTCCTTAAAGATGCTGCTTCTGTAGCCATCTACGGTTCGCGTGCTGCCAATGGTGTTATCGTTATCACCTCGAAGAAAGGTAAATTCGGCGAACAGGCCAAAGTCACTCTCCGTGCTAAATACGGTTGGTCACAGATGACCCCTGACAAAGTGGACATGATGAACTCTCAGCAGTACAAAGAGTATCGTTCACTTATCGGCAACCCCATCACCAACCCCGACGCTCTCTACGCTATCGACGAACTCGGCATCAACACCGACTGGCGCAAAGAGATGTTCAACTCATCAGCTCCCACCTACTCTCTCGAAGCTGCCGTGCAGGGTGGTACTGAAAACACTTCATACTACATGTCGCTCAACCACCTCGACCAGGAAGGTATTATCGACCAGTCAGGTATGCGTCGCGAAACTCTCCGTTTCTCTCTCGACTCTAAAATCAACGATTGGTTCCGTATCGGACTTCAGACTAACCTCGGTTACACCAAATACGAGCAGAACAACGAGTCCGGTGCTACATATTCAGGCACTGGTGTATACGCAACCAACCCTATGGTATTCGCCCGCAAGGCAATGCCTTATGACTCACCCAACTACTGGGTACGAAATGAGAACGGCGGTGTCGACTGGCTCGGCAAAGCTCAGTATCTCCACTTTACCGGTGCTCCCACTCCCGGTTACATCAACGGTAACCGCAAGGTACACCGCACACGCGTAACTGCGAATGCCGCTCTCTTCGAGCAGATTACTCCCATCAAGGGCCTTACAATCCGCGCACAGCAGGCTGTTGACGCTTATGACCAGCGCCTCCACAACTACGGCTTCGCCAAAGAGACTCTCTACACTCCGATGGGCGACGTTTACTCAGGCTCCGTGGAGCCTGGCGAAATAGACCTCGGTTACCACCAGGAGACATTTGCCCGTTACTACCAGTTTACTTACACCAACACTGCAGAGTATCGCTTCAATATCGACAACCTCCACAACTTCTCTGCTCTCGTAGGTGAAGAGTCAATCATCTCCAAGAGCCACTCATTCGGTGTATTTGCCGACGGCTATTCTGACAACCGCCAGCTCCTGCTTGGCCAGGCAACTGCCGTATCACCCTCTGACCTTAGCGAATCAATCGGTCAGCTCTCAATGAACTCAGTATTCTTCAACCTTTCTTACGACTTCGACAGCCGCTACTTCTTTGACTTCAACCTCCGTCGCGACGGCAGCTCACGCTTCGCTCCCGGCCATCGTTGGGGTACATTCTTCTCGGTAGGCGGTATGTGGGATGCAAAGGCTGAAAAATTCCTCAGCGGCTACACCTGGCTCGACGCTGCAAAGCTTCGCATCAGCTACGGTACTACCGGTAACTCATCGTTTGCCAACTACGGTTACTTCGGTCTCCTCGGTGCAGGCGGTCTCTACGACGGCACTTCAAGCATCACTATCACTCAGGCCCCCAACCCTGACCTCTCATGGGAGTCAGTGCGTGCATTTGACCTCGGTGTAAATGCCGGCTTCCTCAACATCTTCAATGTTGATGTTGACTTCTACGTAAAGAATACCCACGACATGCTCATGAACATTCCTTACTCTTACACTACCGGTCTCAGCGGTGGCTGGGGTAACGTAGGTTCTATGCGCAACACCGGTGTTGACGTTGACCTCCACGCTGACGTAATCAAGACCAAAGATTGGTACTGGGGACTCCGCGCCAACTTCAACTACAACAAGAATGAGATTACCGAACTCTTCGACGGTCTCAATGAACTGCCTCAGCCCAATGCAATGGTCAACTACAAGAAAGGCCACCCCGCGTCAGAATTCTACTGCGTACGATACGCAGGTGTTGACCCCCGCGACGGTAAGCAGATGTGGTACACCAAGGAAGGCAACCTCACCAAGACATTCAACGAGGAGCGTGACGCCGTTCTCATCGGTAAGACTCCTTACTCACCCTGGACTGGCGGTTTCGGTACCGACCTCCGTTGGAAAAACATCTCACTTCACGCTGACTTCACCTGGGCAGCCGAGAAGTACATGATCAACAATGACCTCTGGTTCATCACCAACAACCAGTTCGCAACAAGCTACAACCAGCGCGTTGAAATGCTCAACGTGTGGACACACCCCGGCCAGGAAACCGACATCCCCGCCGTAGGTGAAGAGCTTCAGTTCGATACCCGTTGGCTTGAGAATGCATCTTACGTACGTCTGAAAAACCTCACCGTGCAGTATAGCCTGCCGAAACAGTGGCTCAGCGCCGCCCGTCTTCAGAATGTCGCTCTCCACTTCACCGGACGTAACCTGCTTACATTTACCGACTTCACCGGTTATGACCCCGAACCCGAGTCAAACCTTGTGACATTCTTCTACCCCAATACCCGTCAATACGAATTCGGTATCGAAGTTACATTCTAACCTTTAACGAAGCATTACAAAATGAAAAAAATATTATTATCAATTCTGGTAGCAGCCGCCACGCTCACTTCGTGCGATATGGACCTCAGTCCTGTCGGCTCGCTTGACGACCAGACCGCCATCCAGTCTCCCAACGACGCTGCGCGCTTCCGTGCAGGCCTCTACTCTTCAATGCGTGGCCTCACAACAAGCGGCTTCTTCACCTACCCCGAGATTCAGATGGATATGTTCCAGGGTACTATCATCAACGGCAACCGCGGCGGCAACTTCGCCAACGGTGCCATCCTGTCAAGCAACGATGATATCACAGGCTACTGGGCATCAATGTACAGCATCATCAACGACGCCAACTACTTCATCACCACAGTGACTCCTCTTCTCGAAAGAGCTGAGGCCGCTGAGGATTCGGAGCAGGTACTCGAGTATGAGCATTTCCTCTCTGAGGCCCGCTTCATCCGCGCCTACTGCTACGGTGAGATGTTTGACCGCTGGTGTCAGGTTTACTCAGCCGACAAAGCCGATGAGGCCGGCCTCGGCCTTCCCCTGGTTGACGTGTACTATCCTACCGCTGACCGTTCGCACTACCCCGGCCGCTCGTCAATGAACGAGACTCTCGAATTCATCAACGACGACCTCGATGCAGCCCTCAACGGCCTTCTCGCTTACGAGATTGCTACAAACGATACGCCCTCACCCATGTCGGCCTACGTCAACTCAAATACCGTAAAGGCTTTCCAGGCTCGTCTCGCCCTCTGGATCGGTGACAACGCTACCGCTATCGCCAAGGCAAAAGAGGTAATCGACTCCAACTCTTATCAGCTTGCAACTACAGGTCGTTACAACGCAATGTGGCTCAACGATAACAGCGACGAGATTATCTACATGCCCTTTATGCAGGCTCCTAACGAACTCTCCAACTCTATCGGCGGCCGCTGGCTCTCAACCTACAGCAACCAGGCCGACTACATTCCCAGCTACGAGGCTCTCGTAATGTATGATGACGATGATGTTCGTTTCGACTCTTACTTCGATATCCGTCGTCTGAGCGTCGAGGGTAATACCGTAGCATGCTACGCATTCTACAAGTTCCCCGGCAACCCCGCTCTTCAGGCTACTGCAGGTACCACCAACCTCATGAACAAGCCCAAAGCGTTCCGCCTTTCAGAGCTTTATCTTATCCTTGCCGAGGCTTCGGCCAACAGCAACGATGAGGCAACAGCCAACTCTGCGCTCAACACTCTGCGTACCAACCGTATCACCGGCTACACTGCCGCAAACTATTCGGGCCAGAACCTCATCAACGAGATTCGCGCCGAGCGTACAAAGGAGCTTATCGGTGAAGGTTTCCGCATGAGCGACCTCCGTCGCTGGAATCTCGGCTTCTCACGTGACCTCGACCACCCCGAGAATCCCGTTATCCGCGACATCATCGTGCCTGCAAGCGGTCTCGTAGTCTACGTTCCCGGCGACTACCGCTACACGTGGCCTATTCCTTCTGATGAAATGTCGGTCAACCCGCAGCTCAAGGGACAGCAGAATCCCGGTTATTAATCTTTAACCCAATTCATTAATTTTACAGTTATGAAATTATCAAAAATATTAGCAGTTGCTCTTGCAGCCCTGACTATGACAGCCTGCTCCAACGACGACGATGAAAAAATCGGCTGGAACAGCAACGAGGATGTCACAGTGGAGATGGGCCAGGCTTCAGTTTCCTATAAGGAGGGCCGCGGCATGGTAAATGTACCTATCACCGTAACCGGTGAGGCCAACGGCAACATCATGGTTACCGTAGCATGCAAGGATTCAGGCATCACTCCCGCTGAAGAGGATGTGCACTACTACGTGACCGACAAGACCATAATCATTTCACCCGACGATCAGAGTGCATCAATCGAACTGAATGTAATCGACGCCGACGATGAAATCAACGAGACCCGCACTTTTGACATCCAGATTGTAGATGTAAAAGCTGCCAAGGTAGGTGAAGTAGACTACACCTCAGTGTCAATCCGCGATAACGACGGCGACTTCTACGACAAGATGGCAGGCCGCTGGACAGTCAACTATATCGACTACGACGGTGTGGAACAGACAGCTCAGGTCGTGCTCAGCGCTGCCGATGAGGATGAAGAAGGCTACAACAAATATTACATGATGACCGGTCTTATGACATCATGTACAATTCAGGTTGACTTCTTCTATGACCCCGATACTCAGACAGGTACTCTTGAAATACCTTACGGTCAGGTTGTAGGTAACGTAAGCTTTACCGGTTACGGTGCTCTCGATGTTTACCTGATGGAAATCCTCCCCGGCAACTACATCGAGGATGAAGGTGCAGCCATCGGTTATATCGACGGTAACAACCTCAACAAGGTTGAATTCCCCGACGAGCCCAACCTCGGCTATCTCCCCTTGGCAAACGGCAGATATCTGCTCTGGGATACTACTCAGATTATCAGCTTTGAACGCTAACACAATACGGAGCCTAAAAATCCGTTATATTAATTACCATTAAAAAGATGCGTTCCCCCAAATCGACGGGGAACGCATCTTTCCCTATCTTTGAAAACGCACTTAAGATATTTTATAAAAAATAAACACTTTGTCGCTTTATAATTTCGTGTGACAAATCATACATAATTAGACCTTTCGAAAAAAATTTCAGCACTTCATGAATAAATACTTATTACTTACGCTGCTCGCGGGAAATGCTCTCGCACTGTCAGCACAGAACAAGCTCGATCTTCCGGCACGCAATTACATGGAGCGTTACGAAACACGCATCCAGCAAATCGGCGATGCCACAAAACTTGCCGCCCGCTCAACAGAGGCCGAGACTGTAGCCGCAATCGTCACGGTAGAATCAGTCGCCGACTTCGACAATCTTGCAGCAATGGGTCTCGACATTGACTACACTCTTGCCGACATGGCAATGATAAGTCTGCCCCTCAATCAGGTTGATAATCTCGCCGCCATGCCCTGGGTGAAACAGATTTCATTTGGCGGTGAAGCAATTCCGTTGCTCGACAAAGCGCGTGCAGCCACAGGTGTGGACGCCGTGCAGCAGGGCAATGCCGATGGTCTCGACCAGCCCTATACCGGCGCCGGAGTCATCGTATCGGTTTACGATACCGGTCTTGACCCCAACCATATCAACTTTATGGATAAGGATGATAATACCCGCGTAAAAGGCATCACTACCGTCAAAGGCTCAGCGGGCGCTCAGGACTACTACGAGAGCTCTCGCCAGATTAGCTCATTCACAACCGAAAATGCAAACGAGACTCACGGTACACACGTGCTTGGCATCGCAGCCGGCAGCTATAACGGCACAGCCACCTACGCAGGCGTCACCGGCAATATGCCATACTACGGAGTAGCAACCGGCTCTGACCTCATCGTAGGCTGCGGCGACCTCTACAACACCTGCATTCTCAAGGGTGTACAGTATGCCGTGGAGCGCTCAAAGGAGCTCAAGAAACCCGCGGTAATCAACCTGTCACTCGGTTCAACCACCGGCAGCCACGATGGCATGAGCTCGTTCGGCCGTCAGCTCAACGAACTGGGTAAGGATGCTATCATAGTTGTGGCAGCAGGAAATGACGGCGACATACCCATGGGTCTTACCAAGCAGTTCACCGAGGGAGATACCGAATTGAAGACTTTCCCCGCGCCCTATGCAATCAGCGCCACCGGAGCAGTCAACAATACTTCGCCCAACTACAACGGTACAATAGAAATCTACGGCTCTGACAACCGCCCGTTCAAGTGCTCGGTGGTTATCTACACCCGTAAAGGTCTTGGCTATGAGATATCCGACCAGTACACCGTTGATGCCACTACCGGAGGCAAAAAGACCTATCTCGGCGGTAGTTCCACCGGCTCTCAATATATAAAACTGGCGAACTTCGATGTGGCTACTTCAGCTACAAGCTATATGGACATCTCATCAAACGTTGATACTTACAGCCGCCGATACGGCGTAGTCATCAACCACCGCCTCAACATGAGCGTCGAGTCGGCCAAGTCATACATCGGTATCATTATCGAGGGCGAGCCCGGACAGCGCATCAATATGTATGGTAACTGCGAGAACCAGGGCAATACAGGCGTATATTCGACTTTCATCGACCGCTACATCGACGGTTGGGTTTCAGGCTCGGCAGACGGCTCAATCAACGACATGGCCTGTGGTGAAAACGTAATCGCCATCGGTTCGTTCAACACCCGCAAGTCATGGCCTCTCATCAACGGCCAGACCCGCCGTTACACCGGTTCGGGCTACGATGAGGGCACTATCAGCGGTTTCTCCTCGTTCGGCACTATGAGCGACGGCTCTACCCTACCCGATGTCGCTGCTCCCGGTTGTGGCATTATCTCGTCAATCAACGGTTATTACAAAAGCCTGAACGAGTCGGCTATCTGCGGTATGCAGACTACTCCCTCACGCAAGTATCACTGGGATCTGATGCAGGGCACATCAATGGCCGCACCTTTCGCTACCGGTGTATTCGCCCTCTGGCTTGAGGCTGACCCGACACTGACTATCGCCGACATCAAGAGCATCGTGAAAGAAACCTCGCTGCGCGACAACTTTGTCAAATCCGATCCCGTTGCAGCCCACTGGGGTGCAGGTAAGCTTGATGCGCTGGAGGGTATTAAGGAGGTGATACGCCGCAAGAACAGCGGTAGCGTTGGCGGTGTCACAATCGATAATACCGGTTATGTTATCACTCCTGCCGGTGACAAGGCGTGGGATATCGTGGTTGATGGCGCGGCGCAGGTCGATGCTACGCTCTACAATCTTCAGGGCGTGGCCGTGGCAGGTGCTTCGGGTGACTGCGGAGAGGTTACTCTCAATGCTTCATCAGTCGCTCCCGGTGTCTACATCATCTCTGTGACCGCTCCCAACGCGGCTCCTATCACCAAAAAGGTGCGCATCTGAGCTGCCATCCGGTAAGCGAGCGTTGCAAAACCTGCCGCTACTGCCGTTCAGTTAGTTTTGCAACATACGTTTCGCAGCGGATACTATAAAAAGAAATACCGCAGCTTCGAATCCCGAGGCTGCGGTATTTCTTTTGTTGTATTCGTATATATTCTTTTGCTGTATTCGCTTATGGCCGGGTTATCAGCAGTATTTTGCGAAGTTGGCGTTGCGCATGTCGCCTGTTTCGTTGAAGGCGTTGTGAAATTCGAAGGCTGCGGCGAGTGTATGGGGTGTCTGGCCGCCCTTGCCGAGCTTGAGGTAGTCGAGGAGCAGGCCCTTGTAATCGGGGTGGGCACAGTTCTCGATGATGCGATAGGCGCGCTGCACGGGGTCGAGACCGCGGAGGTCGGCGATACCCTGATCGGTGACGATAATGTCGACGGAGTGCTCGGAGTGGTCGCAGTGGGCCACGATGGGCACGATGTTGGAGATGAGTCCGCCTTTGGTCACTGAGGGGCAGGAGAAGATTGAGATGTAGGCGTTGCGGGTGAAGTCGCCCGAGCCACCGATACCGTTCATCATCTTGGTGCCGAGCACGTGGGTGGAGTTGATGCCGCCGAAGATGTCGGCTTCGAGGGCGGTGTTCATCGAGATGATGCCGAGTCGACGTATGATTTCGGGGTTATTGGAGATTTCGGCGGGACGCATGAGTATCTTGTGGGCGAATTCTTTCATGTCGGGGAAGAATTCTTTCTCGGTGTCGTCGCTGAATGTCATCGAGCAGGTTGATGCGAATGTACATTTGCCTTTGCGCATGAGGGCGAGCACGGCGTCCTGCATCACTTCGGTGTACATCATGAAGGGGGGTATCTCGGGGTTCTCGCCCAGGTCGTAGAGCACGGCGTTGGCTACGTTGCCTACTCCTGACTGCAGGGGGAGGAATTCTTTGGGGATGCCGCCGCGACGATATTCGCTGAGGAGGAAGCTGACTACGTTGGCGCCGATCTGCTTCGACACTTCGTCGGGGGCAGTGAAGGGTTTCACACCGTCGTAGGAGTTGGTGCGCACGATGCCGACTACCTTTGCGGGGTCAATCTTGAGCACGGGGGAGCCGATGCGGTCGTTGGCTGCGAAGATGGGTATCTCGCGGCGGTAAGGGGGGTCGGCGGGGAGGTAGATGTCGTGCATGCCGTAGAGGGCTTTGGGGAGGGCTTCGTTGAGCTCGATGAATATCTTGTCGGCCAGACGCGCATAGGTGGGGATGTTGCCTACACCGGTGCCGAGTATTATCTCGCCGTCGGGGGTGATGTCGGCAGCTTCGATGATAGCCCAGTCAACTTTGCCGTAGAATCCGTAGCGCACTTCCTGTGCCATCTCCGAGAGGTGACGGTCGTTGTAGTGGCAGTCGTGGGAGTTGATGCGCTTGCGCAGGTCGGGAACGTTCTGGTAGGGGGCGCGGAAGTCGAGGGCGTTGGCGCGCGAGAGCTGACCATCAACGTGGTCGGAGGTCGATGCGCCTGTCAGGAGGTTGATTTTGAAGGGGCGTCCCTCGGCATGCTCGCGCTCGGCGCGGGCTGCGATTGCTTCCGGGATAAATTTGGGAGTTCCGGGAGCGGTGAATCCGGATAAGCCTACCGTGTCGCCGTTCTTGAAGTGCTCGGCGGCCTCGGCTGCGGTCATGTAGTCAAATGCCATAATGATATTGCGGTTTATATTAAGTAACTGTTTAAAATTAACAGTGCATTGATGCACTTTTACTCAATTATTGTGCAAATTTAAATAAATATTTGGTTAAAGACAAAGTTTTTAACATTTTAGGAGATTTTTGGCATTGCGAGGGGTTGGAGCGGAGCGGATTACGTTTCCTTTTCTCGCAAAAATTACCTACCTTTGCGTCAAATTTCACGCGCATGAATAATACTGACAACATTTCCGACCGGAAACTTTATATCGAGACTTACGGCTGCCAGATGAACGTGGCCGACTCAGAGGTTGTGGCCTCGGTGATGAACACCGTGGGCTACGACATTGCCGACAGCGTGGCCGATGCCGACGCTATCCTGCTCAACACCTGCTCCATACGCGACAACGCCGAGCAGAAAATCATAAGCCGCCTGCAGGCTCTCCGCTCGCTGCGACGCAAGTCGGGCCGACTGATTATCGGCGTCATCGGCTGCATGGCCGAGCGACTGCGCGACGACCTTATCGCCAACCACGGCGTCGACATCGTGGCCGGTCCCGACGCTTACCTCGACCTGCCCAACCTCTTTGCCTCGGTTGAAGCGGGCGAGAAGGCTATCAACGTGGAGCTTTCCACCACCGAGACCTACCGCGACATCATCCCGGCGCGCATCACGGGCAACCGTGTCAGCGGCTTCATAAGCATCATGCGCGGCTGCAACAACTTCTGCTCCTACTGCATCGTGCCCTATACCCGCGGCCGCGAGCGTTCGCGCCCCGTCGACAGCATCCTCCACGAGCTCGACGACCTCCGCGCCAAGGGCTACCGCGAGATTACGCTGCTCGGTCAGAATGTCAATTCCTACCGCTACGTCGACCCGGCCGACGGCACCGAGGTGACCTTCGACCGCCTGCTCGCCATCGTGGCCGAGGCTGCGCCCGACATGCGCATACGCTTCACCACCTCCCACCCCAAGGACATGACCGACACGACAATCGACGTCATCGCCGCCCACCCCAACATATGCCGTCACATCCACCTGCCGGTGCAGTCAGGGTCAGACAAGGTGCTCAAACTGATGAACCGCAAGTACACCCGCGAGTGGTATCTCGACCGTGTGCGCGCCATCCGCGAGCGTATCCCCGACTGCGGTATCTCCACCGACATGTTCACCGGTTTTCACGACGAGACGGAGGAGGATTTCCTCGAGACTCTGTCGCTGATGCGCGAGGTGGGATTTGACGCGGCGTTCATGTTCAAATACTCCGAGCGCCCCGGCACTCTCGCCGCACGCACCATGCCCGACAACGTGCCCGAAGAGGTGAAGATAGAGCGCCTCAACCGCATGATTGCACTGCAGAACGACCTCTCGGCCGAGTCAAACCGCCGCGACATAGGCCATGAGTTTGAAGTGCTCGTAGAGGGCGTGTCGAAACGCAGCACCGACCAGTTCGTGGGCCGCACGTCGCAGAACAAGACTGCGGTGTTTCCGCGCGGCGACCATCGCGTAGGCGACCTCGTGAAAGTGCGCGTCACCGACTCCACTTCCGCCACCCTCATCTGCGAGCTGGCTTAAAGCAAAGATTGCCTGCGGCTCTTAATCAGCACTCATGCAACAACCTATCAACGGGGACGCGCCCACGGCGTGCCCCCGTTTACGTTTCATGCATACATTAATTATAGACAGAAAAATTTTTAACTCGATGTGTAGCAACTGTCAATAAAAATGCGTAACTTTGCAGCCGCTTTTAGAGCCAGTTACTTATGCAGAAAATCAGAAACATTGCTATTATCGCACACGTCGACCACGGCAAAACGACCCTCGTCGACAAAATGCTCCTCGCCGGACACCTTTTTCGTGAGAACCAAAACGCCGGCGAATTAATTCTCGACAACAACGACCTTGAGCGTGAACGCGGCATAACCATCCTGTCGAAAAACGTTTCAATCGACTACAAGGGTTACAAAATCAACATCATCGACACCCCGGGACACGCCGACTTCGGCGGCGAAGTGGAGCGCGTGCTCAACATGGCCGACGGCTGCCTGCTGCTCGTCGACGCCTTTGAAGGCCCGATGCCCCAGACCCGATTTGTGTTGCAGAAAGCCATACAGATGGGCCTCAAGCCCGTGGTCGTAATCAACAAGGTGGACAAGCCCAACTGCCGCCCCGACGAGGTGCAGGAAATGGTGTTTGACCTGATGTTCAGCCTCGACGCCACCGAGGACCAGCTCGACTTCCCCACCATCTACGGTTCGGCCAAGAACGGCTGGATGAGCACCGACTGGCAGAAGCCTACCGACAACATCCTCCCCGTGCTCGATGCCATCATCGAATATATCCCCGAACCCGAACAGCTCGAAGGCGACGCCCAGATGCTCATCACGTCGCTCGACTTCAGCAGCTACGTCGGACGTATCGCCATCGGACGCGTGCACCGCGGCACCCTCCGCGAAGGTCAGGATATAGCGCTCTGCAAGAAGGACGGCTCTACCGTGCGCCAGCGCATCAAGGAGCTCCACGTATTCGAAGGAATGGGCCGCAAGAAAGTATCGGAAGTGAGCAGCGGCGACATATGCGCGCTCGTAGGTATCGAAGGTTTTGAAATCGGCGACACTATCGCCGACTGGAACAACCCCGAAGCCCTCCCCCGCATCGCCATCGACGAGCCCACCATGTCGATGACTTTCACCATCAACGACTCACCCTTCTTCGGCCGCGACGGTAAGTTCGTCACCTCGCGCCACGTAGGCGACCGTCTCACCAAGGAACTCGACCGCAACCTCGCCCTCCGCGTCAAGAAAGCTGACAACGAGGACGTGTGGACCGTATTCGGCCGCGGCGTGCTCCACCTCTCGGTGCTTATCGAGACCATGCGTCGCGAAGGCTACGAGCTGCAGGTAGGCCAGCCCCAGGTTATCATCAAAGAGATTGACGGCGTGAAATGCGAGCCCGTCGAGCTCCTCACCATCAACGTCACCGAGGAGTATGCCTCCAAGATGATTGACATGGTCACCCGCCGCAAGGGCGACCTCCTCTCTATGACCACTCAGAACGACCGCACCCACATGGAATTCCAGATTCCCTCACGCGGCATCATCGGATTGCGCAACAACGTGCTGACAGCATCGGCCGGCGAAGCCATAATGGCCCACCGATTCCTCGAATACCAGCCTTGGAAGGGCGATATCGAGCGTCGCACCAACGGTTCGCTCATCGCAATGGAGGCCGGTACCGCTTATGCCTACGCCATCGACAAGCTGCAGGACCGCGGACGCTTCTTCATCTTCCCTCAGGAAGAAGTCTACGCCGGACAGGTCGTGGGCGAGAACGCCAAGGACAACGACATTGTGGTCAACGTAACCAAGTCCAAGAAGCTCACCAACATGCGTGCATCGGGCGCCGACGACAAGGCCCGCATCATCCCCCCCGTAGTATTCTCGCTCGAAGAAGCGCTCGAATATATCAAGGAGGACGAGTACGTCGAAGTGACCCCCAACCACCTGCGTCTGCGCAAAATCATCCTCGACGAAATCGAGCGTAAACGCGCCAACAAGTAAGCCCTCCGCCGCCGCTCAAAGCGCAGCGTGATACGATAACGCAGCCATGTACCCCCAAAAAGTACATGGCTGCTATTTTTTTGCACCGCAGCGAAACGGCATCCCGCGCAAAACACCTAACTTTACATTCACAAATCAACCGATTATTCACCCCCTGCAACCTGAATCACTCATGAAACTAAAAACAATCCTCGCAGCCATAGCGCTCGCAACCGCCGCATCGGCATCAGCCTCAACCCCCGCAGTCAACGAAGCAGAGCTTCCCGACAGCGTCTACCTCATGGCCTACTTCACCTCACCCGCCCAACACCTGTTCTACGCATGGAGCACCGACGGCCTCAACTGGAAAGAAGCCAACGACGGCAAACCCGTATTCGCAGCCTACGACGACAATCTGTGGCTGCGTGACCCCTACATGGCCCGAGTGACCCGCGACGGCAAGGACACCTACCACCTCGTGCACACATGGGGCTGGGACCATCCCGCGATATTCCACTGGCAATCCGACGACCTCATCCACTGGACAGCAGCCAACGGGGGCACCGACACCGACAGCGGTCGCATCTACGTCGTTGACGGCAAGGACGGCCGTCCCGAAGCCCCCAACGCATGGGCGCCCGAATTCACCTACGTGCCCGAAGAGGACCTCTTCTACGTCTACTGGTCGTCAGGCGTCGACGGCCGCATGCTCCACCACGTGACCACCACCCGCGACTGGCTCACATTCTCCACTCCCCGCCCGCTCTTCGACCCGGGATTCACCGCCATCGACCTCACCGTGCAGCGCGAAGGCGACACATTCTACGGCTACTATAAAGATGAACGCAACGGCGAAAAGACAATCATCATAGCCACCACCAAGAGCCTCAACCCCGACGTCGACACCTTCAAGGACGTAGCACGCCTGCTCCCCGCCGACTACTCAATCGAAGTGGAAGGCCCCTCCGTATTCCGCAAAATCGGAGGCGACGGCTACATAGGCTACTTCGACAAATTCAACGGCGACGCCGGCCTCTCCTACACCCAATGCACCTCACTGGAGAAAGGCGACTGGCAACTCATACCCGACGAACTGACCACCAACGTCCCCGAAGTAAAGCACGGAAGCGTAGTCATCATCCCCCGCGAAGCACTCCTCCCCCTGCTTAAATAACACTCCCCCGCGCCCTCATGGACCGCAATGCAGGCCGGGCCAATTCAGCGGATTGCATCAAACCTCCCCTCCGGGGCAACACAATCCGATGCAATCCGCTGAAAAAACTTCAACGCCCTACCCCACTAACAACCAACGCGTTACCCAACAAACACTAAACAAAAACAAAAAAACTTAAAAAATAATCCAAAAAAAATTTGCACAACTCAAAATAAACCCGTAACTTTGCATCGCTTTTGAGGGGAAAAACCTAAGGTCAAACCTAAAAGACTGACCGCAAAAAGGCAACCGCTCAGAGCTGAAATAAACAAGGGAGATTCGCTAGCTCAGCTGGTAGAGCACAACACTTTTAATGTTGGGGTCCTGGGTTCGAGCCCCAGGCGGATCACTGGAAATCAAGCAGTTAGATGAAAGTCTGACTGCTTTTTCTTTGTAAAAACCTGTGGTTTTACTATGAAAGTTAAACCGAGAGTTAAACCAAAACTTTCAGGCCTAATATGCAAAAAGTAGGCTGAAAGTTCTGTAATAAACTGATTATTATTAACTTTGAGCCATTTAAAGCAAAATGAATAAAAATTTGCTCTCATTGTGGTTCCGAT
>JAAVEW010000033.1 GCA_014801075.1 Barnesiella sp. | reverse complement strand
TTTTTTCTTTCCCACCAAATTTTTCATAAACTTTTTTTCATGATTTTTTTGTTACTTTCGCCACGTTTTAGACGCAATGCGCTGTGTGACATCATGTTGAGCCCATAAAAAATTTTTCGCCTTTTGTCACTTTTTAGCGCACTGACCGCAGCGGAGGGAGGAAGGCATCGACTATATGCTCCACCTGCGGCGGCGTGCCGGAATCGGGATTTCCTATTATAGAGATGATGTCGAACCTCACATCATGGGGTAAATCTTGCGCCCGCATATAGCAATCGGCCACCGAAACCATGCGCATCATGCGCCTGCGATTGACAGCCGAGACGGGGTCAACAAAGTCAGTGCCGCGGGTTTTTACCTCGACAAATACTATAAAATTATCTTTTTGGGCAATGATGTCAACCTCCTTGTTGCCCATGTGCCAGTTGGTCTCCCTTATTGCGTAGCCTTGAGTGACCAGTAATTCCATGGCAATATTCTCGCCCCATTTGCCCAATTCGTTATGTCGTGCCATAATTATTCATTTACGCGTCTATATACTTTCTTGTACCAAATGTTCCGTATAATGGATAATTTGGGCTATATGCATTTAGTATAATTTTTATATAAAAAATGCTCAGGCATATAACTGCCCAAGCAACTAATTCATTTATAAGCAACTATTTTATTATCGGATGGCCACACATAGAATTTTTTGACTTGTTCGTTAATAAACATCAGTGTCAAAACTCTTTTCACGTCATTGTAGAAAGTGGATATGTTATATCCTCTGTTTTCGCAATTTCGTTTCAGCTCTTTATATGAAAATTCAAATGACGTTTTACATCCGCCAAAAGTTGCTAAAAGGAATTTTTGCAAATCCATACTCTTATGAATCTTGTGTTAAGACGTGGCGCTTGGGAAAGTACCACTAAATGGAGAATTTATTACCGCATGATACTCGCATGCAGTTTGTTTGCAACACAAAGATAATCACTTTTAGTGATTTCTCCAAATTATCTCAAATTCATAAGTAACCGCCGTCAACGTATCGTTCGTGGACGGCGGTTTTGTCATTACGTACTTTCGTGCACTTACTTCATTACTTATTTTTGCCAAACAAAACACCGAGAACCATTCTGCCTACCTTTCGTTCCAAACCTTGTTTGGTAGTGGGTATGCCAGTCTTTCGGGCTACTTTCTGCTTGGCTGCGGTAATGCCGACTGCTCTTTTGAGTGAAAAACTAAGTCCGGGGATTTTCATATGTTTCCGATTAGTTTGTTAAGCCCATAGAACATGAGGAACGCAAGTCCCCAAAACAACATCTTGAAGAAGTTGCGCCACATGTAAAGCAAAATTAGCAGAAGATACTTCCACATTATTTCATTAGAGTCCTTTGTCTTTGAATGACTTAACCATCTTCTTGATTAAGGTGTCTATTTCGTTGGCGATACCGCCCATGAAAGCGGCTCTCGCAGTGGGATTTTTAAGTTTGCCAAATCCCTCCGATGTCATTGTTTTGAAGTTGAGTTCGTTGCGAGGTGAGACTGTTGCACACGCGGCCCATGCGGAATGGTCAACGTCAACATTTATTAACGGGTCAACGCCAGTTAAAGCTGCGACTAATGCAGGTCCGGTTGCAACCTCTCCTTTGTAGCGCACTCCAAAGAAATATCTCTCTTTCATGATGATAGAGAATGTCACAGCCTTGTTTTTTCGGTCTTTTGTTTTATAGATGTCAAAAGTAACACCATAGCGTTTGTAACGGGTGCTTTTGGCGTAGTCTGCCACATCGGCTGTGAAGTCTTTCTTCTCTATGTCGTACCCTTTGGCGATGAGTTGGTCTTGCAGCGCATTCCAGAAATAGAGCTGCAACTGCTCATCGGTCAGATTGTCCGTTTCCACCGCTTCACGACCTGCGGCTGCAATAGTCATGTTGCCCGGCATCAACTTTGTGTTATCAGAGTTAGCCACTTTTACTGTGATACCAAAGATGTCTTTCATCTTTGCTTCAAAGTTGCCGACCTGCAGGTTCCCCTTGCAGGTAAGTTCGCCTCCCTTTACATTCTCACCGCTACGGATGGATGCAAGGGTGGCAGTTTCGGGGGCGAATTTCGCGCCTTTGTACACGCGTAGAGTTGCGCCGAATGCGTCTTTGAATTGTTTTCGCAGACTGCTGACCGTCATACGGCCATTGATGTTGAATTCTGCCATTGTAAAATTGTCTTTTATATTATTGATAAGATTGTTTAGTATACCCATAGATTTATTAGGTTTTATTAGGTTATTTAATTCTTTTCAAAGCAGCCTTTGCGTTCTCTATATCTCGCTTGAGACTCTCTATCCGTCGGTCGTGAGAAGCGGCTCTGTCTATCTTTGACTTACGGTAACCGGCTTTGGCCGAGGGAGTAGAACATTTCTTTATTAGATATGCATAATGTGCATTATCTTTTTTCTTGGCCTCCATCTCCTTTGCAAGAGAAGCCCGAAGGTCTATGATACGCTTCTTATAATATTCTTTGCTCATGGTAAGGTATCAAGGTTATAGGTGTCAGAGATTCGTTCCCAAACACACATGTTTTCTTTGATTGATTTCTCCTTATTCAGTTCAAAGACACCGACAAAGCGGTAGGTGTTCATACCGAGCCAATCAGTGTATTTCAAGAATGTTATTCGCTTAACACCTTTGTCAATATGCGACATAAGGTGTCCGTGACGTTCCGACTCCTCTTTTGGATATTCTTTTATAGTCAGTTTGTCATCGGATAACTTATTGCACCATTTAGAGTGATTTTCGTTAGGCCACCAAACGAGGTCCTTATTTTCCTTGTTCGGCACCCAAACCGCCGATACTCTCAAAAATCCTTTATGCTTCGGTTTTGTGCCAAATATCGCTGCTATATCATCTATGGTATTGAGCGAAACATTGTCATCTACCTGTATGATACCTCTTTTTCGCACTTCCTCGGGCGTGTCAGTGCCTTTCCATGGAATTAGAGGTTTTTCTGTTATCTTCTTTCTTATGAAATCTATAACCTTATCTGTGCGCTGATTAAGTTCATCAAGGGTGCAAGCGACTGCGTTGCCGTTTACTACATTGTAGCAATCAATAGCCTTGACTTCTGCATATTGCGATATTTCAGTGTTGCGGATATTGTCGGATTCTTGGTTTTTGTAGTGGGCAGGCTCGTTTATTTCAACAACGAGATTAATTTGTGGAAGATATAAATCTGCAAGAGCATATTTCCCCTCTTTTCGCACAACATACTGCTGGAAAACGAAGTGGATGTCTGTGTTATCAAGGGCATTCCAAATGCGGTGTATTACATAGCTTTCCAATCTCTTGTGTGAGATCTTGGTTAGCATTCGGGTAATGCAATCTAATTTGTAGTCCATATCTCGTTGGTTTGTACCTATACACGAAAAAAGAGCGACAGCCAAAACTTTCTCCTCATTTGCTTTCGTAGGTTCTGGTAAACCGTTTGCCCAAATAAGTAAAAAGCAGTCTGCGCCCTTGTCGGGTACAAACCAACATTTCGACTTATTATTTGGGGCTTTGAAATTTACCAGATTTACGAAAGCCAAATAACTTGTCTAAAAAGTCATGTTTGAAATATGTCTTGCTTCAGTCTTTCTGTTTCTTGCTTCGGCGTATTTTTAGTTTTACAATCCGCAAATTAAGCAAAAATTTCTGACATACGCAAATTCATATCGCAGAACTGCCTAAAAATTTGGTGGTTGCCTCATCATAAAAATACCCACCCGAATTGTTCCGAGTGGGTATTTGACATTATACATGTCAAATTATGCTTTGTTGCAAACTAAAGATATTTTAACATTTACATATGGAAAAGTGCTTAACATGGGACATCGAATGCTGTAGTATGACAAAAGCTGCGGACTGAGTGTGAATCCGCAGCATTTTGAATATTAACTTAAAAAGCATTCATTATGTCTGATGATGAATTTGAAAAGCTCTTATTTCTCGAACTAATAAGAGTTGCGTTTGAATACTTATTAAGGTATATTTGAACCTCGCCACCGCCCACTTGTACAGAAGTGGGCGGCAGCGTTTTTAATGGGTTGTAATAAATTATACATATCTTAGTCCCATGCTTTCGCACTCTCTTTGATATTCTCTATCCATTTGGCTAGTCATAAGTTGCTCCACAAATGCAGGTTGCATGCAGATTTCGTAGTATCTCAGTCTTTGGCTTGGGGTACGTAAGCAATCAATAAAGCGCTCGCCGTCGGTGAGTCCTCTTGTATTGTAGCGATAGACAAATTCTTTACAATACTTGGGTAGATGTTTTGCAGTCACGAGGTGGTAGATTCCGACAATACCTCTTTTGAGTATGCTCCAAAATCACTCTATTGTGTTGGTGTGGAAGCCACGCTCATTCACGTACTGACCTAAATGATGAGCAACAGTTTCGTGCAGATAGTTTTTCTGTACATCATTATACCCTTTCCAACAGTCAGATATAATTCGCGCTCCTATCTTTACAAGGTCATCGATTATTTCCTGTAGTGTCTTCTTTTTGGCATTGGGTACGACTTTTGCATATACCTTACCCTTTGATACCATACCGAAAACTGGTGTCTTCTGCTTAAGGGAGCGACCTCGTCCACCACGATTGTGTTTTGTTTTCCCACCTACATATGTTTCGTCTACTTGCGTATCATCATCAAATTTTGCGTCATCATCACGTAGATTTTCGCGGATACGACCGAGCATAAACCATGCTGTCTTTTGTGTAACATTTATGTCGCGAGCAAGTTGAGCCGAACTTATACCTTTCTTGTGGGATATAAATAGGTATATAGCATAGAACCACTTTTTGAGCGGAATGTGTGTGCCTTCAAACATAGTGCCTATACGAACATTAAACTTACATCTGCAATGACGGCATTTGTATTGCCCTTTGAACCGACCGAATGAGGTCAGTTTCCAATGCTCCTTATCCACCGTACCGCAATGAGGACACACGGGAGCATCTCCCCAAAGCAGAGTTTCAAGATACTCCCTGCACTCGTCTTCAGTGTGGAGTGTATCTATCATTTCTATTATTGAGCGGAATGGGGTCATTTACTTTGTTCTTAAATTTTATTACAGAGTAATTGTACCGCCCAAACACGCGTTTGTTAAATTTTGAGGAAAGAAAAATGTGTTTAACGTAAAAATATTTGTTTAGTATAATTATTTCAATAAATAGAAATATATTCAATTAATAGCTAATATGGAATTTATTACACTCCAAGAGGCACTAAACGCAAACTGCTTAGAGTATAAGTTAGAAATGCAAATTGAGGATGCTTTGAAATCAAAAGACGAGGCTACGCAAACTAACGAATCCGCAATTGAACAAAACCTCAATGAAATGCTTAAAGCCACATATAAACCCACTGACTTTACTCCAGAAGAATTGAGTAAAGCATGTAATAAACCCGCATCCGATATAATTCCACTTGTTGGCACAGACACAGGCGTGGTTATACTCCATTTTCCAAAGAAAGGAAAAAGGCCTGAGTTATACTTGTTATGCAACTTCCGCAAGCCTGCGCGTGATATTACTGGGCTGCTGGTTGATCCGGAAACATTCGTAAACTACAGAGCCTATAAATATGGTAAGTGGTATGGGAAATATTTCCCTGACCTTAAACTTGAAGATGCTGACCGTGGCGGGGTATTCGCAATGCGAGTACTTAACTACCTCAACCCCGGTATGTGGGAATTCTTATACAATGACTTTAGCATGAATTCATATTTCAATAAAACAATTAGAAGCTAACTACACTCGCGAGGATATACACAAAATGCTGAACCGAAAATTCCGATTTCGGCTCAGCATTTTGTATATTTTTTCTAAAAAAATTAGGTATTATACAGAACCATTGGTGCAAGAAAGTATATAGACGCGTTCATTTAATTCCGTGCATCCTCACCGACAAATTTAGATAAAAAATCGGTGCGCCCCACAATTTTTATATAAAATGGCAAAACAGCGGCTGCGTATTGTCGGTAATTTTTCGTATTTTTGTACCTCATTCACATTATATATAAAATGATAATCAGCGAAACTGTAAAAAGTGGGGTGGTTGTTAGGACCGAGGAAAACGATGCATGGGTAAAAATCACTTGCGCCAGCGATGGCTGCGACGGTTGCCGCATATCCTCACTATGTTCACAGCCCTCCTACACCCCCACGCTGCACACCTCCATTGCTCACGGCCTCAAAATCAAGGCCGGCGACAAGGTGATAGTGACAGGCCGCGTCAAAAATTGGCTTAAAGGATGGGTGCTGATGGCCGGACTGCCTATGGCGGCGATACTGGTGGGACTGATTTTCGGCAGCCTGCTCGAACTGAAGGACGGACTGACCGGCACTATCGCTCTCGGTTTCGTCATAGTGTACTACCTGATGCTATGGATATTCCGCAAACGCATCGACAGGAACGTGGAGTGGGTGGTGGAATCACTGAAAACCGACTGACCTCTCCCCTCCCCCCTCTATCCAAGTAAAAAAACACAGTAATTTAAAATATATAAATGGAACAACAGTATCTGGCTATGACGGTGCTCGGCGCGGCAGGATTTGCCGCCGGGCTGATACTGTATATCGTAGCCAAGAAATTCAACGTCAAAGAGGATGCCCGCATCGGCCAAATCGAGGAGATACTTCCCGGGGCCAATTGCGGCGCCTGCGGACGCAAAGGGTGTCATGACTTCGCCGTGGAATGTTGCCGCACTGGGAGCATCGCCGGACTGACCTGCCCCGGTGCCGGCCCCGAGGGAATGGCGCGCATAGCCGGCGTGCTCGGCATCGACTCCGCAGCGCAGAAACCGAAGAAGGCTTACGTGCGCTGCAACGGAACATGCGCCAACCGCCTCGTCACCCGCAATCTCGACTCCATCCCCTCATGCGTGGCGGCAAAATCGCTTGCCATGCCCGAAGGTTACTGCACATGGGGTTGCCTCGGCAAGGGTGACTGCGTCAAGGCCTGCAACTTCAACGCCATGGCCTGGGACACCGAAAACGGAATGCCGGTAATCAATGCCGACAACTGCGTAGGCTGCGGAGCTTGCGCCACAGCCTGTCCCCAGAATCTCATACTGATACGCGAAGTTGACGCCGCCACTCCCGTTGTGGTAGTGAAATGCAGCAACCGCGACAAGGGCGCTGCCGCACGCAAAATGTGTACAGCCGCCTGCATCGGTTGCGGCAAATGCACCCGCACATGTCGCTTCGGCGCAATAAAAGTCACCGACAACGTTGCTTCTATCGACCCTGCCCTCTGCACCGGCTGCGGAGAGTGCGCCGCCGTATGCCCCACCCATGCCATTCACTTATCAAATACCGACTTATGACAACTTACCACCATACATTCGGCCGTAAAGGAATCCACCCGCCCGAAAACAAGCACACCGCCGGGATGCCGATAACGGCACTCCCTCTGCCCCGCCGCGTGGAACTGAGCCTGAGCCAGTCGCTCGGCCGACCCGCACGCGCCATCGTCAAGGCCGGCGACCACGTGTGCCGCTTCTACCTCGTCGGTGAAGCCACCGGACCGGTATCAGCCAACCTCCACACCCCGATTTCGGGAACTGTAAAAAGCGTGGGCCGAATCGAGACAGCCGACGGCCACGGCGCCGACGGCATCGTAATCGAAGCCGACGACATCGACCACGCCGCCGACCTGCAGGCCATGTGCGACGAATCGCCCGTGCGCTCCGGCCACGCCCTCGACTCTCTCACCCCCGACGAAATAATCGACATAGTACGTCGCGCAGGCATCGTAGGCCTCGGAGGCGCCACCTTCCCCACCGCCACAAAACTTACACCCCCGCCGGGCAGCCCGCAATGCGAGTTTCTGCTCATCAATGCCGCCGAGTGCGAGCCTTACCTCACGTGTGACGATGCGATTATGCGCGCAATGGCCGAGGAGATTGCCACAGGTATTGAGCTGCTGCTCAAGGCTTTGGGTAGCAATGTGCACTGTCTTGTGGGCATTGAGGAGAATAAACCGCAGGCTATCAAAGCATTAGAGCAAGCTTGCCGCCCGCGCAAGAAAATCCGCATCATACCCCTGCGCACACGCTACCCTCAGGGCGCTGAGAAAATGCTCACCAAAGCATTGACCGGCAGAGAGATAGCATCGGGAGCACTCCCCATATCGCAGGGCGTCATCATACAGAACGTAGCCACTGCCCTTGCCGTCTACCACGCCGTAGTGTGGGGTAAACCGCTGGTTGAAAGGGTAATGACTATATATAACCCCGGCGAACGACTTCACGGCAACGTAATCGTGCCCATCGGCACTCCGCTAAAAAGCCTCCTGCCCGAATCGTCGCTCGAAGGAAAGCAGAAAATCATTAACGGCGGACCGATGATGGGTCGTGCCATCGCCGGTATCCAGGGTGCCACCACAAAAGGTATGAGCGGATTGCTGCTGCTCACCCCCGAGGAGGCGCCGGTGGCCGATTCCACCCCCTGCGTGCGCTGCGGCCGCTGCGTCGAAGTGTGCCCCATAGGACTCGAACCATACCTGCTCGCACGACTGTCGGAACTCGGTCGCAAGGAGGAACTGGAGCAACGCCACGTGCTCGACTGCATGGAATGCGGCTGCTGCAGCTACAGCTGCATAGCCCGTCGCCGACTCGTCGACTGGATAAGAACAGGCAAAGCTCTCGCACGCCGCAAGTAATCCATGATTCACTCATGCCAATCACTACACATTATTATATAATATAAACGGAAAAACAAACTGATGGAAAGTAACGGAATAATAGTGACCGGCTCACCGCACATAGTAACCCGCCGCAGCACGCGGACGGTGATGCTCAACGTCATCATTGCTCTGCTCCCGGCCTTTGCCTGCGGTGTATGGTTCTTCGGATGGCGCTCGCTGGCCGTCGCCGCCGTGTCGATAATAGCCTGCATGGCAACTGAATATATATGCGGCCGCTACATGCTCGGCCGCCGCGGTTCGCTCAGGGACTGCACCGCACTGCTCACCGGCCTCCTTCTGGCCATGACACTCCCCTCCTCGCTGCCCCTCCCGATGGCATTTGTCGGAGGCGTCTTTGCAATCGGCGTGGGCAAGATGGCATTCGGCGGTACGGGGCAGAACATCTTCAACCCGGCGCTGGTAGGACGCGTGTTTCTGCTCATATCGTTCCCGGTGGAGATGACCACCTGGCCGCTGCCCCTCTCGCCCGACGGCCTGACGGGAGCTACCGTGCTGAGTGCCATGCGTGAGAGCGGACTCGATGCTTCGAGCATCGACCTTGCGCAGATGGCTATCGGAAACATGGGCGGTTCGCTCGGTGAAGTCGGTGCTATAGCGCTCATCCTCGGCGGCATCTACCTTGTAATCAAGAAGATAATACGTCTCATAATCCCCGTTTCGATACTTGCTACCGCAGCCGTCGCCGCTCTGCTGACCGGCAATGACATAGCCATAGAACTCCTTTCGGGCGGACTCCTGCTCGGCGCCATATTCATGGCAACCGACTACGTCACCTCCCCCATGACCTCCAAAGGCATGCTCGTCTACGGCATTCTCATCGGCCTTATCACCTTTGTGATAAGACATTACGGTTCTTATCCCGAAGGCATATCGTTCGCGATACTCATAATGAACGGCTGCACTCCGCTTATCAATAAGCTCATGCGCCCCCACCTGTTTGGCGAAAGGAGGAAGAAATGAAAAAGCTTAAATCAACGTTGCCCAACATGGTCATAGTGCTGACAGTGACCACAATGGCTGCCGGATTCCTGCTTGGCTTCGTCTACCGTTCCACAGCCGAAGCCCGCGACAAAGCGGCCAACGACAAACTCGTAGCTGCCGTCAGCACCGTGGTGAGCGGTTTTGACAACGACCCGGTGGCCGAATGCACCACCGTCAGCGTAGGCAATCGCCAATACACCGTCTATCCCGCACGCAAGGGTGACGCCCTGACAGGCTGCGCCGTAGAGAGCAGTTCAGACAAAGGCTTCTCCGGACGCATCACCATCGTCGTCGGCTTTGACCGCGAAGGCAACATCCTCGGCTACGACGTCACCTCGCACGCCGAGACTCCGGGACTCGGCGCCAAGATGGGAGAATGGTTCCGCGGCGAGGGACCGCGCTCCGTCGTAGGCCGCAACCCCAAGGCAGCGCCCCTGCGCGTGAGCAAGGATGGCGGAAATGTCGACGGCATCACAGCCGCCACAATCTCCTCCCGCGCATTCCTCGAAGCGGTCAACAGTGCCGCCGAAGCAGCTGACACCTATTACAGTCAATTCACGAAATAACCCCGCAAAGATGAATTTCTTCAAAACAATATACCGCAGCGCCGTGCTCGAGAATCCGACCTTCGTACTGTTGCTCGGCATGTGCCCCACCCTCGGCACCACGTCAAGCGCCATCAACGGCATGTCGATGGGACTCGCCACAACGGGCGTACTCATCTGCTCCAACGGCGCCATTTCGGCCATCAAGAACCTCGTGCCCGACAAAATCCGCATCCCGGTCTACATCGTGGTAATCGCCACGTTCGTCACCCTGCTCCAGATGCTGATGCAGGCCTACACTCCGGCACTCAACGAAAGCCTCGGCATCTTCATTCCGCTTATCGTGGTCAACTGCATACTGCTCGGCCGTGCCGAAGCGTTCGCCTCGCGCAACAATGTAATCTCCTCGATAGCCGACGGTATCGGCGCCGGCCTCGGATTCACCGTTGCGTTGACCCTGCTCGGTGCGTGCCGCGAGTTCCTTGGTAGCGGCAGTATCGCGTCACTCAGCATCTTCCCCGAGAGTTGGGGCGCGCTGCTCTTCATTCTCGCGCCGGGTGCATTCATCATGCTCGGCTTCCTGATTGCCATCTACCGCTACCTGCGCCGATAGCGACTGACGCTCCCAACGGCATCAATATTTCAGTATAAACAAATAATTCTGAGTCACTTATGCTCGAATACTTAGCAATAATCATAACCGCGATATTCGTTAACAATATCGTATTCTCGCAATTCTTAGGCATTTGCCCGTTTCTGGGCGTATCAAGCAAACTGACCAACGCCGTGGGCATGGGCATCGCCGTGATGGTGGTGACGGTTATATCAACCCTCGTCACCTCGCTGCTGCAAAACCTTGTGCTCGTGCCGCTTGAGATGGAGTATATGCAGACAATACTGTTTATCCTCGTCATCGCCGCACTGGTGCAGATGCTTGAAATCATCATGAAGAAAGTGTCGCCGGGACTCTACGTAGCTCTTGGCGTATTCCTGCCGCTCATCACCACCAACTGCGCCGTGCTCGGCGTAGCTATCATGGTGACACAGAAAGGAATGTCGCTCGGCGAGAGCGTTGTCTACGCATTTGCCACCGCCGTAGGTTTCATGATGGCACTCGCGATATTCGCCGGTATCAGGGAGCAGCTTGAGCTTGCCGACGTGCCCCGCCCCATGCGCGGTGTCCCCGTGGCCCTCATCACCGCCGGCATCCTCGCCATGGCGTTTATGGGATTTGCCGGCATCGGTTAACAAACTGTAATTCAGCGGATGAACCGACCTGTTATGCTGTCGGCATTCGCAGCCACTTCGGCCGGAGTTCCGGCCGCAACAACCATTCCTCCTGACTCACCGCCGCCGGGGCCCATGTCTATGATATAATCGGCATTGCGTATCACGTCGAGGTCATGCTCTATCACCACCACTGTAGCCCCGAGTTCTATAAGCCGTTGAAACACATCAATGAGTCTGAGGACATCGAGAGGATGGAGGCCGATGGTGGGTTCGTCGAATATGAACAGAGTATCATTCTGCTCACGCCCCATCTCCGTAGCAAGTTTAAGGCGCTGGGCCTCACCGCCCGACAGACTCGGAGTGGCCTCGCCGAGCGTAAGATAACCGAGCCCGAGATTATCGAGAGTCATAAGCCGCGAGGCCACGCTCTTATGGGCGGCACACTCCCCTACCGCCACGTCAACATCATCGTCCATCAGCTCCGGCAGCGATACAGGCCGCCCCGAATCACCCGGTATCTTTATGCTCCACGCCTGCTTGCCGTATCGCGAACCTTTACACTCGGGGCAGGGAATATCGACATCGGGGAGGAACTGCACGTCAAGACTCACCGTACCCGTTCCGTCACACACGGGACAGCGCAGGCTACCTGTATTATATGAAAAATCTCCCGCTTTGAGATTCAACGTCTTGGCATCCTTAGAGCGGCCGAATATCTTGCGCAGTTCGTCATGAATGTTGGCATAGGTCGCCACGGTAGAGCGCACGTTGGCACCAATCGGAGTTGAGTCGATAAGTTTTACATGCTTCACACCGGGAGCTGTCACTGAAACGACATGGTCGGGCAACGCACGGTCGTCGATAGCAGCCTGCAGCGCGGGCACGAGGCTTTCAAGCACCATTGTGGTCTTGCCCGAACCGGAGACACCGGTCACGACCGTGAGCCGTCCTTTCGGTATCGCAACCCGCAGAGGTTTGACAGTGTGGATGGCCGTGGTCGACATCTCAATGCTCCCCTCGGCAAAAATTTCATCGGCAGGGATAACGGGACGCTCGCGGCACTCGCTGTCACCGGCAAGAAAGGGGCCTATCTTTGACTCCGGGTTCGCCTCAATCTCCTTTATCGTACCCTCGGCAATAATCCTGCCGCCATTGGCACCCGCACCCGGGCCGAGCTCAACGAGCCGGTCGGCATCACGGAGTATTTGAGTGTCGTGGTCGACAAGCACGATGGAATTACCATCGGCAATCAGGTCGTGCATCACGCCTTTGAGTCCGTTGATATTGGCGGGGTGCAGACCGATTGAGGGTTCGTCGAGCACGTAGAGAATACCGGTAGTGCGGTTGCGCACCACTCGCGCAAGCTGCATGCGCTGGCGTTCACCGGTCGAGAGGGTCGACGATGCACGGTCGAGACTGAGATAACCGAGTCCGAGGTCAACGAGGCGTCGTGCCGTCAGCAGGAACGACTCGGCAATGTTGGCCGCCATCTTCTGCATTTCCTTCGGGAGTGTCGCGGGCACAGCCTTTACCCAGTCAATGGCGTCGGAAAGCGTTTTGGCCGTCGCCTCGTCAAGTCCTATGCCTGCTATGCGGGGCGCGCGCGCCGCCTCCGAGAGTCGTGTGCCGTGACAACAGGGGCACACATCGCTCTTCAGAAATTTCTCCACGCGCTTCATACCCTTCTCATCAGTCACTTTGGCGAGCGCATTTTCCACGGTGTAGACAGCGTTGTAATATGTAAAATCGAGTTCGGCCGCCGTCTGGCTCTTTTTCGCACGATAAAGTATAGTCTTTTTCTCAGCCGGTCCGTTGAATACAATATCTCGCTCCCGTTCGGTGAGCTGATTGAACGGCACATCGGTTCGCACGCCCATAGCACGGCACACGTCGGTCATCAGCGACCACATCAGACTGTTCCACGGAGCTACTGCGCCCTCGTCGATGGTAAGCGATTCATCGGGCACGAGGGTCGAACGGTCAACAGTCATCACCACTCCCGTTCCTCCGCACTTCTCGCAGGCCCCCGTACTGTTGAACGCGAGTTGCTCGGCTCCGGGTCCGAAGAAATGAGTGCCGCAGTTGGAGCATACAAGTTCTTTTTCGGCTGCGACATCGAGTGTGGGCCGGTGGTAGTGTCCGCAGGCAGGGCAACGATGCGAAGCCAGTCGCGAGAACATAAGTCGCAGACTGTTCAGCAGTTCCGTGCCTGTGCCGAATGTGCTTCTCACGCCGGGCACTCCGGGACGCTGATGCAACGCCACGGCAGCCGGCACGTAGCGTATATCCTCAACGTCGGCCCGCGCGGTCTGCGCAATGCGTCGGCGCGTATAGGTAGAAAGCGCTTCAAGATAGCGCCGCGAACCTTCGGCGTAAAGCACGCCGAGAGCCAGCGAGGACTTTCCCGAACCGGAAACTCCCGCTATTCCGACTATCTTGCCGAGAGGAATATCCACGTCGACATTCTTTAGATTGTGTACTTTCGCCCCGCGTATCTCTATCTTGTCGCTTTTCATTACAATATCAGTTTTTATTTTCAACAACAAAGGTACTGATTTTGTCAATAAGTAGATGTCGAAAATTAGCTTTTACTTCTTTGGTCATTTTTATTTTTGAGAGATATTTTCGGGCTTGACAAAAAAAGCCGACGGCCGGTTTCCGTCATTTTGGAAACCGGCCGCCGGAGCTATATTGTATCAGAGGAATCGGACTCAGCGCGACAGGGAGATGTTTTTCTCCTTGGCTATGCGGCGCATGTTGAGCAACGCATAACGCATGCGGCCGAGCGCGGTGTTGATGCTGACATTCGTAGCCTCGGCGATATCCTTAAAGCTCATGTCGCGGAAGAAACGCATGTCGATGACTTCGCGCTGCAACTGCGGCAACTGGTTCATGATATTTATCACGTCGGCTGAAATCTGTTTGTCTATCATGTAATCCTCGATCGTATCCTCAGCGAGGTCCTTACGATTGAGAAGAGAGAAATCGGTCTCATCGGCCGAAACAATACCGTTGGCTTTCTCCTGACGGTAATGGTCGATGATATGATTGTGTGCTATACGGGTAATCCAGGCCGAGAATTTGCCGCTCTCGGTGTAACGACCCTGCTTGATTGTAGTGATGGCCTTGACAAATGTTTCCTGGAATATATCGTCGGCAAGCTCACGGTTCTTGACGATATTGAGAATATAGGAAAAGACACGGCTCTGGTGGCGCGTCAATAAAGTGTCGAAAGCCTCGTTGTTACCATCGGCGTAGGCTGCTACCAACTGCTCGTCGGAGAGCCGATTAAGATTCTGCATTACTATATTACGATTTTTTGATTAGAGTAATGATGGACAATAGGCAGTAAAGGTTTAGTTAATATTAATAAGTGAAACTTGAAAAAATAATCAATAATAATTAGTCGTTTTTTATTTCGGTAATAACAAAATTACGAAATTATTTTCACACTTCCAAGAGAAATCGCAACCAATTAACTATTCTTAATATAGTTACATATATTTTGGGGCAATTAATTGGCATCTCTTTCGTTGTCGGCTCGGCCAAAGGGCTGAATTGACGCCACTTTATCCCATATCGCAGTCCAAATTGGTCCAATTGGCAAAAAGTGAAAAAATATTTAACTTCAATACAATAAAACGCAGAGCCACCGCGTTATAACAACAAAACATCACCAACGTCATCTTCCACACTTAAACACATTATGCCAATGAAGAATATTTCTACCTCTATCAAACAAACATCCGTTACAACACAGGAGCTCAAGGCCGACAAGCCCGCCCGTCGCACCCTCGAATTCCTCCGTCAGTTTGCCCGCGCCTACGCCCCGGTGCCCCTTCCCGCCACCCCCGGCATAGTGCTGAACTGACACCAATCCAAACAAAAAAAATAACGTGACCCTATCAGGCCACGTTATTTTTTTGTCCCGATTCGCCGCAACCATCCCGCGAGTAATTATGTTGGTAAACTAAGAGAGTGTTTGGATTTAAACCAAATTTAATCTTTTTAGAGTGTTTACTATTAATTTCAGTATATTTGCACTGATTAATAGAATATCTACAAACTCAAGAGCTGATTACTTAGTCCATTTTAACAAATGCACCGGACTTTCAGCTTGAGCCATTACTTACGGAATATGAACGAACTGATATTAGGCATATTACTACCATTCGCGGGGACTACACTTGGCGCCGCATGCGTGTTTCTGATGAAAAAGGACTTTTCACCGCTTATGCAAAAATCGCTGACAGGATTTGCCGCCGGCGTCATGGTGGCAGCCTCGGTGTGGTCGCTGCTGATACCGTCGATTGAAAGCACCGGAAAGGAGGGTATAATGAGCGTAGTGCCCGCTGCGGTCGGATTCATGGCCGGAATACTTTTCCTGCTGTTTCTTGACACAATCATCCCCCACCAGCATATCGACAGCAACCAAAGCGAAGGCCCGAAATCCCACCTGTCAAAAACCGCAAAGATGGTATTCGCCGTCACCCTCCACAATATCCCCGAAGGAATGGCCGTAGGGGTAGCCCTCGCGGGAGCGTTGGAGCACAACTCCTTCACCCCGATGGCCGGAGCGATAGCACTCTCAATCGGTATCGCCATTCAGAACTTTCCCGAGGGTGCAATCGTATCAATGCCGCTCCACGCCGCAGGCAATTCCCGCAAGAAGGCGTTCCTGATGGGCACACTGAGCGGCGTAGTGGAACCGATAGGAGCAGCATTGACAATACTCCTCGCATCAATCGTGCTGCCCGTACTCCCCTACCTCCTTGCCTTCGCCGCCGGAGCCATGATATACGTAGTAGTGGAGGAGCTAATCCCCGAAACCCAGCAAGGCACCCACTCCAACGCCGGCACAATAGGCTTCGCCGTAGGATTCCTCCTAATGATGATTCTCGACGTAATCCTCTAATGACGGCCATCCCCCACACACCCTCAACCGGGACAATAAAACAGTCTGACTTAAAAAAAACGGTAACAAATTTCCACTGAAGAACCACCCCAATTTCCAAACATTTCGTGTTTTCTGTACAAAACACGGGTAAAACATTTTGCATTTTCTGTACAAAATGGGGATAAAACATTTTGCGTTTTCTGCCATAAATGCTATATTTGCACTAAAAATCAAACAATTATGAGCACCCATATATATAAAAGGAAAATTTACTCTAAAATGCTTGACTGGAAACAACGGTCAGCAGGAAAAACCGCCCTTCTGATAGAGGGTGCTCGACGTATCGGCAAATCCACTATTGCTGAGGAGTTCGCAAAAAATGAATATGATGATTATCTTATCATTGATTTTTCGAATGTCGGGTCTGAAGTAATAAAACTTTTCGATGATATCAGTGACCTGCAATATTTTTTCTTGAGTTTACAGGCTCTCACCGGTAAGAAACTTGCCGATGGTAAGTCCGTGATAATATTTGATGAGATTCAGTTCTGCCCTAAAGCAAGGCAAGCAATCAAGCATCTTGTCAAAGATGGTCGCTATGATTATATTGAGACCGGTTCATTAATATCTATAAAGCGGAATATCAATAATATCCTAATCCCTAGCGAGGAACGCCGGCTCTCAATGTATCCTCTTGATTTTGAAGAATTCTTATGGGCAATCGACAAGGAATCAGCTTTCGAACTTATCCGATACAGTTTTAACAAACTGAAACCGTTAGGCGACGGAGTGAACAGAGAGATGATGAAACTGTTCAGGCTGTATATGATTATCGGCGGTATGCCGCAAGCTATATCGGAATATCTTGATACGTCTGATTTCTCGGCTATCGATGATGTGAAACGTGACATTCTCAATCTTTATATCGAGGACTTCCGCAAGATTGATGATAAAGGCAGGGCAGCGACAATTTTTAGATCTATCCCTGCGGAATTGTCGCGTAATACAATGCGTTATCGTGTTGGCGGGACTATTGAAAACGCCCGTTTGTCAAGGTTAGGAGAGATATTTGCCGATATTAATGACTCTCATACGGTCAATTTCGCATTTCATACCAGTGATCCCAATGTTGCATTTGCGCTCCATGCAAGATACGATTTCTTCAAAATGTTTCTTGCCGATACCGGGCTTTTTATAACCCTTGCATTTATGGACCGCGATTTTACTGATAATGAATTATACCGCAAACTGCTGTTGGATAAATTACCGACAGATTTAGGGTATGTTTATGAAAATGTTGTCGCCCAGTTACTGCAAACAGCAGGCCATTCACTGTATTATACGACATTTAAAACCGGTGACGAACAAAATCAGCGTAATTACGAAATTGATTTTCTAATTAGTCGTAAGGATAAAATATGTCCCATAGAGGTAAAGTCGTCAGGATATAAATCTCATAAATCGCTTGATGAATTTCAACATAAATATTCATCAAGAATAGCGCATCGATATTTGCTCTATACTAAGGATATTAGAAAGGAAGAGGATATAATTTGTTTGCCCGTGTATATGGCGGGATTGCTTTGATATACGTTTTTTTAGGCCTAATATGCAAAAAGTAGGCTGAAATAGAAGCTGGATTGCTTTAATATGCAAAAAGTAGGCTATAAATTAATAATGTCGTGCAATATATTCCTGTATCAGAGTGGATCTTCGTTCT
>JAAVEW010000032.1 GCA_014801075.1 Barnesiella sp. | reverse complement strand
GTATATTAACGAAAATGCGTACCTTTGCAGTCGCAAGACGACTGAAACGGCATGAACAGAGTAAAAATCCCAGCAGCCAGCGTGGAATTTTCAATCTAACTCTCTGTCCTACAGCACGCCTGCAAAATCAAAAACAACCCCGATTTTCAACCCCGATGAAACAAACAGAAAGTATAACTCCCAACATATCAGACCATTCACAAGTCAAACGCTTAATCGAGTGGGAGTAATTGAGATACTTATCTTCGGGCTTGCGCCCTCAGTACTGTGCTGAGGATGTGAGCCCGAAATTTTTATTTTGGAGCTTACTTTAAAATTTTGGAGTTTACCTTTAAGTCTGAGCCATGTCGGAAAGTCAATTTTATTGTAAGGAGCATTTTAGCCATAGTAAGGAGGCGTTTTGTAGAGAGGAGGGGCTTTATAAGCTTTATGTTGAGCAGCGGCTTTTTTATAGGCCGCTTTGTCCGCATAATTGCAGGCGGGCGGTTTGGCACAATTATAAGGCGCCGGGACGGTATCTAATTACTATCAATAAGAATCCTTTGATTGCTCCTTTTTCTACTGTTTGCGGGGAGTTGCGCAATGTGGCGAATGAGCCGTATTGTCATCTGTCGGCTTCGGGGGTGATTATTGACCGCCTTATCCGTGATATTAATTTGATTGAGCCTTTTGAGGTGGAGAATCATGTCGTTATGCCTGATCATGTTCATATACTCTGGCGAGTTAAGGATTGGCTTCCAAAGGATTTCGGGTATTATGTGGGGTTGTTGAAGTCGCGCTGTACCAAGATATGGAGGGAGGAGTATCAGCAGGAAGAGTCGTTGTTTATGCCGAAATTCAATGACAAGATTTCCTTTGATGATGTTATGACTGAGCGGTTTAACCGTTATATTTCCGATAATCCGCGGCGGCGGCTCACTGTCATGCTGCACCCTGAGTTGTTTAACAGGGCGCGGCAGGTCAGGATTCTGGACCGGGTTATGGATGTTTTCGGTAACTTTCAGTTGCTCAAGCATCCGATTATTGCTCCGGCGGTGGTGAGCAGTAGGTATTCTCCGGAGCAGAAGCGGGCGGTAGAAAGTCTTATCGAGGAGGCTATCCGTACGCAGGGGGTGCTGGTGTCTCCTTTTATCAGCGCGGCGGAGAAGGCTTTGATGAAGCGGGCCATTGATGAGGGCGCAAGTATTATACGTATTGTTGCGGATGGCATCGGGCCGAAGTATAAGCCTGCGGGCCTTGAATTTGACCTTTGCAGTCAGGGGCGCTGCCTGCATATCGGCGAGCATCGGCTGTCGGCGCATGTCGAGAAGAAGGGGAGGGCGGAGTTCCTTGCTCTTAATAGGCTTGCTCATTGGATTGCTTCGCATCCGGCGGAGCGGATGTTGCTCCTCGGGTCGCGGTAGGGGGGGGCTTCCCGGAGGGCTGGGGATTTATGGCCGGCGGTTTATGGCCTTCGGGCTTTCGCCCTCAGCGCCGTGCTGAGGGCGAAAGCCCGAAGTAAGGGGGAGCGAAAGCCCGAAGTTAAGGGAGGCCGAAAGCAGGGGAGCCTGGAGGTAGGCTTTTTTTGTATTTTGGCGGCCTGCCGTTTTTTTATTTGTTGGTGTCGGGGGCTTTGTCTATGAGGTCCATGAATTGGTCGAGGTTGGGGGTTATGATTATTTGGGTGCGGCGGTTGAGCTGGCGCCCTTCGGGGGTGGAGTTGGTGGCTACGGGGTTGTATTCGCCGCGACCTCCGGCTGTCAGACGGGAGGGGTCTACGTCAAATTTGTCCTGAAGTACCTGCACTACCGATGAGGCACGGAGAGCGGAGAGGTCCCAATTGTTGCGGATATTGGTCTTGGAGATTGGCACGTTGTCGGTGTTGCCTTCTACGAGCACGTCGTAGTCCTTGTAGTCCTTGATGATTTTGGCAATTTTGCTCAGTATATCCATAGCCTTGTCGCTGATCTGGTAGCTGCCCGAACGGAAGAGCATGTTGTCGGCGAGGGAGATATAAACCACTCCCTTGAGCACCTTGACATCGACGTCGCGAAGCTCTGACGATGAGAGCGAACGGGTGAGGTTGTTGGTGAGCACCATGTTGAGGGAGTCACTTTTGCTCTTGGCTTCAATCAGTTGCTTGATATACTTGTTGGAGGCGTTAATCTCATCAACGAGTTTGGATATATTCACGTTGCCTTGCGAGTTGTTGGCGATACTCTGATTGAGGGCGCGCTGCAGTTCGGCATAGTTCTTCTGCAGGTCGGCGTTGCCCTTCTTGGCTTCGGCGAGCATGGCCTGGAGGCTTTTCCCTCCGGTCTGGCACTCGGTGAGCGCGAGTTGCGCGGTAGAATACTCTGACTGCAGGGACTTGTAGTCGGCGTCGAGGGCCGCGTATTTCTTTTTGCTGACGCAACCTGTGGCTGCGAGGGCCATTACGGCTGTCATAAGAATAATTGAACGTGTTTTCATAACTGTGTGATTTTTCTTTGTTAGTTATATGATTGTAAAACACGCGCAGGCAATATTTGGTTTAAAGCCAACATTAACGCCGCTTTGTTGTTAGCATTATTAAACGTTAATTTCTTAATTATTTATGAGAGATGGCATCGTGGACTGATTTTAAGGGAAAGATATACAGTAAAGCCGCCGCCCAGGCAGTGGCCGGACAGGGGCTGATGACTGAGAAGAAATTTCTGATAGTCACCGCTGTAGGCGTAGGTCTGATAACCGGCGTAGGCGCTGAAGCACTGCGCTTTATTATAGGAAAGATTACGGCCGGAACGTTTTGGTTGATGGACGCGCTCGATGCCAACTGGCTGTTGCTGCTGCTCCCGGTGGTGGGAGTGGTGCTGTGCGGTATCTATTGCCGCTATGTATTAAAAGATGATATGGAATTTGGCTGCCAGCGCATCCACGATGCGTTGCTGCGCAAGGATTACCGCATGCGCGGCCATATAGTCTATGGTCCTATTGTGTCCTGCGCACTGACCCTCGGCTTCGGCGGTTCGGCCGGTTCGGAGGGTCCGATTGCCTACGCCGGTGCAGGCATAGGCAGCAACGTAGGCAAGCTCTTCGGATTGTCGCCCAACACGCTGCGCATACTTATAGGCTGCGGCGCGGGAGCAGGTATTGCCGGTATATTCAAAGCCCCGGTAGGCGGAGCGCTGTTTGCCATCGAAGTGCTTGGGGTAGAGTTCACCACCATGTCGGTGATGGCGCTCGCGGCATGCTGCGTGGCGTCATGGTTCACCTCCTACGTGTGCTCCGGCATGACACTCGACCTGCCCATGCATATCGTCCACAGCTTTGACGCTGCGCTGATACCCGCCGCGCTGCTTCTCGGTCTATGCTGCGGATTCTACTCGCTTTACTACAACTTCCTGATGGACAAGGCCGAACATGCGATAATGCGCGTGGGCAATCCGTGGGTCAAGAACGTAGCGTCGGGATTGATGATAGGTGGCTGTCTGTTCCTGTTTCCGGCGCTCTACGGCGAAGGCTACGGAGTGGTGGGCGGCCTTATCAACGGCCACGACGCCGGGCTGCTCAGTCGCTCGCTCTTTGGCGGCAGCGGCAGTGTGTGGATTCCCGTGGTGATACTTGCCGGAATCCTTGCCGTCAAGTCATTTGCGTGCGGTATGACCAACGCCGGCGGCGGTGTGGGCGGAGACTTCGCGCCGACATTATTCGCAGGCTGCATGGCCGGAATGCTCTTCGCGTCGGTGAGCAACCTTGCACTGGGTACATCGCTCCCCGTTGCAGACTTCGCCCTCTTCGGCATGGCCGGAGTGATGGCCGGCACCATCCAGGCACCGCTCATGGCAATGTTCCTGACGGTGGAGATGACAGGCCACTTCGACGTATTCTTCCCGCTGATGGTGACCGCATTAATATCGTTCGTGACCGTGCGCCTGTTCACCAACAAGACCGGCATACCAACCCACCCCTCATGGCTGCATCGCGGTGTCGACGATTTTATATCACGCTTCTGAGACCGAAATATTAACATATTTTTATTAAAAAATTCACAAAAATAATTATTCGATATAGCTGAAATCTCGCAATAAATAATTACTTTTGTAAAAATTTGGAACAAGAATGTCCGTTAACTTTGAGCAACGCCTTAACGAAATCAATGCCAAGACGCGCATGCTTACACAGCGTTACCGGTACGTGGTGGCGCAGAGGAACGAAGCTCTTGAACGGTTGGCGCAAGCCAACGGCGAGCTTGCAGAGGCACGCCGCCGCATCGAGGAGCTTACCCGACAGGTCGACTACCTGCGCATGGCCTCGGCAATTGAGGCTGTTGACGGCGACATTGAGCGGAGTCGGAAATTCTTGTCCGAGTTAGTGTGGGAAATCGATAAATGTATCAGTCAGTTGAGTGATTGACCCGGAGTTGAGGCAAAGCCCTACGGAGCATCGCTGTGAATGACATCGGTTTGATTACCTGATTGTTGCAATGAAAGATAAACTGAATATCACAATACGCATAGCCGAGTTGCCACCATTCGCGCTGCAAATCAACCGCAGCGAGGAGGAGGTGATAAGAAATGCAGAATATAACGTGAACAAGCTGTGGCGCGCCTGGCGTCAGCGCTTTGCCGACAAATCTTCGACCGAAGTGCTCGGCATGGTAGCTTTCCAGTTTGCCAAACTGTTCACCGTGCTCAACAGGCAGGCCGACGAAACCGCGGCCGTGCTTGATAAATTCGAACGTCAGCTCGACGCACTCCTGCTCGACATTGACGCGCTCGGACCAAACGCCTCAGGGCCGGCCACCGACGGCGATAACCGCCACTGACCGCGACACTGTGACGTACCTGACTGACGCTACCGCGCAGAGTGATGCTCAGTAATTGAATGATATTACATAATTTTTTAATCTCCCGCACCTCATGACTTTTCGATAAGCCGGGTCGTTTCCCATCTACCGGCTTGCGGAATGCTCCTGCAGAGTGCGATTTTTATTTTTAATATAATAAGCAATGGACGTAGTTTATTACATTGTCGCTGCATTGGTAGGTATCGGTTTGGGCTACCTTATCACAGTAGCAGTGCAGAAGTCATTGGCCCGCAACCGCGCCAAGACTATAATAGAAGAAGCTCAGCGCGAAGCCGAAGTGCTCAAGAAAAACAAAGTGCTTGAAGCCCGCGAAGAGGAATTGAAAATCAAGGCCGAAGCCGAGAAGCAGGCCAACCAGCGCTTCTCCAAAATCCAGTCGATGGAGGCCAAAATCAAGCAGCGTGAGCTCCAGCTCAATCAGCAGCAGAGCGAAAACCAGCGCGCCAAGAACGAAATCGAGACTACTCGTGTCAACCTTGAGTCGCAACTCGCTGTGGTAGAGACTAAAAAGGAAGAGCTCGACCGACTCCGCCACAAAGCGCAGGAGACCCTAGAACATATCTCGGGACTCTCCTCGGAGGAAGCAAAGGAGAAGCTCGTCGAATCACTCAAGGACGAGGCCAAGACAGCCGCTTCAGCCTACATCAACGACATCATGGATGAGGCCAAGATGACAGCCAACAAGGAGGCTAAACGCATTGTGGTACAGACCATTCAGCGCGTAGCTACCGAAACTGCCATCGAAAACTCCGTCACCGTGTTCCATATCGACTCCGATGAAATCAAAGGCCGCATCATCGGTCGTGAAGGCCGCAATATCCGCGCCCTCGAAGCCGCTACCGGTATTGAAATCATCGTCGACGACACCCCCGAGGCAATCGTGCTCTCAGGCTTCGACCCCGTGCGCCGCGAGGTTGCCCGTCTGGCCCTCCATCAGCTCGTGGCCGACGGACGTATCCACCCCGCCCGCATCGAGGAAGTGGTCAACAAGGTGCGCAAGCAGATTGAAGAGGAAATCATCGAGACCGGTAAGCGCACTGTCATCGACCTCGGTATCCACGGTCTGCACCCCGACCTTATCCGCCTCATCGGTAAGATGAAATACCGTTCAAGCTACGGCCAGAACCTGCTCCAGCACGCTCGCGAAACCGCCAACCTCTGCGCTATCATGGCATCGGAACTCGGTCTCAACCCCAAGAAAGCACGTCGTGCCGGACTTCTCCACGATATAGGCAAAGTGCCTGATGAAGAGCCCGAACTGCCCCACGCACTGCTCGGTATGAAACTCGCCGAGAAGTACAAGGAGAAACCCGAAATATGCAACGCTATCGGTGCCCACCATGACGAGATAGAGCAGACCACACTGCTTGCTCCCATCGTGCAGGTGTGCGACGCCATCTCAGGAGCCCGTCCCGGCGCACGCCGCGAAATCGTCGAGGCTTATATCAAGCGACTCAACGACCTCGAGCAGCTCGCCCTCTCATATCCCGGCGTAATCAAGACCTACGCTATCCAGGCAGGCCGCGAGCTTCGCGTGATTGTCGGTGCCGACAAGATTGACGACGTCGAGACCGAACAGCTCTCAACCGAAATCGCAAAACGCATTCAGGACGAAATGACATATCCCGGTCAGGTGAAAATCACTGTGATACGTGAGACCCGCGCCGTATCGTTTGCCAAATAATCCTGTCGTCTATTCATATCTTATATCGGAATTATGTCAGACGATAAGACCAACAACAAACCGCTTGACGCTGCCGATGCGCCCGCTGCTGCCGAAGGACAGTCAGCGGCATCGCGCCCGGCCGAGGCTGATATACCGACCGGTTGCCCCTGCTGCCGGCGTCATGTCACCCCGCCGCGCGGTCAGCTTCACAGCTTCAACTACCTCGCCGACGTGCCCGGCGGCTATGCCGACTCGGAGTATGTGGAGGTATTGTTCAAGAACACCCGCAAGGGATTTTACAAGAATCCTACCGGCATAGCGCTCAATATCGGCGACTGGGTGGCCGTTGAAGCCACCCCCGGCCATGATATAGGCCGCGTCACCATGGTGGGGGCGCTCGTGCGCCTGCAGATGCGCAAGGCCGGAATCAAGAACGAGGCCGACCTCAAGCGCATATTCCGCAAGGCACGCCCCGCCGACATGGAGAAATTTGAGGAAGCCAAGGCCCGCGAGAACTCCACAATGATACGTTCGCGCAAGATTGCCGAAAGCCTACAGCTCAACATGAAGATAGGCGACGTGGAGTATCAGGGCGACGGCAACAAGGCCATCTTCTATTACATTGCCGATGAGCGCGTGGATTTCCGTCAGCTCATCAAGGTGCTCGCCGAGACCTTCAAGGTGCGCATCGAGATGAAGCAGATCGGAGCGCGTCAGGAGGCGGGACGCATAGGCGGTATCGGTCCCTGCGGACGTCCGCTCTGCTGCGCTACGTGGATGACCAACTTTGTGTCGGTAGCCACCTCGGCCGCCCGCTATCAGGATATTTCACTCAATCCCCAGAAACTCGCAGGCCAGTGTGCCAAGCTGAAATGCTGTCTTAACTATGAGGTCGACACCTACGTGGAGAGCGTGAAGCGCATGCCCGGCAAGGATGTGCGCCTCGAAACGGCCGATGCCACCTACTTCTACTTCAAGGTCGACGTGTTCAAGCGCGAGATTACTTACTCCACCGACAAGCATATCGCCGCCAACCTCGTGACCATTGATGCCGACCGCGCGTTCGAGATTATACGCATGAACCGCGCCGGCGAGAAGCCTCTGTCGCTCAAGCGCGAGGGCGAGGAGGAGCCGAAGGGACAGAAGTACAACGACATTCTCGACCAGGACAATCTCAACCGCTTCGACAATAAGAAACGTAAGAAGAAATCGAAAGGGCAGAAGCCGAAAGCCGACGGTCAGCCCCGCGAAGAGCGTGCCGACGGTCAGCAGCCTGCCGACCGCGAGCAGGGCGACGGAGCGCGCCGCGACAACCGTCAGCGCGACAATCGCCGCCGTCAGCGACCCCAGCAGTCGGCCGACGGAGCGCCCGCCGAGGGAACCGGCGACCACGCACGGAACAACAATCGTCCACGACGCGACGATGCCGGCCGGCGTGACCGCCGTCAGGGCCGTGACAACGGCCAGCCGCGCGACGACAACAGGCCGCAGCAAGGTGAGCGACAGCCGCGGCAGCAGGCCGGCACACCGAGCAACGACAAACCCGCCCGACGTGACAACAACTCAGATAAACCTTCAGCCAATGAAGCCTGAAACTGAAAAATATTCCTTGCGTACAGCGCTGCTATCCACCATGATAGCGGCGCTGACGGGGCTTTCAGGGTGTCGTATGGGAGCGAACGATTCGAGTCAGTACCACGACATCGACCCTGACGGCTGGCGCTACGGCGACACATTGAAATATGTGTTCGAGCCGCGCGACACTGCCATAACAGGTGACCTCACTCTCTCGCTCCGCCACACCAACGATTATATTTACAGCAATATATTTCTCGAAATCACCGTTACCGACTCCGTAGTCACACGCCGCGACACGCTCGATATAACGCTTGCCGACGACTTCGGCCGCTGGCAGGGACGAGGCATCGGCACCGACTATCAGGTGTCGCACGTCGTAGCACGCGACCTGCAGTTGCGCCGCCCGGTGAGCATCGGCGTGCGCCACATCATGCGCGACGAAGTGCTCAACGACGTGGAGCAGGTGGGTGTATCGTTCGTCGAGAATAAATAATCCTTATATGGACTCTCAGCAACTATTCATACTCTCCACCGACGAGGCTGCCCGACGCATAGCCAAGGTAGTGGCGCAGATGCAGCGGGAGGGAGCCGACATGGTTCTCCTCACCGATAACGCCGACAAGTATTACGTGACCGGCCGCGTGTTTGCCGGATGGCTCACCGTCGCCGCCGACGGCAGGGTGCATGCTTTCGTGCGCCGTCCCGTGCATCTCGCAGGCGATGACGTCACCTTCGTGCGCAAGGTAGAGGAGGTGGAGCTGTCGGGCGACGTCATCGGGCTTGAACTCAACACGCTCCCGGCAGCCGACTATCTGCGTATCGATGCCATGCTCGCCGGCCGTAAGGTAGTGAACGCGTCAACGATAATGCGTCGTGCCCGCGCTGTCAAGACCCCCGCCGAGATAGAGAAGATAGCGGAATCGGGTCGCCGTCAGGAGGCCGTTTACCGCAATATCGCGACTCTCTACCGTCCCGGCATGTCGGACCTCGACCTGCAGATTGAGATAGAGCGCGCGTTGCGCAAGGCCGGATGCCTCGGACAGTTCCGAATCAGCGGCGACTCGATGGAACTCTTCATGGGCAATATCCTGGTGGGCGACAACGCTGACAATCCCACCCCCTACGATTTCGCAATGGGTGGAGCGGGTGTTGACCCGTCGCTTCCCGTAGGTGCTGACGGCACGGTGATAGCTCCGGGCGAGTCGGTGATGGTCGATGCCAACGGTAACTTCACCGGCTACATGACCGACATGACGCGCACCTACGCCCTCGGCGGTCTCTCCGAACTCGCTTGCTGTGCGCATGATTGCTCCATCGCCATCTGCGAAGCCCTTGCAGCTGCCGGTGTCCCCGGCACGAAGGCCTCGGCTCTCTATGAGGAGGCTCGCCGTATCGCATGCGAGGCCGGTCTTGAGGAGTATTTCATGGGACATCGTCAGCATGCCGGTTTCGTGGGCCATGGTGTAGGAATAGAAATCAACGAGCTTCCGGTCATCGCACCCCGCAGCCGCGACATTCTCGAAGCGGGCAACGTGATTGCGCTCGAACCGAAATTCGTAATCCCCGGCACAGGCGCCGTGGGCATCGAAAATACTTATGTGGTGGAGGAGAAGGGTATGCGTTGCCTCACTAATGCTCCCACCGAAATTTTGCCGCTATGAACATCGCAGAAAAGATAGATACAGATATATTTCACAAGATAGGGGAGGTGGCCGACCGCGAAGGGCGCGAATGCTACGTCGTGGGCGGCTACGTGCGCGACCTCTTCCTGCAGCGCCACTCCAAGGATATTGACTTCGTCACCGTGGGCAGCGGCATCGACTTTGCCCGCTGTGTGGCCGAGGGACTTGGACGCAAGGCCAAGTGCAACTATTTCCCGCGTTTCGGTACGGCGCAGGTGCTCGTGCGCGGTCTCGAACTTGAGTTTGTCGGCGCCCGTCGCGAGAGCTACCGTTCCGACTCGCGCAATCCTATTGTGGAGGACGGCACGCTCGATGATGACCTGTCACGCCGTGATTTCACCATCAATGCCATGGCTGTCAGCGTCAACGGTGCTAATTTCGGTGAACTTATTGACCGCTTCGGCGGCATCGAAGATCTCGAAGCAAAAATCATACGCACGCCGCTCGACCCCGACATCACTTTCTCCGATGACCCCCTGCGCATGTTCCGCGCCATCCGTTTCGCCACTCAGTTGCAGTTTGAAATCCATCCCGACACTCTCGCGGCCATCACCCGCAACGCCTCGCGTATCACCATCCTCTCCAAGGAGCGCATCGAGACCGAGCTTACCAAAATAATGATGTCGCCCCGTCCGTCGATAGGATGGTTGCTCATGCAGCGCACGGGATTGCTTAAGATTTTCTTCCCCGACCTCGACGCCATGAACGGTGTGGATATAATCAAAGGCCGCGGGCATAAGGATAACTTCCTGCACACCATGGAGGTACTCGACAAGGTGGCCGCAGCTACCGACAATGTGTGGACCCGCTGGGCCGCTCTGCTTCATGATATTGCCAAACCGCAGACCAAGCGCTATGACGCGCGTCTGGGCTGGACTTTTCATAACCACAACTTTGTGGGTGCCAAGATGATACCGCGCATATTCCGCAATCTCAAACTTCCGCAGAACGAGCACATGAAGTATGTGCAGAAGCTCGTCGAGCTCCACATGCGTCCGATAGCGCTCGTCGAGGATGTGACGGATTCGGCAGTGCGACGGTTGATTTTTGATGCCGGCGACGACATTGACGGACTGATGACTCTCTGTCGTGCCGACATCACGTCGAAGAACCCCGAAAAGGTGCGCATGCATCTGGCCAACTTCGATCTCGTAATCGAGAAGATGCACACCATCAACGAGAAGGACAACCTGCGCAACTGGCAACCCCCCGTCGACGGCAACGAGATAATGGCAATGTTCGGCATAGGTCAATGTCGCGAAGTAGGCATCATCAAAACCTACGAAAAGGACATGCTCGTTGACTGTCCCACCCCCAACGACCGTGACCTCGCCCTCCGCCTCGTCCTCGAAAAAGCCACCGAACTCGGCCTCACCCCCGTCAACCAACTGTAAACTATAAAAGTGACAACTAAATTCCCTGCAAAAAATTGCCTCTTTTGCGGGGAATTTGTATCTTTGCATGTAATAGATTTTTTGACTGAATTTGTTTGAGTCTACATAAAACAATATAATAAAACAACTATAAAACAATGGCTACAAAACCTTTCGAGTATCAGGAAATGTTCCCTATGGGCAAAGATACCACTGAGTATTACCACCTGACTTCCGACTACGTCAAAACCGAAACTTTCAACGGACAGGAAATGCTTGTCGTTGACCCCGAGGCTCTTACAGTGTTGGCGCGTCAGGCCACTCACGACAACGCTTTCATGCTCCGCCGCGAGCACAATGAAATGGTTGCCAAGATATTGCGCGACCCCGAAGCAAGCTCCAACGACAAGTTCGTAGCTCTCACCATGCTCCGCAATGCCGAAGTTGCAGCTAAAGGTCAGCTTCCCTTCTGTCAGGACACCGGTACTGCCATCATCATGGGTAAAAAAGGTCAGAACGTCTACACCGGCGGCGGCGACGAAGAGCGTCTCTCAAAGGGTGTGTATCTCACTTACACTCAGGACAATCTCCGCTACTCGCAGAATGCGCCCCTCAATATGTATGACGAGGTCAACACCGGTTGCAACCTCCCCGCTCAGATTGACCTCTACGCTGTTGACGGCAACGAATATAAATTCGTGTTCGTGGCTAAGGGTGGCGGTTCGGCCAACAAAACTTACCTCTATCAGGAGACAAAGGCTATCATCAACCCCAAGACTCTTGTTCCCTTCCTCGTAGAGAAGATGAAGACTCTCGGCACTGCCGCTTGTCCTCCCTATCATATCGCTTTCGTTATCGGCGGCACATCGGCTGAGATGAACCTCGCCACCGTCAAGAAGGCATCAATCAAATATTACGACAACCTGCCCACCGAGGGCAACGCTCTCGGCCACGCTTTCCGCGACGTAGAACTCGAAAAGGAACTCCTCGAAGCATCACGCAAAATCGGTCTCGGCGCACAGTTCGGCGGTAAATATTTCGCTCACGATATCCGCGTGATCCGTCTGCCCCGCCACGGTGCATCATGCCCCATCGGTATGGGCGTAAGCTGCTCGGCCGACCGTAACGTCAAGGCTAAAATCAACAAGGATGGTCTCTGGATTGAGAAACTTGATGCCAACCCCGGCGAACTCATCCCTGAAGATATGCGTCAGGCCGGCGAAGGCGACGTTGTGAAAATCGACCTCGACCGCCCCATGAGCGAAGTTCTTGCCGAACTCACCAAATATCCCGTGTCGACTCGTCTTTCACTCAAGGGTACTATCATCGTAGGTCGCGACATCGCTCACGCTAAAATCAAAGAGCGTCTTGACAAAGGCGAACCGATGCCCGAATACCTCAAGAATCACCCCATCTACTACGCCGGTCCCGCCAAGACACCCGAAGGCATGCCCTCAGGTTCGTTCGGTCCTACAACTGCCGGCCGTATGGACCCCTACGTTGACCAGTTCCAGGCTGCAGGCGGTTCTATGATTATGATTGCCAAGGGTAACCGCAGCAAGCAGGTAACTGACGCCTGCAAGAAGCACGGCGGTTTCTACCTCGGTTCAATCGGTGGTCCCGCAGCAATCCTTGCCAAGAACTCAATCAAGAAGGTGGAACTTCTCGAGTACCCCGAACTCGGTATGGAAGCAATCTGGAAAATCGAAGTTGAGGATTTCCCCGCATTCATCCTCGTTGACGACAAAGGCAACGACTTCTTCACCGAAATCTCAGCCAAGTGCGCCGGCTGCCCCGTAGCAAAATAATCCCGCTGCCCCGGCCCGATAACACAAAGAAATACCCAAAACGACATACTCCAACTTGTCGTACCAATAACAACCAACCCCGACCTGCCCAGCTCCAGGCCGGGGTTGCTCTATAATACCCGCGCAGCAAAACGGCAATGTCCGCAACGAGGTAGGGCCGTCCCCCTCGTGGCGGGGCCGTCCCCGGCCGCACCTCGATAGTAAAGCTAACCGATTGTAATCCACCTGATTATAGTGCGGCCGAGGACGGCCCCACCACCAAGCAGCAAATAGCATCCCCCCTCGTGGCGGGGGTCTCCTGACCCGCGCTCAACAGGCAATGGGCGCAACGTGGTGGGGCCGTCCCCGGCCGCACGATGACAATAAAGTCAATACCTTGACAGCAAGGTTATTATACCGCTATGCGGTGAAAAACGCAAATATTCACCGCATTTTTGCGGCGATTAACCGGGATTGTACTATAAAATGCTTCTAGTTGCTACAGTATAGGGGAGAAGAGGCGCATTACGGATTGCTTCATTTTGTCGAGGCGTGGACGGTGGTCCCAATCGTAGGGGAGCACGCGGGTTGACTCTGTGAGGTCCTGCATGAATACGCGGGTCATGCGGGCGTTGAACTCCTTGGAGTAGATGAAGAGGTTGGCCTCGAAGTTGTGTTCAAAGCTGCGGAAGTCGAAGTTGGACGAGCCTACGGTCACGAAGTCGTCGTCGACGATGATGAATTTGCCGTGGAGCATACCCGGATCGTAGAGATAGACTTTGATACCCGAACGCAGGCAGTCCTTGATATAGGAGAACGATGCGTGGCTGAGCATGGCGGAGTCGGAGCGGCGCGGTATCATGACGCGTACATCGATTTTTGACAGCGCCGCAGCCTGAAGAGCGCGGAGCAGTCCCTCGGTGGGGAGGAAGTAGGGGGTCTGGATGTAGATTGACTTCTTGGCGTTGCCGATGGCTTTGAGGAAGATAAGCGAGATGTTGCCCCACTGCGCGGTAGGACCGGAGGTGATGAACTGCATGCCTATGTCGCCCGCAGGCTTTACCTCCACCTCGGCGAAATCCTCAGGAATGGGGCGCCCCATGAAGTTCCAGTCGTAGCAGAACGAGTGGTTGAAGCTGCGGAGTATCGGGCCGGTGACGCGCAGATGCAGGTCGCGCCACACGTCAAACTTGCCGCCGTCGATGTAGCGGTCGGCCACGTTCATGCCGCCGAGGTAACCTACGTTGCCGTCGATGAGACATAGTTTACGGTGGTTGCGCCAGTTGATGCGTGCGCCGGGACGCAGCAGCGTGAGTTTGAAGAAAGGGTAGACCTCGACTCCGGCCTCGCGCATGCGCCTGTAGAAGCTGCGCTTCACCTTGAAGTTGCCGAGATGGTCGTAGATAACCTTCACCTTAACGCCGGCTTTGGCTTTACTTACCAGAATATCAGCCAACTGATTGCCTATTTTATCGTCCTCAAAGATGTAGTATTGCAGATATATGAACTTGCGGGCCTTCCTGAGGTCGCGGAAGAGAGAGTCAAATTTATCCTTGCCGTTGTGGAAAATCACGGCGCTGTTGCCGTCGTAGTAAGGCGCACCGATAAGCGACTGACCGAGACGCACCTGCTGCGCATTTTCCACGCTGAGACCCGACGAGTCGGCGTCAAATGCCTTTGCCTTCTCGTGCTTCTTCAGCCGTCGGCGGTTCTTGCGCGACACGTACCGCTTGTTTCTGATTGAGCGGCCGAACAGGAAATAGAGCACGAGTCCGAGAGCCGGAAGCATCAACAACACCGTAATCCACGCAAGCGATTTCACGGGATTGCGGTTCTCCGACAGCACCACCAATACGACACTGAGAATCGTGACGCCGTATGCAATCATCAGCGCCCAGTAGACCCACGTCATATTAATATATTGATTGATAGTTTCGCTCATCGGCAATTATTCCCTTTTAGTAAAAAATTTCAGCTAATATAGAGTATGTGTTCTTTTAAATATTTTCTATATAACTGCAAATATAACGAAATTCTGTAACAATCGGCAATTAACGCCCGCCAAAATTCAATACTTTGTCGGTGAATGGCGACTTTTGCCACAAATTTCCTCATTTCCAGCAGGATAAAAACCGACCCCACATCCTCCCTCACCCCCGACCGAACTGTAACCCCAACCCCCACCTCCCTAACCTTCACCCTCCGCTTCATTCCCCAATAACCAAAAGCAAAAAATCAAATCCCCCCATAATCCCCCAAAAATTCATACAGCAAAAATTAACGAGAGTACCAACCGGAAACTCTCGTTATTTTTTCCTAACTTATTTATTCTTTCTTAATATTTTCCACGCAGTGAGTGGATAATTTTAGAAAGCATTTCATATAAATTACTTTAGGTCGATGACGGTTATGCCGGCGCCTCCGAATTGGACGTGTTCGTCGCGGTAGGTGGAGACTCCGGGGGTGGTGTCGAGGAGTTGGCGGAGGGCGGTGCGGAGGGCGCCGGTCCCGGTGCCGTGGAGGATGCGGACGCGGCCGGCGGAGAATTGGATGGCGTCGTCGAGGAAGTAGGTGACGGCCTGGAGGGCTTCGTCGACACGCATGCCGCGCACGTCGAGCTCGTTGGAGAATGAGAGCTGTCGCTTGCGCATGGCGTCGGTGGTGGCGGCGCTTACGAAGGAGGCATCGCGGGCTCCGCTCTGCGGTTTAGCGATGGTGCGTCGCAGGCGGGAGAGTTCGACGGTGGTTTTGAGCAGGCCGAAGTTGACTACGGCACGTTTGCCCGTTATCTCCATGATGGTGCCCACGGTGGTCTGTCCTTCGAGTTTCACGTTGTCACCGACCTTGAGTGGTGCTTCGGGGGCTTTGGCGGGAGCTGCCTCGGGTTTGGCTTTCTTCTTTTTGGCGCGGTGACGGTTGAGTATTTCGGGGTCGTCGTTGTCCTTCTCGTTGAGCAGGGATGCTTTCTCGCGGTCCATTTCGAGGCGGGCGGCACGTGTGCGCTCGCGTTCGGCTTGGGCGTTGCGTATCTCGCGGATGGTGCGTTCGATGGTGGCGTTGCTGCTGTCGAGTATGCGTTTGGCTTCGGTGCGGGCCTCGGCGATAATCTCGCGGCGCTTGTCGCGCAGGGTCGATGCTTCCTGCTCGTAGTTGTTGATGAGGTTGTCGATTTTCTTCTCTTTGAGGCGGATAGCGTCGCGCTTATGTTCCCAGTAACGTTTGTCGCGGGCGATGTCGAGCAGATAGCGGTCGAGGCGCACGTAGTCGGAACCGGCTATCTCCTCGGCGTCGGCGATGATGGAGGCGGGGAGACCCGTTTTGCGCGCAATCTCGATGGCAAACGAGCTGCCGGGGTTACCGATGTGGAGCTTGAAGAGTGGCTGCATCAGGTGACGGTCGTAGAGCATGGAGCCGTTGATGAGGCCGGGGGTGTCCTCGGCGAAGTTCTTGAGATTCTGATAGTGGGTTGTGATTACGCCCCACATGCCGTTGTCGTTGAACTGGCGGAGGATGGCCTGCGCTATGGCACCGCCGATGGTGGGCTCGGTGCCGCCGCCAAACTCGTCGATGAGCGTCAGCGTGGCTTTGTTGCCGTGCTGGAGGAACTGCTTCATGTTGCGCAGATGCGAGCTGTAGGTACTCAGGTCATCCTCTATCGACTGGTCGTCGCCGATGTCGATGAAGATGCTGTCGAAGATGCCCACGTGGGAGTTCTCGTAGAGCGTAGGGAGCATGCCGCACTGGGTCATGTACTGCACGATGCCTACGGTTTTGAGGCACACTGACTTACCGCCGGCGTTGGGGCCGGAGATGATGAGCAGTCGGTTGGCCTGCGATAGGGTGATGTCGAGGGGCACAATATCCTTGCCGTGGCTCTGCAGCGAGAGCAGCAGCACGGGGTGTACGGCGTGGTACCATTCCAGTTCGGTAGTGTCGCTCAGGTGGGGCATGCGGGCGTCGACGCGGCGCGCGTAGAGCGCCTTGGCGTGAATGAAGTCAATCTCGGCGATGACCTGCATGGTAGCCGTCATGGCGGCGATGTCGGGACGTATGGCGGCGGTTATCTCCTTGAGTATGCGAGTGATTTCGCGGCGTTCCTCCATCTGGAGTTCGCGTATGCGGTTGTTGGCTTCGACCATTTCGGCGGGCTCGATGAAGTAGGTTTTACCCGATGCCGACTCGTCGTGCACGATACCGTTGATGTGGCGCTTGTGCATAGGCGACACGGGGAGCACAAGGCGTCCGTCGCGCACCACGGCCGTTGCGTCGGCTTCGAGGTAACCGCTCTCCACCGCGCGCGATATGACGCGGCGCATAACCGACGAAATCGAGGCTTGCGTCTGCTGCAACTGGCGGCGTATCTGCGCCAGTTCGGGCGACGCCGAGTCCTTGACGTCGCCAAAGCGGTCGATGCTGCGGCTTATGGTTGAGGTGACCGCGTCGAAGCGTTCGATGCCTTCGGCTATCGCTGCGAGCACGGGGTAGGGGGGGCGGCCGTCGCGGGCGGCGGAAGCGAAGAAGTCGGCAATCGCAGCGGCCATTCTCAGCGAGTGGTTCACGAGGTTTAGCTCTTCGGCTCCGAGAAACGTGCCTATGGGGCGCACGCGCGAGAGCAGTTCCCCGATGTCGCCAGAGGCTCCGAGGGGAAATGCCGTGTCGCCTCCGAGTATCGAGGCCATCTCGTCGACGCTTGCCAGGCGACGGCGTATCATTTCAGGGTCATTGACAAATTGCAGTTGCAGGTCGGCTACGCGGCGGCCGGCGTCGCTCAGGCAGAGGCGCATCACTTCGGCACGCACGGCGTCAAAGCCGACTTTCTTTTCAAATGTATCAGGGTATATCACAGTTGTATAGTGTCAATAGGTAGTTTAACGTTTGTTCTTTTTGCGGTATTTCTCCTCAAGCGAGCGGTAGTAGTCGGCATGCTCCTCGTCGCCGATGTTATCGTAGACGCGGGCCAGACGCTTGTAGACGCGCGCTTCCTCGCGGTGGTGCTTCATGGCAATGAGCAGGCGGTCGAGAGCGGCGTAGTCGTCACCCTCGCTGTCGGCAATGTCGGCCAGTGCGAGGTGGGCTTTCAGGTTGACGTCGTCGGCTTCGAGCAGTTCTATGAAGGTAGCCTTCGCTTCATCGACCATGGAGGCCGAGAGGTAGGCGCGGCCTTTGTTTTCGAGCGCGCGCACGTTGCCGGGGGAGATGGAGAGGGCCTTGTCGAAGTTGGCGATAGCGGCGGTGATGTCCTCAATCTCGTCGAGGCAGTCGCGCCCCATCGCAATGTATTCGTCGGCCAGCGAGTCAAAACGTCGCTGCTGCTCGCGTATGATGCCGTTGAGGCGTTCGACCTCCTCGGTGAGGAGGCCGAGGGAGTAGAGTTTGCGCGATATGAGGCGGCGTATTGGGGTGCGGCTCAGTTCGTCGCGTATCTGCTGCCCCTCGGCAAAGGCTTTGACCGAACGGGAGTAGTTGCCGTCGTGGAAATACTTCACGGCGTCGGCGAAGCAATCGTCGGCCTTGGCCTGCTCGAGGGCGTCGTTGATGACAGCGCGGTCGTTGCTGCGGTTGGAGAAGTCGATGATGGCGGGGTTGACGAAGATGTCGCGGTCGCTGACGGCGCTCTGCAGCGTGATGCCTTCGAGCGAACGGCTGCGGCTCAGAGCTACGTAGGTCTGGCCGCCGGAGAATGCGCCGCGCCCCACGTCGATTATCACCTTATTGAACGTCAGGCCCTGGCTCTTGTGTATGGTCAGCGCCCAGGCCAGACGCACGGGATACTGCGTGTAGGTGCCGATAACCTTTTCGTCGACCGTCTTATGTTCCTCGTTGTATTTGTAGACGATGTTCTCCCATATCTCGCGTTCCACCACGTGGCGGTCGCCGTTCTCAAACTCCACCTCCAGTTTGTCCTCCGTGGCGCAGTACACCTTGCCAATGGTACCGTTGACCCAGCGCTTGTCGCGGTCGTTCTTGATGAACACCACCTGCGCGCCTACTTTCAGTTCCAGTTCCTTGGGCGAGGGGAGGGCGCCTTCGGGGAAGTCGGCGTTGATTTCGCCGGTGTAGACGATAGAGCGGGGTTTGAGTCGGGCGAGGCGGGTGTCGTTGATGCTGTCGACCATGTCGCGGCGGGTGGCGAGAGTCATGACGAAGTCGTCGTCGGAGGTGTCGGTGGCGGCATTGCGCACCACGCGGCTGTTGAGCATGGCAATATCGGCGGCGGCGGGACGGCCCATGCGCATGCGGTCGAGCAGGGCCACGAAGTCGCCGTCCTGCTGACGGTAGACCTTGCGCAGCTCAATCTGCACGAGCGACAGCTGACTGAACACCTTGGCCGAGAAGAAGTAGGAGTTTGGGTAGGCCACGCGGAGCACGTCGCGCATGTCTGAAGTGACGACCGGTTCGAGCTGGAATATGTCGCCCACCATGAGCAACTGCTTGCCGCCGAAGGGGGCGCGCATGTTGCCGGAATAGACGCGCAGCACCTTGTCGACGAAGTCGAGGATGTCAGCGCGCACCATCGAAATCTCGTCTATGATAATAAGTTCGAGTTCCTTTATCAGCTTGACCTGCTGCTTGTTGTACTTCAACCGCTGACGCAGGCGGTCGATGCGGAAGTCAGGGTCGTCGGGGAGCAGCGGTTTGAAAGGAATCTTGAAAAAGGAGTGGAGCGTGACGCCTCCGGCATTGACGGCGGCTATGCCTGTCGGGGCGAGCACCACATGCTTCTTTTTGGTGTTGCGGGTGATGTATTTGAGGAAAGTGGACTTGCCGGTGCCGGCGCGTCCGGTCATGAATACAGGCTGTCCCGTGTGACGGATAAGTCGCCACACGTCCTGAAATTCCGGGTTGTCAAGGTCAATGTTTTCTTGCTCCTTACTCATTGCTGATGGTTGGTTATAGGCGTCGAAGGTTGCGGCATCGGGAGCCGCTGCGGGAGTGCCGCCGGAGGCGTATTTAGGCCGGGCTTTTACGGGAACGTGCCTTTGTCGTGTCGGAATGGCGGCCGCGTGGCCTGTCCGGCATGACAAAGGCATGTCCCTATAATGCTGTTATGCAATATCGTATGTCAGTCGTATCAGAATTTGTAGCCTACGCTGAGCACGATGTTGTTGTTGGTAGTGGTAAACTCCTTGGCGGGGTTATAGACCCAGCTGTTGGAGGGGTCGGAGTAGCTGAGGTCGTCGTAGGCCGAGAAGGGGGAGTAGCTGCTCTTGCGGTACTTGTTGACGTAGGCGAGGTCAGCGTAGAATCCCTTGTAGCGGTAGCCGAGACCGAGGGTGAAGTAGCGTGTCGTCTCGTCGTAGGTGTAGGCGGGGTTGCAACCGGTGGTGTAGACCTCGATGTCACCATCCTTCACTGACTGCTCCACGGCCGAAGTGGTGGCCGCGAAACCGGCACGAACGCTGAACTGCGGTGTCACGCGGTACTCGGCGCCGAGACGCATGGTGTGGGTGGGCTTGAAGTAGTCCTTGATTTCCTGAGTTGCGTCCTTATACTCGTTGCCGTCGTAGTCGCTGATGCGCATGTTGTCGTAGGCGGCAAACTCGTAGTCGGCCGAGAGGATGAAGCGACCGCCAATGACGCCGGCTGCCGATACTATCATCTTCCAGGGTGTGCGCAACTTCCAGTCGTAGTCGGCATAGTTGGTGTAGGCTGTTCCGTCGGGGATATTCGATGAGTAGCTGTAGCCGATTGATGCGTTGTACTGGTCGTTGAGGCTGTAGTAGGTGGGAGTGTGAACGGCGATACCGAAGCGGAACTCATTGATGGGCTTTACGATAGCACCGATTTTGACGTTGAATCCCGAGCCTGACACGCGGCGGTAGTTCTGGAGGTTGTAGTAGGCGTTGCCATACTGAGTCTGCGCGCCGGAGCCTTCGCTGCGGGCTATGCGGGCGTCGGCGAGCTGCTCGTCATAGAAAGTCTCCTCCTTAAGGTCAATGTCGGTGATACCGAAACCGAGACCCCAGTAGACGGTGTTCATGATGTTGCCGCCGAAGTTGATGGAGTATTCGTCGACGTAACCGCGCTGACGCACGGCGAACTGCGCGTCGCCGGTGGTGCGGTCCTCATCAAAGAGGCCGTTGTACTGGCTCAGTCCTCCCACGGGGTTGATGATATATGAGTTGTAGGAGAGGATGCTCAGCCAGTCGGCATACGACTCGCTGTAAGGATTATAGCTCGTTGACTGGCCGAGCACGTCGGGCGCAGTGCCGTAGGCGCGGTTGGCCACATAGTTTGACATAGAGGTGCCGAGAGCGTCGAATGAGCCGTGATACACGCGGTCAAACGATGCCACGCGGCCGTATGATATACCCCACTGGAAGTAGGGCATTACGTCGCTGTTGAGATTGATGGCGCCGACGTAGCCGAAGTTGGGGACGTAGGCGTGGGTCTTGCTGTCGGTCTGGCCGTCGACATCCGATTTCTCCATGTCGATGTCGAGAGTGATACCTATCTCACTGGAACGGTACACGCCGATACCGGCAGGGTTGTGATTGAGTGTCGATAGGTCGCCGCCGAGAGCGCCGAACGCACCGGCCATCGACATGAAACGCGCTGTACCTCGTAAGTCGCTTTGGGAGAGAGTGTAGGCGTTGAATGCACTTTGTGCCATCACTCCCATAGGAAGGGCAGCTGCTACCACTGCCAGAGCTATCTTCTTCATAAACTGTAGTTGAGTGTAAACTGTAGTTAAGTTTCTGTTAGTAAATTGATTGTAGCGGGTCGGGGTGACGCCGGTTATCGACGTCCGCCACGACCACCGCCGCCGCTGCTGCGACCGCCTCCACCACCTGTTGCGCCACCGCGGCTGCCGCCCATTGAGCCGCCTGAACTGCGGTAGGAGGGGGTGCTGTTACGGTTGCTGTTGGTGTTGTAGGAGTTGTTGCGACCGCCGTTGCGGTTGCCGCCGTTGCCGGTCGAGGGATTGCGGGTGCCGGTATTGTGGTTGACGCTTGAGCCGGAGGGACGTGTGCCACCGCCGTTGTAGTTGGGCGCGGGACGCGTGTTACCGAGCGAGTTGACGTTGCCTACTGTGGCGGGACGGCTGCCCTGAGTACCGCGGAAACCACCCTGCGATGTGGCGGGACGGCTGTTGGCGTTGCCGCGGTAGCCGCCGGTGCCGGTGTTGGCGATATTGCCGCCGGGATAGGCGGGACGGTGGGCGCCGGGCGATACGGGCTGATAGGGACGCGACGGTCCATGCCAGTGGCCGTGTCCCCATCCGGGACCCCATGCCCACGAAGGACCGTAACCCCACGAGGGGCCCCAGCCCCATGACGGACCCCAACCCCATGACCATGAGTAGTAGGGGTCATACCATCCGGGAGCGTACCATGAGTTCCATCCCCAGGTGTTCCAGTAGCCGTAAGGGCGATAGTAGGGGGAGTAGAGATTCCAGCCGTAGTAGGCGGGGGTGTCAACGTAGATATTGACCTGCGCCGGCTGGGTAGTGGCGTAGTATTCAATGAGTTCGTCGTCGTTTGAAGCGCTGATAATCGTGGGATTGGAGAATCGCTCGATCAGGCGCGTGTTGGTAAACGAGTCGCGGTAGAGCGAGTCGACCGATATGGAGTCGACCACCTGATAGCGGCGGTTGTACTCATCGACGTCGCGAGTATTGTCGGTGTAGACCTTATAGAGGTCGGAACCGGGTATGTCCTGAGCCTTGACGGGGTATGCGTTGCCCTGATTGTCAACTACATACACCGAACCGTCGGCGGTGGTGACGTATTGATAGCCGTTGTTCTGCTGCATGGCGTTGGTATTGACCGCCTGCTGCTGAGGCTTGGTCGCCTTTGCCTCCTTCTTGGCTTTTGAAGCGTCGAAATAAATATCATCGTCATAGTAACTTTGTGCCATGACATTGGCCGATGTTGCCGATGCAAGCAACAGGGTGATTGATAGTGATTTGTAAAGTTTCATTCAGTTCGAGAGATAAAGAGGTTTGAATTTTATCAGCAGCCCGCTGCGCCTTGCGGCGGTAGCGTCATGCCTTGTTTACCTTAGACTCTTCCGGGCAGGTAAAGTTTAATCGTTGCGTGCCGGGATTATACTCCAAGTCCATTTTACAAATATATCAATTTAAATTGTTATCACAAAACGCTCTAACAACAATTTTGGTTAATTGTCATAACAAATTTAGTTAATATGATATAAAAACGAAGCCGTCGGGTGAGGTGCGTGTCAGCAGAGTCAACTTGTAGTTTTTCATCGGGATAAAAGAACTGCTGCCATTGCGATATTTTGATTGTCGAATGACAGCAGCGCTTTTAAATTTTCAATTCGGAGCGGTAAGACTATTCGTCGCTTTTTATCGGTTTCATTTCGTAGGCTGCCATAGCGATGGTGAAGCCCCAGTAGATGAATGCGAGTGCAGCGAGGAAGCTGACCATCATCATATCCTGCAGGTAACCTGCCTCGATGAAGAAGAAGCCGATGAGGAGCAAAAGAACGCCGTTTACGATGCTCAGCCACCAGTATTTACGTTGGCGATTGCCAACACCGTTGGCCAAAGCGTTTATACCCCAGAAGATAAAGATAAACGCAAGGAAGTAGGGGAAAACAAATTCTGAAAGAACAATGCTGCGCACGAGCATGAAACCGATAAAGAGGTCAATCACGCCGCCGGCGAGCCACCATCCCCATCCGCGAGGTCGGTTGATACCTGACGAAACGCAGAGCTGAACAATGCCGGTCAGTACAAGGAGCCAGCCGAATATCTGCGATGCTACAGCGTAGCCTGCCTGAGGCCAGAACCAATAAGCAAATCCACCGATTACAAGCAAAATGCCTGCGCACAATACGAGCCACCATAATTTTGAGTGTCCCAATGAGTTTAATTTAAAGGCTTTCATAACTTAAATAAATTAGTTAAACTGTATGTTGATTATAGTATTAATTGCTTTGATATTATAACGCCTCGTCTTTTTAATTTGTTTAAAAAAATTAGCAAAACAAAATGCAGGTACACAAAAAAGGAGAGTCGCCGGGTGTGGCGATTCTCCTTTTTGTTGATTTGCGGTGGTGTATGCCGGCGATTAGTTGTATATGCCGTTGTCGCTGAACACGGCTTTGATTTTCTTGAATACTTTGTAGATGCCGAATAATGCTACTAATAATACAACTGTGCCGAAAGCCTGGGTTGCTTCAATGCAACACAGCAATATACCAAGCAGCAATGCTGCAACCGAAGCGAGCGAATACCATTTCTTGCATATCTCCAACGCTTCTTTTTTATGAGCCTCCGAGCGTTCTTTCTTCTCCACCGACAGTGATTCGTTAATCATTTTCAACTGTTCGGGCGGAATTTTGGTGAACTTCTTGTAGGGCGACGGCAGACGCTTGATGAGTGATGATATAAGCGATGAAGCACGGTTAATGGCTTCCTTATCCGAAGCGCATACAATCAGTATCTTCTGATATATCTGGTCAGTTTTCTGGAGCCATGCTTCCTCTTCCTTACCCACTACGCCGTCGTTGTCATAAGCGTTACTTGCGGCCATCGACAACAGCTCAATCAGGTCCTCCTTACTGTTGGGGACGGGGAAACATTTGATGATTGAAACCAATTCGTCGGAATACTTCTTTTCGATGAGTTCAGCTTCCTTATTCATTACCTCGATAAGGTGGGTGCGTTCGCTTGCCTGAGCGCTTTTAGATGACATCAGGCGCGACATTGCACCACCCTCATTTTGCTTGGCGGTGAGGTCGGATATTTTTTGTGCCTGTCGCTCGGCGTGCTGGCTCAATTCAATTGACTTGCGCTTTGATAAATCCTGCAACTCGTTGAACAGTTGCTGCGCTGACTTGACAGCATCGACATTTGTAAATGCGTAGCCGCATTCCGAACATGATGTAGCCAACGGGTCAACGGGCGCGCCACATGAAGGACATTTTCTTATGTCGCCATATTTTGAATTGCTTTTTTTAGGAGCATTGTTGGCCATTTCTTTCTGTTTTTTCTGCAGACGGCCTTCAAGTATTACATGAAATTCGTCAAGATCACACCCCATTGCAACGGCTTTTTTATCAAGAACCATTCTTTCGGTGTCGGTGAGCACTCCATCTTCCACTGCTGCGTCGATAAGCTCCTCTAATTTGGGATCGTACATGGTTTAAGTATTTAAATTACGGTATTCGCCGCCGGCTTATGCCATAGGCATGGTTAAAAAATTGGTAAAATCAAAAAGCAATCGGCCTCGGGTAAAAATCTCCTGTCAGCATTCATTAATCGAGACACTCAGTGGCGGGAGAATTAAATTACATCAGGCTTAGTCACAAAGATAGTATTATGATTTTCGCTGTGCAAATCCAATTTGTTCCAATTTAGTCCATTGACACAAAGCCCTTTCCATAAAGTGGAAGTAGGAGTAATTGATATGGCAGTAAGAGTAGATATACAATAATAAATAGTGAGGTAATAAATGAATAGTGAGGTAGTGTATGAATAAATAGAAAGGTAATTTATGAATAAATAGAGAGGTAATATACGAATAAATAAAAAGGTAATATATGCCATAGCCGGAACGGGGCGTCCGCAGGCCGCCGATTTACCAGTAACCGGGGTTGCCGAGCGAAGCGAAGGCGCCCCCGGAAGTGAAGAAGAGGGAAAAGAGGCGCTCGAAGACCGCCGATTTACAACAGAAAGCTATCAAAATCGGCGGTCTTCGAGCGCCTTTCCCTATGCTATCGGCTATACCCCGCACGTCTTCGCTACGCTTCGACTGGCGGGGTTACTGGTAAATCGGCGGCCTTCGGACGCCTCGTTCCTGTCGTTGTGATTTATTGATTATCTATTGCGATTGCCTATTTATTGCTATTTATTGATGGATACGAAAGAAAGAGCGCCGGCCCTCGGGTTGGTGAGGGTCGGCGCTTTGTTGAGTTGCTGTTGCTTTATCCTTATGCGTTCTTTACCTTTGCAACGATAGCTTTGAAAGCTGCGGGGTTGTTAAGGGCAAGGTCGGCAAGCACTTTTCGGTTGATTTCGATACCTGACTTGTGGATAAGGCCCATGAGCTTGGAGTAAGAAAGATCTTCCATGCGGGCAGCAGCGTTGATACGCTGAATCCAGAGGGCGCGGAAGTTGCGCTTTTTGTCTTTGCGGTCGCGGTAAGCGTATGTCAAACCTTTTTCCCATGTGTTCTTGGCTACGGTCCATACGTTGCGGCGGCAACCGTAGTAACCACGGGTAAGTTTCAGGATTTTTTTGCGGCGAGCTCTTGAAGCTACATGATTTACTGATCTTGGCATTGTAGTTTTGCTTTTTGAATGTTAGCGGCTGAGCTATCTTATTATTTACTCTGCTCTTTTGGGCTAATCACTCGGTTAATAATAATGTAATATCACGAATTAAAATTTGTATCCTTTCTCTCTTGCAGTTCGGATTACTTGAGGCCGAGGAGTGCTTTTACGCTTGCTTCGTCAGCTTTGGCAACTGTGCTGAAGTGAGTGAGGTTACGTTTTTGCTTCTTGGTCTTCTTTGTCAAGATGTGACTCTTGAAAGCATGTTTTCTCTTGATTTTTCCTGATCCGGTAAGGGCGAACCTCTTTTTGGCACCGGAATTAGTTTTAACCTTAGGCATTTTTTTAATTTTAATGAATTATTAATTCGGTTGATTATTTTAAAGCCAACTCGTAGCTTATTTTTTCTTGGGGGTGAGCATGATAATCATGCGTTTGCCTTCAAGCACAGGCATCTGTTCCACTTTGCCATACTCCTCGAGGTCGTTGGCAAATCTCAGCAGCAGCACTTCGCCCTGTTCCTTGAACAGGATTGAGCGGCCTTTGAAGAACACGTAAGCCTTTACTTTCGAGCCTTCCTGCAGGAAGCTGACGGCGTGCTTGAGCTTGAAGTTGTAGTCGTGGTCATCGGTCTGAGGTCCGAATCGTATTTCCTTCACTACTACTTTGGTCTGCTTGGCTTTCTGTTCCTTCGCACGTTTTTTCTGCTGATAGAGGAACTTCTGATAGTCAAGCACTCGGCATACCGGGGGCTCCGCATTGGGAGAGATTTCAATCAGGTCGAGGCCTAATTCATCGGCTATGCGCAGCGCTTCCTGGATGGATACAACGCCGTTCTCCACATTGTCGCCTACCAGACGTACCTCGCGGGCGCGGATACGCTCGTTGATGGCGTGCTGGTCTTTGTTCTCGCGGCCACGCATGTCGCCACGGCGGTTGGCTAAGTCACGGCCTCCGGGTCGACCCTGCTGTGACTGATAGGGGGGGCGGGGTGCCCCGGTGTTGTGTTGGGGACGCGGTGCGCCTGCTTGATTGGGTTTTTTCTCCATTAACGGTTTATTGGTTAATCATATTTTCGATTTCTCGAGTGATTTCGTCTGCAAAGGTAGCAATTTTCATCATACCTTTATCACCTTCACCCTGTTTTCTTACAGAAATTTCACCATTTTCTGCTTCTTTTTCGCCTACAATGAGCATATAGGGGATTCTTTTGAGCTCATTGTCGCGAATTTTCTTACCGATTTTCTCGTTGCGGTCGTCAACCTCAGCGCGGATGTCGCGTGCGGCGAGCTGTTTTGCAACCTCGTAGGCGTAGTCGTTGAACTTCTCGCTGATGGGGAGCACGACTGCCTGCTCGGGCGCGAGCCACAAGGGGAACTTGCCGGCGGTGTGTTCGAGCAACACGGCCACGAAACGTTCCATCGAGCCGAAGGGGGCGCGGTGAATCATTACGGGGCGGTGCTTCTGGTTATCGGCGCCGGTGTATTCGAGCTGGAAGCGTTCGGGCAGGTTGTAGTCAACCTGGATTGTACCGAGCTGCCAGCGGCGGCCAATGGCGTCTTTCACCATGAAGTCGAGCTTGGGACCGTAGAATGCGGCTTCGCCGAGTTCCTTGCGGGCTTTGAGGCCTTTTTCCTCACAAGCTTCGATGATGGCTGTCTCGGCCAGATGCCAGTTTTCGTCCGAACCGATATATTTCTCTTTGTTCTTCGGGTCGCGGAGTGAAATCTGCGCCTCGAAGTTCTCAAATTTGAGAGCTTTGAAGATGTAGAAGATGATGTCCATTACCTTGAGGAACTCCTCTTTAATCTGGTCGGGAGCGCAGAAGATGTGGGCATCGTCCTGAGTGAATCCGCGCACACGAGTCAATCCGTGGAGCTCACCGCTCTGCTCGTAGCGGTAAACGGTACCGAACTCGGCAAGACGCAAGGGCAGTTCGCGGTAAGAGCGGGGGAATGCCTTGAATATCTCGCAGTGGTGGGGGCAGTTCATCGGTTTGAGCAGGTATTCCTCACCCTCTTCGGGAGTGTGGATAGGCTGGAACGAGTCTTTACCGTATTTTGCATAGTGGCCTGAGGTGACGTAGAGCATCTTGTTACCGATGTGGGGGGTAATCACCTGCTGGTAGCCATATTGTTTCTGTATTTTGCGGAGGAACTGCTCCAGACGGTCGCGCAGAGCGGCGCCTTTGGGGAGCCAGAGGGGGAGACCTGCGCCCACGTTCTGTGAGAACGCGAAGAGTTCCATTTCCTTGCCGAGTTTGCGGTGGTCACGCTTCTTGGCCTCTTCGAGGAGGGCGAGATACTCGTCGAGCATCTTTTTCTTGGGGAAGGTGACGCCGTAAACGCGCACGAGCTGATTGCGCTTTTCGTCGCCGCGCCAGTAAGCGCCGGCAAGCGACATGATTTTCGCAGCCTTGATAGGAGCTGTGGTGGGGATGTGCGGACCGCGGCAGAGGTCGGTGAAGCTACCCTGAGTGTAGGTAGTGATGTGTCCGTCCTCGAGTTCCGAGATAAGTTCGCACTTGTATTCCTCGCCACGGTCGCCGAAGAGTTTGAGAGCGTCGGCCTTGGTGATGTCGGCGCGCTTGATTTCCTCTTTGCGCTGAGCGAGTTCTATCATTTTGGCTTCGATTTTGCCGAAGTCAGCTGCTGTGATATTGTGTCCGTTGGGGTCGATGTCGTAGTAGAAGCCGTTTTCGATAGCCGGACCGATGCCGAACTTCACGCCGGGATAGAGTTCCTGGAGGGCTTCAGCGAGCAGGTGGGCCGAGCTGTGCCAGAAAGCGTGCTTGCCTTCGGGGTCATCCCATTTGAAGAGTTTAATGGCTGCGTCGGTGTCAATGGGGCGGGTGAGATCCCACTCTTCTTCATTGACTGAGGCTGCAAGAACATCCTGCGCCAGACGCTGACTTATGCTTTCTGCTATCTGAAGCGGGGTAACGCCTGCTTCAAACTGCTTAACCGAACCGTCGGGAAAAGTTATGTTTATCATCTCTAAGCTTTTGATTATTAATTACTTGTCACATACAACGTGACATCTGTACAAAAATCGTCACAAATTTACAACTTTTTTTCATTATTACCCAATATATCAGCAAAAAAAATATCACCATCAGTGATTTTACAATTTGAAATTTCATTTTGGAATCGAGAGACAATAGTGTGTGTTAACAGGCTGGAACAACATGGATTAAATAGGAACAAATTGGACTCGTGAGATTCCGAATATTTATCCTTAATTTGTAGAATCAACATTATCATTAATAATTCTCAAATTTCAAACACTGTAGATATAGTATAATATGGGACTATTTGGAAGAGGTAAAAGCGGAGGAATGATGAACGTTATCCGCTGTGATGAACAAGAATATCTCGTATGGAAATGGCGCCCGCTCGGCCAGGAAGTCAATTCCACAACTCGTGAAAACTCGATACGTTACGGCTCTTCACTGCGCGTAAAGGCCGGTGAGTCAGCTGTATTTGTCTACAAACAGAAAGGTGACATCGATATTATCGAAGGACCGTTTGACGACACCATCAAGACGGCCAACTTTCCCGTGCTGTCAAGCATCGTAGGACTGGCATTCGGCGGCGAGTCGCCCTTTCAGGCCGAGATTTACTACATTAATACATCAGGCGTAATCAATATAAAGTTCGCGATACCTTATTTTGATGTGTTCGACCCCCGTTTCCTCGACTACGCAGTGCCTATGGCGGTAAGAGGCAGCATCAACTTCAAGGTTGACGATCCCCGCAAATTTATCAGCGCTCACCGTCTCATCGACTTCTCGCTCGATCACTTCAAGTCGCAGATTAAGGATGCCGTAGTGCGTCGTGTGAAATCGGTGGTGACCAACGCGCCCGGCGACCACGGCATTCCCGTGCTCCAAATTGAGCGTAAAATCGATGAAATCAATGACCTCGTGCTTCCGCGCATCAAGGCCGATATGGAGGACTTCGCCGTGACACTCACCCGTCTCGATATCTCAAGTATCGAAGTTGACAAGGAATCAGACGGCTACGAAGAACTCCGTCGCAACACAGCCCACGTGCAGACTGCCCAAATCCAGGCACAGAGCGCAGCTACCGTTCGCAACATCGACGACATGCAGCGCATCAACGCCCGGAACCTCGAAGAGAGCGCACGCATACAGCGCGAAGAAGCGCAGCGCGCACAGCGCCTGCAGACCGAGACACAGTTCCTCGGCGCTCACGCTCTCAACCGTCAGGCCGACGTTATGCAGACAGCAGCCGAGAATCTCGGTGGTGACGGATGGGGTGCAGGCTCCGGCGCGAGCGGCATCAACCCCGCGCAGTTCATGACCAATATGGCCGTTGGCGGCGCTCTCGGCAGCCAGATGGCCGGCATGGTAAACAACATGGGCCAGAACATGAACCAGCAGTGGCAGCAGACAGCGGCACAGCAGGCAGCAACACCTCCTCCCATGCCCGGCGCAGTGGAGACGGCCTACTACGTGGCAGTCAACGGTCAGCAGTGCGGTCCTTACAAAGTGGCGCAGCTCCGGACTCTCGTGCAGCAGGGTCAGTTGACCACCTCTACTATGGTATGGGCACAAGGTATGGCAGGATGGACTCCCGCAGGTCAGGTGGCGGAACTTCAGGCTATCTTCCAGCCCGTTCCCCCACCCATGCCCGGTGCAGTGCCTCCGCCCATGCCCTAATCTCCCGTACTTTGATAGGGTAATATAAATTTACTTTCCAACTTCTACTTTATATAAATAATGAGTACAGACTTCAGTAGCATAGATAAACTTATGGAATTCGGTCTCGGTATCAGCCTCGCGCAGCAGATGGTCAATACCATGAACCACGCCATGAACAACAGCGTGGTGCCGGGAGTGAATGCCGGAACCACAGGGCAGTCGTTTGTCAATCAAACGGCTGTGCCCCCCAAGAGCGAACTGCAGTGGTATTCGGTAATTGACAACCTGCAGGTGGGTCCGCTCTCATCGTCCGAGGTCAAAACCCTGGTACAGAGAGGCAAAATTACCGAGGACACATTCGTGTGGCGCGCAGGCATGACAGCCTGGCAGCTTGCCAAGAATATTCCCGAAATCAACAAGCTGATAATTCTCGGATAAGGTTATGAAACTCAATGCAATAACAGCCGGAATATGCGCATTCGTGGCCGTGCTTGTAGCGATAGCGCTGTGGCAGATTCCACTTTTCGACCCGCATAAGTGGAGCGTGGCGTTAGGCTCGGGCGTGACATCGGCTCTCACGCTGATATTCGGTCTGGCCACGCGCTACAACAACCCGTCGATAGGCACCAATATACGTGTGCTTTCGACCACGGTGTTCGTTATCAGCCTCCTGTTCAATATATTCATCGGGCTTTCAGTGTTCTCCCTCGTAGTCTATCTGGTAGTGTCGGGCCTCATACTGGCCGTGTACCTGCTGGTGCTTGACAAACTTATCAGGGTAGCGAAGGAGAATCCCAATATCTGAGAACCGCACTGTTTCAATCACTGTACCGACTGACTTATTCACTCTACACGCTGATTGAATTGCGATACACGCAGCTATTTTCCACAATCTTCATATCAAAAATATGGTGATATTTTTTCGGAATGAGAAAAAATATCACCATATTTGTTGTTGAATTGTTATATATGTAACGATTGGAATATACGCATTACCGTTAAATACACTGACAATTATGATTATAGCATCGCAGAAACGAAAAGAGAATATCGCCGAATATCTTATATACATGTGGCAGATTGAGGATATAATCCGTGCCAACAATCTCGACATCGACAAAATAAAGGAGAACGTCATCGACCGCTTCAACCTCGACGACGCGCAGCGCCGCGAGATGGTGGAGTGGTACGAATCGCTTATCGACATGATGCGTCGCGAGGACGTGGTGAAGTCGGGCCATCTGCAAATCAACAAGAATGTAATCATACAGCTCGTGCAGCTCCATCAGGCATTGCAGGCCGACCCCCGTTTTGCCGAGTACACGGCGGAGTTTTACAAGACTTTGCCCTTCATCGTGGAACTGCGAGCCAAGGCCGGCGACAATCCCGCGGGCGAAATCGAGACATGCTTCAACGCACTATACGGCATGCTGATGATGCGACTGCAATCGAAGGAGGTGACACCTGCCACACGCGACGCCGTGGCACAGATTTCACGTTTCATAGCCATGCTCTCCCACTACTTCAAGCTCGACGACGAGGATAAGCTCTTCGACGACGATTCCTCGAAGTAATCTCTTTGTATCAGTCGTGGTGGTAAGGCTCGCCGCGGAGTATTGTCATGGCGCGGTAGAGTTGCTCCACGAAGAGGAGGCGTATCATCTCGTGGGAGAATGTCATCTGCGAGAATGAGAGTTTCGTGTCGGCCCGCTGATACATAGCGTCCGAGAAACCGTAAGGGCCACCGATTACAAATATTATATTGCCCGCCCCGGCAGAGGCCATACTTTTGTCAATGAATCCGGCAAACTCCCTCGATGTCATCTCGCGTCCGTGCTCGTCGAGGAGCACCACGTAATCGGCCGTGCGTATCTGTTCGAGAAACATTTCGCCCTCCTTCACTTTCTGCGCGCTCTCCGTCATTCCCTTGGTGGTCTTGACGTCGGGGAGCTGCTTAAGTTCGAACTGCACGTAGTGGCTGAGGCGCTTGCAATATATTTCAATACCTTCGCGCAGGTAGGCCGCCGAAGTTTTTCCGATGATATAGAGCGATATTTTCATTATAATATTGTAAATTTGTACAAATTTAATCATTTATCATAAGTTATGAAAACCAAGGAAGAACTTATCGACGATCTTATCGCCCTCGCATTTGCCGAAGATGTGGGCGACGGTGACCATACCACGCTGTCAACAATCCCCGCCGACGAGACGGGCCGTCAGCAGCTTATCATCAAGGAGGAGGGTATCCTTGCCGGAGTGGAGATGGCACGCCGCGTGTTTGAATACTTCGACCCCGAGCTAAAAATGACTGTCTTTATCAACGACGGTGCCCGCGTGAAGCCCGGCGACGTAGCTTTCGTAGTGGAAGGCAAAGTGCGTTCGCTGCTCCAGACCGAGCGTACCATGCTCAATATCATGCAGCGCATGAGCGGTATCGCCACCATGACAGCCAAGTATCAGGACCGCCTCAAAGGTCTCAAGACCAAAGTGCTCGACACCCGCAAGACCACTCCCGGCATGCGTCTGCTCGAGAAGGAGGCCGTGAAAATTGGCGGCGGCGAGAACCATCGCATCGGTCTCTTCGACATGATACTTATCAAGGACAACCACGTTGACTTTGCCGGAGGCATACCTCAGGCTGTGGCTGCCGCAAAGAAATATTGCAAAGAGACAGGCCGCGACCTCAAGATTGAAGTGGAGGTGCGCAACACCGAGGAGATTGACCAGGCTCTTGCTGCCGGAGTTGACCGCATCATGCTCGACAACTTCACCCCCGCACGCACCCGCGAAGCCGTTGAACATATCGGTGGCCGCGTAGAGATAGAGTCGTCGGGCGGTATCACCCTCGACACACTGCGCGAGTACGGCGAATGTGGCGTTGACTTCATCTCGGTAGGCGCTCTGACCCACTCCGTCAAGGGCCTCGACATGAGCTTCAAAGCCTGCTGATAGCGCAAGGTTTATCCCAAGCAGGAATGATTTAGCAGGAGAGGTCGGACGGGTCGGACCAGTCAGACCAGTCGGACCAGTAGGACAGGTCGGAATTCTCCGAAAGTGAAAGCTCCTGCCGGTCCTATCTCTTCAGTTTGTCCGACCTGTCTGACCGGTCCGACTCGTCCTCCGAAAAATTAAGCCAAGCTTAAATGCCAATAAAGGCTGTTTCGATTTTCGAAACAGCCTTTATTGGTTAACTGAGGCCGGAGTCGCTGATTGCGGATGCTCCGGCCTTAATGGGATGAATGGGAGAGGGCGGTTAGATGTTGGCAGCAGTCTGTGCGGCTGCTTTTTCCTTGTACTCTTTGAGCACTTTCTTGTTGACCTTCACGGGATATTTCTTGCGGAGGGTCTTGATCCACTCCTCTTCGAGGGCGTTCTGGTAGTCGGTAGTGATGACACCGCGTTCGTCGGCAACCTCTTCGGGCTGGTCGATGACCTTGCCGGCGTGAGCGAAGTAGGCCACCCACTTGCCTGTACCCGCGGGAGCTTCCTTGCCGAATGCGATACCGTCGATGATAGCATTGTCACCTTCGGCTGCGAGCACGCGTTCTACTTTCACCTCTTTGCCAAACTCGCCGCGAAGCGCTTCAACGAGGTTTTCGTTGGCGATGTTGTTGGCAGCGATGAAGTTCTGCGCAGCGTCCTTGATGGAGTCGCTGGTGGCGAAGACTACGTAGCCTTTGAATTTGGGCGCGGTCCACTTGGCGTATTTATCCTTGTTGGCGTTGAAGTAAGCCTCGATGCCCTGAGCATCCTCCTTAGAGCGGGTCCACACGTTGCGGTCGCTGATTTCAAAGAGGAGCATACCGTCGCGGTATTCGTTGAGGAGGTTGCGGTACTCGGCGTTCTCCATCGCGAGGTTCTCGCGCTCGGCGTCCATCGAAACCTCGTCGGCCACCTCTTCGATACGTTTGTCGAAAGTGCCGATAGCATCGTCGGGGGACATAGCGTTGAACTGAGCGGGAAGAGCGGCGAAGATGTCGCCTACGGTCACCTCGTTGTTATCACCTTTGAGGCGGATGATTACGCGCTCGTCGTTGACAAGGCTTGCCACGAGAGTAGTGTCGAAACGGCCGTTGGCGATGATGGTGCGGCGCACGTCGTCGGCGATAGCACGGTCGATTGTAGTGTTATACTTGGCGCGGAGCTGCTTGTACTTGGCGCGGACGGGAATGTTCTGGCGGTCGTCGCGGTCAATCATTGCGTTGATGCGGGGAGCAACCTCTTCGTAGGGGTCAATCTGCTTCCAGTCAAGGCGTTTCACGATGTGATAACCGTAAGCGGTAGCGAAAGGCTCGGAGATTTCACCGTTTTTGAGTGTGAAAGATACTTTCTCAAATTCGGGCACCATGCGTCCGGTCGAGAACCAGTCGAGGTTACCGCCTTCGCGGGCCGAACCGGGATCCTCGCTCTCGGCGCGTGCTATCTCGTCGAAGTTACCGCCGTTGACAAGCACGGTGTAGAGTGAGTCGATAGCGGCTTTCTTGGCCTGCTGCTCCTCTTCGGCGAGGCCGCGGGTGAGTTTGAGTATGTGCTGCACTTTCACCTGACCGAGGGCGTCGCGCACATCATTTACTTTTACGATATGGTAGCCGAACTGGGTTTCGATTACGGGAGAAATATCACCGACGGTGGTGGTGAAGGCTGCGTCCTCGAAAGTGTAGGGGAAAGCGCCTGCCACGATGTAGCCCATGTGGCCGTGGTTGTTCTTGACAGCAGGGTCGATGGAATATTCATCGGCAACGGCTGCGAAGTCGGCGCGGCCGGCTATGATTTCAGTGCGGAGGCTGTCGAGTAGAGCACGCTGCTTGGCGGCAGCCTTGGCTCCGAAGGGACGTTCCACCATGATGTGGCTCACATCGACCTCGGTTTTGAGACGGTCGTAGATGCAGCGCACGAGGCTGTCGCGTGCCGCCTGGTCGACGAGGTAAGGCTCTGAAAGGTCGCGCTTGTAGCCTGCGTATTCGTTGACGAAAGCGTCATTGTCGGCAATACCGGCAGCTTCAGCATCGGCCACCTTGAGTTTGTACACGACAAAGAGGTCGAGATATTCGTCGACGGGCTGCGTAGCAAGCTGCTGCGCGTTATTTTTCTGGTAGAGGTAGGAAAATTCGCTCAGTTTGACGGGCTTTTTATTGACAGTCATAAGCACCGGGTCGGTATCTTTCGACCCCGCTGAGAGGCTTGCGCCTGCCAATGCTGCGATTGTCAGCGACAAAAGGACTTTTTTCATTCTTGTCTAAGGTTATGTTCGTTGAATTTCTATTGCAAAAATTGATTGTTACGTAATAGTAACGCAGTGAATCACGATTTATTATAAATTGCGTCAGTGAAAGTGCAAAATATTTCAATAAGCGGACCAAGCGGTATGAGGGCGCCCCAAAACTGTTTATCCTGATTGAAATAATTGAAACGTGATGCTAAGTAACTGTTTAAAATAATTTTGAACAGTTACTCAAATAAAATCCTGACGATGGCCGATAGTTGGAATCTTTCATCGTCAGGATATATATTCATTGTGTCGCAGGCGCCGACGGGCGGCGGGTGCGTCTCGGATTACTGATGCGATGCGCTGTAGTTGGGCGCTTCAGCGGTGATGGCAACGTCGTGGGGATGGCTTTCGGCCACGCCGGCGTTGGTGATGCGTGTGAACTTGGCAGAGTGGAGCTTGTCAATGTTGGGGGCACCGCAGTAGCCCATACCTGCACGCAGACCGCCGAGCATCTGATAGGTGACTTCGTAGAGCGAGCCTTTGAAGGGCACGCGGGCTGCGATACCTTCGGGCACGAGCTTCTTGGCGTCGGTTTCGTTGGCCTGGAAGTAACGGTCCTTCGAGCCTTTCTCCATAGCTTCGAGCGAACCCATGCCGCGGTAAGTCTTGTATTTACGGCCGTTGTAGATGATAGTGTCGCCGGGTGATTCCTCAACGCCTGCGAGCATGCCGCCGAGCATTACCGAGTAAGCACCTGCTGCGAGAGCCTTGACGATGTCGCCCGAGTAGCGGATACCGCCGTCGGCAATCAAAGGTACACCTGTGCCTTCGAGCGCCTTGGCCACGTCGTAAACGGCAGAGAGCTGGGGAACGCCTACACCGGCTATGACGCGGGTGGTGCAGATAGAGCCCGGGCCGATACCTACTTTCACACCGTCGGCACCGTTCTCAACGAGGAAGCGGGCAGCGTCGCCGGTAGCGATGTTACCTACTACAACGTCGATTTCGGGATATTTGGCCTTGATGGCTTTGAGCACGCCGATTACGCCGCGAGAGTGGCCGTGGGCTGTGTCGATTACGATAGCATCGACACCTGCTGCTACGAGAGCGTCGACACGTTCCATGGAGTCGCCGGTAACACCGACACCCGCTGCTACGCGCAGACGACCCAAAGCGTCCTTCGCCGCATTGGGTTTGTCTTTGGCTTTGGTAATATCTTTATATGTGACGAGACCGATCAGGCGACCGTCGTTGTCAATGACGGGGAGCTTTTCAATTTTGTGCTCCTGGAGAATGCGGGCTGCTTTCTCAAGGTCGGTGGTCTGAGTGGTGGTGACGAGGCCTTCTGATGTCATGACTTCGTCGACGGGACGGTTGAGGTCCATCTCGAAACGCAGGTCGCGGTTGGTGACGATACCCACGAGCTTGCGGTCATTGTCAACCACGGGAATACCGCCGATGTGGTATTCCTCCATCATGCGGAGAGCATCGCGCACGGTAGAGCCAAGTTTGATGGTCACCGGGTCGTATATCATACCGTTCTCGGCGCGTTTCACAGCATGCACCTGGCGGGCCTGTTCCTCTATCGACATGTTCTTGTGTATTACGCCGATACCGCCCTCGCGAGCTATAGCTATAGCGAGAGGTGCCTCGGTGACTGTGTCCATAGCCGCCGAAACGAGGGGTACGTTCAATGTAATGTTGCGGGAAAACTTGGTGGTAAGATCGACTTCACGGGGTAATACTTCCGAATAAGCCGGAATGAGGAGGACATCATCAAAAGTGAGTCCGTCCATTTTTACTCGGTCTGCAATAAATGACATATAAAGAATGCTTAGATTTTATTGCATGCAAAGGTAACGATTTTTTCCAAAATCAGCAAGAGTTATACTTTATAAATTCAATATCTATGCGAAATTTTCACATTATTCATTATATTTGCCGATGAAACAGGGCAATTGTGCCCTCCGGAAATATCTCATGCGCTGCGTGCATGGACCAACTATAATATAATGAAGAAGAGAATACCGGCTTTGATTGCGGCGCTTGCCGCATTTGTTCCCGCTGTGGCTCCGGCCTCGGAGAGGGAGATTACCGTAACTAACAGTAACGATGGCGTGATGCTGGCCGGCACGCTGTCAATGCCTGATAGCGGCTCGCCCCGCGCGCTCCTCGTCATGGCTACCGGAAGCGGTCAGCAGGACCGCGACGAGGAGATTTTCGGCCACAAACTGTTCCGCGACATCGCCGACCGTCTGGCCGCCGAGGGGTATGCCTCAATACGTATGGACGACCGCGGGACAGGGGGCAGCGGCGGTCAGTTCAAAGGCGCTACGGTCGATGATTTCGTTGGCGACATAGCGGCAGCGGTTGCAGCGGCCGATACGCTGTGTCACGGTGTGCCGGTCGGCGTACTCGGCCACAGCGAGGGTGGCACCGTTGCTATCCGTCAGGCCGCCCACAATCCCGCCTGCGATTTTATAGTCACTCTTGCCGCTTCGGCGTGGCAGGGCGATTCCATTATAATGTCGCAGACACGCGCCGTGGCCGAGGCCATGAGCGGCAGGTGGGAGCCTGACAAGGAGGCGCTACAGCGTTCGTTGCTCGATATATGCCTCTCTGACGTGCCCACGCCGTTGGCTCGCCCCGGATTCATCTACATCCTCTCCAACAGTATCGGCGAGGCGGCCACGCTCCCCAAAGTGCAGGCGCAGATAGTGGCTTCGGCCGATGTCATGCTTTCCGACTATTACCGCGGGATGGTGCGCTACAACCCGGCCGATGATATTGCGTCAATCACAAAGCCGTGGCTTGCACTCAACGGTGGTAAGGATATGCAGGTGCTTCCCGCCAATCTCACTACTATTCAGCAGCTTAATCCTACGGTTGACACCATGCTGCTTCCCGGCCACAACCACCTCTTCCAGCAGTGTACCACCGGACTCGTGCAGGAATATGCCACTCTCGCCGAATCCATCTCGTCAGCCACGCTTGATGCCATAGTGGCCTGGCTTGATGCGCATTTCCCCGCAAAGTAAAGCTTCGTGCGTGGTGAGTGCATCGTAATTTGAAATTTTATCACTAATTTTGCAGTCGCTTAAACGAATAGGATTTATGAAAAAGACGGTTTTGATGCTGCTTGTGCCGATTGTGGCAGTTGCCGCAGTGCTGTTGTTCTGCAAGTTTCCCACCCCACACGATGTGAACGGCGAGATAGCCAAAGTCAACAAGGATTGCCCCGTGAGCAATGACGACTACGTCACTCTCGAAAGCGTGACATACGATGATAGCGCCAAAGTGGCGACATACAATCTAACGATACATGAGAAGAACGTGGGCAAGGAATACCTTGTCAATGCAGTCAACTGGCTCAAAAGTTACGATTGGCCCCGCATGCTCTCCGAGGAGGGGAAACTCACTGAGGTAGTGAAAGCGCTCTCCTACGAGGGCGGCGCGCTCGCATTTGTCTATACGGGCGACGTATCGGGAGTCAGTGTGACATTCGGTCTTGGGCCCGACGAGATACTGGAACTCAGCGAGACGCCTTCCACCATGGAGCAGCGCGTGGAGCGTTCAGTCAATTTTATCAATGTACTGAGCAACGCGCAGTTCCCCGCCGAAGTATTGCCCGGCATGGCAGTAGTGAGAGGATTTGATGATGGCGACAACATCGTGTTCCTCTGCAAGGTCGATGAAACAGTCCACGACATGGACTCAATAGAGCGCGTCATCCCCGAAATGAAAGATAAACTCCGTGCCCGACTCTCCTCCAACTCGGCCGGCGCTTACCTCCACGACATCAACCACGGTATCACTTGCCGTTACCGCGGCGTCCCCTCCGACCGCGCCGTGGAATTTACCCTCACCGCCCCCGAATTAGCCCAATAAGGAGCTAACACAATAAAGAAGACTAAGACTTAACACGAAAATAAGAAGAGACTGCGCGGAGTGTGCAGTCTCTTCTTCTTTATCAATATGTGGCATGTTTATCAATATGTGGCATGCGGTATCGCTTGTGTTGCATGCTGTTGGAGGCATTACTTGCGGACGCAGCGTATCGAGTGGCCGAAGGCGAGGGAGTGGCCGCCGGTAAGGGTGGTGCTGACTACCATGTTGGTGCCTTTTGCTGTCAAACGTGCGTAGTCAATAACATCGCCGCGGACGAGAGAATCGTAATATGTGGTCGTTGACCAGAAATATGCATCGGTATTGAGTGCCGTAAGACCTGTCGCTGTGCTGTAGTAGCCGGTGGCAATGCCGCTGAAGCCGTTGATATTGGTTCCTTCACCACCGTCGGCCCAGGTCATCATTGCAGAATCCTTGAAGTTGGCCATTGTTGAGCCGCCTGCTGTTTTTACTTTTGTCCACTGTGCCTGAGTAGGTATTTCCCAACCTTCGGGAGCGAGACCTTTCTCATTCATTACGGCATAACCGCTGTAGAGATAGCCTACGTATTCAATCCATTCTTTGTCGCCATAGGCGAGATAAGCACCTGTGGTATTGTTCTTCCAACCGTCGGTGTCGGTCTCGCTGTAAGAGTCGATGGCCGAGCCGTCGGCGTAGCAGGTGGTACGGAGGTTGTCGGCCATCCAGTATTGTGTACCGATTTTTACGATGCGGTAGGTGTTGGATTCTTTGCCGCGCACGTCGACGAGGAGGTCGGGCTGCACAAGCGCGTCGGCAGTCTCGCCGGCATACGATGTAAGGAGTTCGCCGTCTACGATATAGAAGTCGGTAATGGCATCGGCTGCCTCACCTACGGTAGCTGTGTTTTTGTCGACGTCCCATACCACGGAAGCTCCGTCGGCGGTCACACCTTTGGTAAGAATGGCTTTGCCATTTTCGTCGCAGGGGTAAACTACTACGAGCTGCTGCTTGGTGGAGTTGATATATTCGAGGTCAATCTCTGCCACCTGCTTTCCGGCGCTCATGACCTTCTGCACGTACGACGAACTGAATGACGCGGGTATTGCAAACTTAACCGCACCCGGCTCCTCGGGAGTCACATCCTGCTTTTCCTCGAAGGTGATGTTGTCGATGTCGGTGATTGTGTACTCTACCTTGCTACCATCCTTGAGGTTGATATACATGGTGTTGGGGGTAGTCTGGGCGAAGGCCGACGCTGCAAGCGTGAGCATTGCGGGGAGTATATATTTCTTCATATTGTGATTGTGCTTAACGGATGAATTTAATTGCTTTGTCGTTTACATTGATAATGTAGACACCTTTGGTGAGGTCGTTGAGGTCGGCGGTCAGAGTGCCGGTAGCGCTCTGTGATGCAACCATGCGGCCGTTGAGGGCGTAGATGGCCATGTCGATGCTCGAGTTGGCATCGGCGGTGACAGTAAGAATGCAGTTTTGCAGGTTTACTTTGAGATTGTCGGCGAGGTCGGCGCTGATGCTCTCGCTCGAACTGGTGACGATTGCAAACGTGATTTCAGAGATGTCGGCCAGCGAGAATGATTGCGAATCTGTGCCGTCGGTAATCACCATGTTGTTGTCGGAGAATGTGATTTCGGATAGTGTGCTCAGTGGCAGGTTTCCGAGAGTCACGCCGTCTCCTTCTATCTTCATGGTGGCTGTGGTCACGTCATCGGCCATAACCGATGCGGCAAACAGTGAGCCGAGGCATAATGACAAAAGTAGTTGTCGTTTCATAAAAAACTTTATTAAATGTGATTTGCTGGCAAAATTACAAAATATTTGGAATTTTGCAATCATTTTGAACGGAAATGCTTAATTTTTATTTACAGACTTTTTGTTTATGGCGCGGAGTTGGTCGACTGTGAAGTCAACGAACGATGGGAGGAGGTAGTCGCAGAGGGGGAGCACTTTGTCGGCAGGGTTGGTGGTGGCGAGGCCGATTACGGCGGTGCCGGCGCGGCGTCCCGCTTCGAGTCCCTGCAGTGAGTCCTCGAATACGTAACAGTGTTCGGGTGCTACGCCCAGTTTTTCGGCGGCGAGGAGGTAGCCTTGCGGGTCGGGCTTGGAACGTGTCACCATCGAAGCGTCGATGACGATGTCGACCATGCTGCGCAGTTCGGGCAGCTGCGCGAAGAGGCAACTCATCTTCACCTCGTCGCTGCTGGTGACAATAGCCGTGGGCACGCCGGCGTCGCGGAGCGATTGGAGGAATGCCGACACGCCGTCAAACATGCGGTAGCGCATCGTGTCCTCAAAGTCGTGTATCTCCTGCATCACCTGCGCTTTGAGTTCGTCGCCCGGGAAATACTCAAGTATGCTTTTGAGTGTAGTGCCCTTGATGTCAGCGGCAAAGGTGGGGGAGGGGACGCCGAATTTCTTTCCTGTTGCGGCCCAGAATTCGGTGTAAAGTCCCTCGGTGTCAATAAGCACTCCGTCGAGATCGAAGAGCGCGGCAATATCTTTCTTAGTTTCCATAAACATCTTTTTTGTGAATTTTTGCAAAAATAAGACAATTTTCCACCATTATCAGCATTTAAAGCGTTATTTTTGTAGTTATGAAAAATTCAAAGCCCAATTCCGATCCTACGATACTCGGCACGCATCCGATAGGACGCCTGCTCGTGAAGTATTCCGTGCCTGCGGTTATAGCAAGCGTGGTGACTTCGCTCTATAATATAATTGACTCAATATTCATAGGCCGCGGCATCGGTCCGATGGCTATCGCCGGTCTCGCAATCACGTTCCCGCTGATGAACCTTGTGATAGCCTTCTGTACGCTTATCGCAGTCGGCGGTGCCACGATTACCTCTATCTTCATGGGGCAGAAGAACCTTGTCAGGGCCTCGGAGGTGGTCAACAACGTGATGACGCTCTGCCTCATCCACTCGCTGGTGTTTGGCGGCGTGACGCTCATATTCCTCGATAAGATACTTATGTTCTTCGGCGCTACGTCCGAGACGCTTCCCTACGCACGAGAGTTCATGCAGATAATCCTCGCGGGCACACCGATGGCCTACATATTCATAGGACTCAACAACCTGATGCGCGCCACGGGCTATCCGACGAAGGCAATGGTGTCGGCGTTGCTGTCGGTGGGGGTCAACGTCGTGCTGTGTCCCGTGTTTATCTTCGTGCTCGGCTGGGGCATCAAGGGGGCGGCGTTCGCCACTATCTGCGGCCAGACTGCGGCCTGCGTGTGGGTGCTCAGCCACTTCCTCTCCAAGAAAAGCTATATCCATCTCAATCCCAAGCAGAGATGGATTTCATGGGGTATCGTCAAGCGTATATACTCTATCGGGCTGTCACCGTTCCTGATGAATGTGTGCGCCTGCATCGTGGTGGTGTTCCTCAACAGAGCGCTGCTCGATTGTGCCGGCGACGACGGCAACCTCGCCGTGGGCGCTTACGGCATACTTAACCGCACGACCATGTTCTTCATCATGATAGTGTTTGGCGTCACTCAGGGTATGCAGCCAATCCTCGGTTACAACTACGGTGCCGGCAACTTCCCCCGCGTGCGCAAGACGCTCAACCGAGGCATCCTTATCGGTGTGTGCATCACCACGGCTGGTTGGATAGTCACCCAGGCGTTCCCCGATACGATAAGCCGCTTCTTCACCACCGACTCCCACCTGATTGATATTGCCCGCAACGGCTGTCATATCTATTTCCTCTTCTTCCCGGTGGTGGGCTGTCAGATTGTGATTCAGAACTTCTTCCAGTCGATAGGCAAACCGAAGATTTCGATATTCCTGTCGCTCACGCGTCAGCTCATCTTCCTCATTCCGTTCCTGCTGATACTGCCCGGTATGTTCGGTATTGACGGTGTGTGGTCGAGTGTTGCCGCTTCCGACTGTCTGGCGTTTGTAGTGGCGCTGATTACGCTTATCGTGATGCTGCGTCGCGAGAATCGCAAGTTTATGGCCGCTCCCGCCGACCATAAACTGTAACCGACATAAATTTGATTACAATATGATACACAATATACAACTCCGCGTTGACCCCCGCACGGCGGCAACCCCGACGATGCTCCGTGACCAAGTAGCCTCGGCCCTCGGCGTAAAGGCTGACAGCATTGACGATATAATAGTGAAGAAACGTTCCATCGACGCCCGTCAGCGGCGCGTGATGGTCAACCTCACGGTCGATGCCTACGTGGGGGAGAAGGCGCCGCAGTCGCCGTTGCTCCGCCCTGTGGTCTACGGTGATGTGACCGATGCCCCGCAGGCCATAATAGTGGGAGCGGGTCCGGCCGGACTCTTCGCCGCTCTGCGGCTGATAGAGCTTGGCGTGCGCCCCGTCATACTGGAACGCGGCAAGGATGTTGATGCCCGACGCGTTGACATGGCACAGATTGCGCGCCACGATGTGGTTGACCCCGATTCCAACTATTGCTTCGGCGAGGGTGGAGCGGGCGCGTTCTCCGACGGTAAACTCTACACCCGCTCCAAGAAGCGCGGCAATGTGGAGAAGATTCTTCAGATATTCTGTCAGCACGGCGCGTCGACCGATATTCTCGTCGACGCTCATCCTCATATAGGCACCGACCGGCTGCCGGTCGTAATCAAGGCTATGCGCAATACTATCGTGCGCTGCGGCGGCGAGATTCATTTCTCGTCGAGAGTGACCGGCTTGCTGCTCGGCCGCGACGGCGACGCGCTGAAGGTAGAGGGCGTGGAGACCGTGAGCGGCGACACGTACCGCGGTCCGGTGATTCTCGCGACCGGCCACTCGGCCCGCGACACCTACCGTATGCTCGTCGAAAGCGGCGTGGCTATCGAACCGAAAGGTATCGCCATCGGTGTGCGTCTGGAACACCCGCAGCAGCTCATTGACTCCATCCAGTACCACAATCCGCAGGGGCGCGGCAAGTATCTGCCCGCGGCGGAATATTCGATGCTGACACGTGTCGACGACCGCGCGGTCTACTCCTTCTGCATGTGTCCCGGCGGCTTCGTCATCCCCTCGGCGAGCGGTCCGCGGCAGCAGGCCGTCAACGGCATGTCGCCCGCATCGCGCGGCACTCGCTGGGCCAATTCGGGAATGGTGGTGGAGATACTCCCCGAGGATGTAACGCAATATTCCGGTCCGCTGAAGATAATGCAGTTGCAGGAGGAGATTGAGGAGGCTTTCTACCACGAGAGCGGCGACACGCAGAATGCTCCGGCGCAGCGCATGACCGACTTCGTGGCAGGCCGTCCGTCAACCTCTCTCCCCGCTACCTCCTACGCTCCCGGAATACATGCGGCGCGCCTCGACCAACTGCTGCCCGCTCCGATTGCCTCGCGCCTGCGCCGCGGCTTCGAGGAGTTCGGTCGCAAGTCGCGCGGATTCCTTACTGACAAGGCTATTGTAGTGGGGTGTGAGACGCGCACCTCGGCGCCCGTGCGCTTGGTTCGCGACGACATTACGCTCCGTTCGCTCAACGTTGAGAATCTTTTCCCCGCAGGCGAGGGTGCCGGTTACGCCGGCGGCATAGTGTCGGCGGCGGTCGACGGCGAGCGTGTGGCCGATGCTCTCTATCAGCAGGTGTTCGCCCCTCAATCCTGATTACTTCACACAACTATGGACAGTCACGACTATAACTCAAATATACTTCCCCCGTTGGCCGAGCGATTGCGACCGCGCACACTCGACGACTACATCGGACAGACCCATCTCGTAGGCCCCGACAAGGTGTTGCGGCGCATGATTGACTCGGGCAATGTGGCCTCCTTTATCCTCTGGGGCCCTCCCGGCGTAGGAAAGACCACGCTGGCCCGCATTATCGCCAATACCACGCAATCACCTTTCTACACGCTGTCGGCCGTGACCGCCGGCGTGAAGGATGTGCGCGAGGTCATAGAGCGTTGCCGCAGCGATATACGCGGCATGTTCACCACCGGGCGTCCGATACTATTTATTGATGAAATCCACCGTTTCAGCAAGTCGCAGCAGGATTCACTGCTCGGCGCAGTGGAGAGCGGTATTGTGACGCTGATAGGCGCAACGACCGAGAACCCCTCCTTTGAGGTGATACGTCCGTTGCTCTCCCGCGCGCAGGTCTACACGCTGCGTCCGCTCGAAGCGCCGGAACTGCAGCGGTTGCTCGACCATGCCATCGCTACCGATGAGGTGCTGTCGAAACGCAAGGTTGAGGTGCGCGAAACCACGGCGCTGTTCCGTTTCGCCGGAGGCGACGCGCGTAAGTTGCTCAATATTATTGACCTGCTTGAGCAATCGGTCGGCGCCGGCCAACCGATTGTCATTGACGACGCCACCGTCACCGAGCGTTTGCAGGAAAATCCCGCCGCTTACGACAAGAACGGCGAGATGCACTACGACATTATATCGGCCTTTATCAAGAGCATACGTGGCAGTGACCCCGACGCGGCCGTCTACTGGCTCGCGCGCATGATTGCGGGAGGGGAGGACCCCGAGTTTATTGCCCGCCGTCTTACTATCCTCGCCGCTGAGGATATCGGTCTGGCCAATCCCAATGCCATCCTGCTTGCCAATACGGTCTACGATGTGATAAAGAAAATAGGTATGCCCGAGGGGCGTATTCCCTTGTCGGAGTGTGCGGTATATCTCGCCACGTCGCCCAAGAGCAATTCGGCCTACCGCGCTATCGACGCCGCGCTTGCCAAGGTGCGCGAAACGGGCGACCTCCCCGTGCCGCTGCACATCCGCAACGCCCCGACATCGCTGATGAAAGAGATGGGCTACGGCGCCGACTACAAGTATGCCCACGACTATCCCGGCAACTTCGTTGTGCAGCAATATCTCCCCGACGCCCTTCAGGGCACCCGCTTCTGGAATCCCTGCTCCAACCCCGCCGAAGACCGCCTCGCCCAACTCCAAAACTCCCGCTGGGGCACCAAACATTAAGATTCAGTTCCCCAATATTTGTTAGCGTTGGGAAACGGAGTCTGATAAAAAGTCGCGCTACTGTTTAGATGAACAGTCAGGGCAGAGGCCTTTGAGCATATAGTTGACGGAGTGGGGCACAAAGCCGGCAGGGATGTTGATAGACGGCACGGCAATGTTTTCAAGACAGAAAGTCTGCATGCACTTCTCGCAGAAGAAATGCACATGCTGGTCGTCGATAGAGTGGTGGGAATCGCTGTGGCATAGTTCATACTTATTGGAGCGGCTGCCATCCTCCATGACGTGTACAATATCATGCTCGGCAAAAAGTTCGAGCACACGGAAGATACTCGTTTTATCGAGCGTGTCGAGCGACGCCTCAAGGTCGGCAAGACTGACAGGACGCGTGGCATTAATCAATTCACGCATCACCAGAATGCGGTTTGACGTCGGTTTAACACCCTTACGCAATAAAAATTCCTCAGCGATAGAACTGCTCATAAGTAGATATTTTTTACAAAAATAGCAAAAATAACCCTCGCCACCCCCGCCTCACACAAAAAATCACAATAAATCACCCGCGCAAAGTAAAAAAAACGCCAAAACATTTGCAAAATAGCCAAAAACATCCTACCTTTGCACCGCTGAGTTAGAAATAACACAGCAAAGACATAACGGAAGTCGACAAAATCGACAACCTCAAGGAGAGGTGGGTGAGTGGCTGAAACCACCGGTTTGCTAAACCGACGTAGGACCTAATCCTACCACGAGTTCGAATCTCGTCCTCTCCGCCACCCAAAAAAAAGTCAAGCATTTTGCTTGACTTTTTTTGCTAACGATGGGCGAGAAGAGAACGAGAAGAGTTCGTTACCGCGCAGCGCTTGCATAGCAAGAAGTTCACCGCAATAAATATATAGGGCCGCTTACCGAAGTTCGAGGCGCATCCCATACCGCATGCGCCCCGAAAAAGTTTGCTAAAACTGATTTTCATTTAAGAAAATAGCTACTCAGGTAGTTGCCATGCCCAAGTAGCTACAATCCTATATTTTTGATTGATAATTAGAATTGGAAAAATTTAAAATCTATCGTTTACAATTTCTTGGAATTTAATGGGGATATTGCCTGTTTCCGACCACCAATAGTCTCTACCATCTTTTCTAATCCATACATAGAATTTATTATTGTCTGTATCGTAAGCCCAAACAGTAGCAGGGTCGCAACATTGATGTGCAACGAATGCGGATCCCCAATACATACCTTTAGTGTATTCTATTCCACCTTGAGTCTGGTATATACTTGTCATGTAATCGAAATTATTATTACCCATCAGATTGCCCAATCGTTGTTGTATACTGGGATCGAAAAACATGCTAAATTCTGCTGGAGATTCTCCAATATGACTTTTAAAATATGAGAGCCATGAAGGGCTGTTATTCGAAGATTCTGTAACCGTGGCTGTAACATCATATATTTTTCCCTTGGCATTTTTCATTTTGCAAGTAAGACGTTTGCCGCCATTGAATTTAATGTTATACCATGACTCAACATCATTCCATTTGTGGTCGCGTATATCCCAAGTCGTTGCAGGATTTTTATAGTTCGGATTAATGTTCAACCACGAGCTATCAATGTTTCCCTTGTTTTTAAGTGTAGACTTATATGCATATCTTCCGGAGAACAGTCCATCATCATGCTCTTCCAATTCGATTACAATCGGATACAAGCCTCCAATTGTTCCGTCAAGTTTATATGTTTTGGCAAAGGATAGCAATGGCATTAATATAAAAGCTAAAAGTAGGTGCTTTTTTATCATAATTTTGTTTTGATATAATTTAGGGTTATTATTGTTAGTTGCTCTTATTTAAATAGGAATTTATGGAATATATACTTCTTCTATTTCTTCATATTTAAATTCTTCAATATTATCCATATTATCATATTTATTCCTTGTAGCTTCGTCGGGAAATTCATCAAAAGCTTTTTCGGCAGCTCCCCTAAGAAATATTCCTAAAGTAATAAGAGCATAGCTCTGGTCAGAGCTTTCATAATCAATTGATTGAGACAAAGCTATAGAGTCGGTTTCTGTTACAAATGATTCATCAAATTCGGAGCAGAAATAGGATATTTTTTTTTCTTCTCGGGGATATACTCTGATTCTTGATGACTGCGGATAGATTTTGTTAAGATATTCAGAAATACGCTTGTATTCATCTTCAGAAATTTTGTAGTAATTTGAACCGTCGGTTATAGACTCTCTTAGGCTTAAAACTTCAATACCAATTAGTTCAAGATTTGTATTGAATTTAGGATAAATACAATCGAACTCTATACCATTTATATCAAAAGGTTTTGTGTAAAAACAAAAATGGTGCAACCCATAAACTCCCATATGGGACAGATATTCTTTCTCATATTCACGAGTATCATCTGAATAAAAGTTATAGGGAGAGTCTTTGGTCAATGTATCAAATACCTTATCATAACTGTCCCCAAGTTCTATACCGAGGCCGAATAATCCGGGATTATTGCTGTTACCTGAATTGCAAGAACAAAGTCCGGTCAGTGCGCAGATTATACTAAAAAGTTTAATATAAATTGTTTGTTTCATTTTTTTAATTAAATGGCAATTAATGAAATAGCTTAAAATAAGAATAATTATGATTCGATACTTTTTAAATTTTTGTTGTTACCTTTTATAAAAATCATAATTAATACAATGGCTGAGATTAACGTAGTTAGAAAATTGATGGCTTGGTAGGTGCCAAAGAAGCCGTCGGTAGTACCCAACAAAAGTAAATTGAAGCTGTTAAGTCCATAGATAATTATCAAACCTACCCAACAAGATCTGTATTTTTTTGCTACGGATGAAAAAGAGAAAATAAAAACGATTGTAAATATAAAACCAGTACACATATTTAACTTATATGTTGACATTGTCAGTTCATATATATATCTGTCAGCAGCGTCCCCCCCAAATAGAGCATCCAGCATAAGGCCCTCAAAATCTAAACTATGGTTTAAATTGTTCATTTGGCCTAAGATACCTACTATTCCGGCTATTAGTAAGATATAAAATGTAGTAACGGCTTTTTTTATATTTTCTATTGCTTGTGCACATAATGTAGCGTATAATAACACTCCACCACCAGCCATTATCAATGCTCCAAAAAATACAATTATTTTATTAGACATAGCCAGATACGAGCCAATAAAGGCAAGGACACACGAAATTATCATTATCCATCGAAGACTGAATTTTCGTAGTGTTAGAATTATTTTTTCCATATTGGATTTGTTAAGAGTGAATAAATTAGTTAAATAAATTCGACTTGTTTATTTGTAATTATCTCGGATTTCAAGATAATGCTTTAATTGCTTTAAGTGCGGTTCCAACGTAACCAAGATATTTAGCTTCTTTAGAAAATGTAGACCGGCCTCTTGTTGACCCCGCAAGACATAGAACACTATTAATAGCATCCCATTCTTTATTAGAAATATTGGTTGTTTTATAAAAGTTTACAGATTGCTTATTGTATTTAATTTTATACTCAACAATACCTCTAACTTTCTCAAAATCAACAAATATATCTTTTAAAGGAGCAGAGATGCTTTTCCCATTCTGCATAACAATACATATACTCTTGTTAGAATAAGAAAAAGTATCTATCAGTTGACTTTTCAATAAAGCAAGATTCGCGAGTTTTGATATTGTACTCATTGGTTTTGCTTTAATGGAGAAAGGAGGAAGCTGTGCCAGTTGGTCATCGTCAGCGTCATGGTCGTGCTTATCTTTTCTATAAGCAAGTATGAGTACGATAAATAGAATTATACATAATGTTATCATGATTAATATAAGTTTTTTATCTGACGTCGGAGGGGGTGATTTTTATTGAGTAGAGGAATTCGCCGTCGGAGGAGTAATATCTGTAATGGAAGGTTATTCCTGATTTGATAAATTGCATGTCTTCACCATTCGGATTCGCTTTAAGCATGTGTATCATACCTTGCTTTACTTCTGCGATGGCAGCCTTTGTGGGAGTATTCACGGGCAAGTAGTATTGGTATTTATATACGATTGAGTATGTCGAACTGTCATATCTAACCTGAGTCAAAGTCAGCCCGTATCCGGCTTCGGAGGGTAAATAATTACTGATTGTCTCAACCTGTGATTTAACTTTCTGAATAACTGAAGCCGGGGGCGCAGCAAAGGTGCTGAGGTTGGTTGCGATAAGAACAGCTGCGACTGCAATTGTACGAATTAATTTCTTCATAATTGATTGGTTATAATCCTTTTATGCCTCCTGATTCCCTAATTTGGCTGTTGGTAATTGGGTAAAAGAAAAGAGGGGAATTTATCTTACCTCTTTATCATAGCCAAAACAGGCCCGCCAAGGCCTACACACTGAATGATACAAAGATAGAATAAACTGCCCCTCTGTTTTGTCTATGTTCTTATACGGCACGTTGAGCCGCAACGTAGATACGACAAATACAGAAAGAGCGTCTAATCTTACTTAATCTCAGTGTGTTGTTGAATTGGCGGTTCGTTTGGCTGAGAAAGAAAGTTTGACACTTTTCTTTTCCGACGGTATTTCTCCTCCATCGGTTGTTGCAAAGATAAAACTAATTTTTAAATTAGACGCTCTTATAAGCAGTTTATTCTAATTTTTATATCAGTGAGATAGTTCGTTGCCCGCTGATGGAGCAACGAACTGCTCACAAGTTTAAGCGATATAGACGTTATGAGTTCTTGTATTCTGAGAAGTCTGTTTCTTGAAGCGGTGCAAATAATCCAATTAGACCGGCCTCGTTGTCAAGTCCGACTGAATATTTTACATCAATTCTGTCAATTTTACCTGTTGCATATGAATCGAACATTAAGAATGCTGAAGCTCGGTCTCCTTTTCCTGATAGTTTGACATGTTTTGATTGTTGAGTAAGTCTCTTCCCGTTTTTATCATAGGCTGTAGCTATTACTTTAACAGATTCCTGACCTCCCGATTCAAATACTATATCGACATAATAATATTGGGTGCGTAATTCCTTATTAATCTTAATTGTTTTGTTGTTCCCGTTTAGAGCATCAGGATATTTATTTTTCAAATAAGATACGAATGGATCTCCATTGACTAAAGCATGTATTTGATTGAGCCATTCAATATCGGTAGAAATCTTCTTCTCTGCCCTTAAGCCTGTTGTATTAAGAATCGAGTTGGCACCAATATAATTAATGTCCTTATAAACGTCTCCTGTTTTAGGGTATGTCAGGATGCGCTCTGAATCGAAAATAATGTATTTTTCACCTGATTTCTTCATATACAAGGACTTGTTATTAGGAAGAGATACAATATAATAATCACCTTCTTGTTTAATTGTGGCACCTTCAAAAATCAGATTTTCAGTATCAACTGTTCCAAGCTTGCTCTCCGGGTATAATTCTTTTATTTTATAATCACTTCCCGTCTTGGCTGCTTCGACAAACTCTTCTGCTACCTTTATAGCACTTATTTTTTCATCTTCTTTATCGGAAGTCTTATCTGACTCACAAGAACTAATGCCTGCAAAGGCGATTACTATCGCAATCATTGCGATAAAATGTTTCGTACTGATTCGTTTTAATTTCTTCATAATTGATTGGTTGTTGGTTTTGGTTGCCGGTAAGCTCTGCCGAAAACGGGCGGGTTAGGATTACGATACCAAAAACAAAAGGCGCGGAGCTTGATTTTTTGCTTGCGGTCTTTTGTTTCACGTATCGCCAAACACGTCTACTGAAAGAACGGAAGAAATAAAATCACCCCGCGCCGTTATCGCTTATGATGACGGCACAGGGCTATGGTGGCAGGGGATTGCAACGCCCGTGATACTGCGGCCTGCGTGGGGCCGGGGTGTACAATCTCCTTATTCGCACTGCTCCGGTTACATATACGAATACAGCAAAAGGGGCACTCTTCGCGCAGTTCCTCAGTAGTCTAAAATTTGGCGATTTTGAAACAAAGAACTTAGCTAAATGCCTTTTGCTCCGTCGGATTTCTCCCCAACGGACACGCAAATATAGCTATTTTTTGCGATAGTACCCCATGATTGTGATTATTTTGTTTGACGAAATATATTGCTCGCGGTTAGTTTCGGGCCGTTGCGGGCGGATGGTCGGAGTCGGTGGTGCTGATTGCATTCATTCGGTCGATTATTTTGAGTTTATGGCTGCAAAGATATTTTACGGTGCCGGGGAGCGCAAATAAAAATTTGCATCGTCGGGCGGTTTTTCGTAAAAGTTGATGTTAAGGGGTGGTTTTTTCCGCGAAATATTCATCTTTTTGGTGAAATCTCGTTGCGGGAATCATTAGGCGGGTGGCGGCGTGTAGGTTTTTCGTTATATTTGCAATATCAATAGGATAAAGGAATGACAGAGGAACTTAACCAATATGAAGTAATATCGGTGGCCTACAGGTCACGACTGTTTTTTCGCACGGAGGCGGAGTATCGCCGGGCGCTGGGCGTGTCGTTTGAGACCGTCGTCAACAAGCGCGATTCGGAGCGCGACATGAATCTTTATTACAGTATTCTCAGCGGTGCCGCCGAGGGCGAACTCGACCGCACGCTCTACTCCTTTGTGATGGACTACGTGAGGGCATCGGAGTTTTATCAGTCGCTTGACTGGGGCGAACGCACGCAGATGGCCTCGCGCAAGCGTTTCTGCCGTATGCTGTTCCGCATCTACGCTACGTGCGGCATGCGCCTCACTGACGAGGAAAAGACGAAGTTCAAGATGAGGAATGACGACTACCGCCTGCTCGACGCCTTCTTTCCCGAAGGGCCTGCGGGAGAGCCGGAGGTGGAGCCTTGCTTCATCATGCTGTTTGCCTTCGGCGTACTGCGCCCCTGGGGCGGCGACACCACCCGCGGTCGCGACATCCGCGACGAGGAGACCATCACCTCGCTCGAGCGCCTGCGCGATCTTATCGCCCTGCTTAAGGACGACATGGTAAGAATCGGTTCGACTGACAAACCGTTGGCCTTTGACCAGTGGCTCACCATCATTACTTCAGTTCTCGCCGGCGAATCCAAGCTGGCGGAGGTCCATCCCATTACGCTCGTCAGCTCCCTGACCGACATAAGCCGTGCTTGCCGCACCATCCTCGACGCCACCCGCCAACGCGAGCATTTCAATAATCTTACGAGCATCTACATGCCCGGCATATGGATTGATGATGCCGACAAGGGCGCAAACCGCTTCTGGATATTTCCCGATAATTGCCTCATGGCGTTCTGCTACCGGCGCAACGGCATAGCGTGGGAATTGTTGCCCTATGAGTTCTTCATGCAATCGGGCAGCAACGCCGGTTATGATGACAACTTCATGCTGTCCGACCCGATTGGCAACCTCCGGCTCTACCTGTCGTCGGACAAAACTCTGTCATACGACGATGTGGGTGTAGGAATCATAGAGGTGCAGGGCGACGAGGAGGCCGCCCGCCTGACTCAAATCACACTGAGCGAGAACGTGACGTCCTTCCCCACGTGGCTTAACTGGCAGTCGTGGCAGCGGCTCGACCCCGACTCGGAGCAGTATCGCGAGTTTCACGCAGTGCTGCGCAACCTCTACGACTCCGAGAGTCCCCACTCGCTGCTCTTCAAGAATCTCGCTCCCGAAATCAGTGATATTTCCAACTGCATCGTGGGGCGTGACCGTCGCTACATCTATTTATATGACCTCCGCCCCAAGCGGTATTACCTCACGGAGCCTGAGCCTGAGCATTTCTACTACGACAGCGACGAGTGCGCTGCGATTGATAATGTGTCCCTCTTTGACCTCGAGCCCTCCGAGGAGCATCCTCTCTACGCCTTCCCGATAGCCGTGGAACGAAAGAGCTACAACAACCTCGAACTCGACCGCTTCGTAGGCATGCTGGCCGACGATGCCGCCAACGTCAACAAAGCCTACATAGTGCATTCGCCGCGCTCACGTTGTCCGCGACTCCTCTTCCCCAATTACTCCATCCTCGTGTGGCTCGACATGGATATCCTGCAACCGCTCGGCGTCCGCAAGTTCACCTCCCGCCCCGTCTGAAAGCAGCAGGGTAGGACCGCCACGTGGTGCAAAATGAAAGAGGCTGTATCTAATTGATACAGCCTCTTTCGCTTTTGGTGGCGGGAGGAGGACTCGAACCTCCGACCTTTGGGTTATGAGCCCAACGAGCTACCACTGCTCCATCCCGCGATGTTTTACGTGTGCAAAGGTACGGCTTTTTTTTAATACTGCAAATTATTTGGGAAGAAAATTGTGTTAAAAAATGTTTTCACTAATCAATGTGGTCGCGTCTGTTGCATTTTTACTACTGCGTTATAGGTAGTTAGGGTGAAAATTGGTATCTTTGAAAAAACAAACGAATTTATGCCGATAGGAACTAAAGTAATACAGACGCGCCTGCTCCCGCGCAATTGGAAGTATGCCGCAATAACTTTGTTTGGCCTCGTGTTCACGCCCGACCGACGTCATGTCAACGACCGCGTGCTGCGCCACGAGCTCATCCACTGTCAGCAGCAACTCGAATGGCTCTATCTGCCGTTCTTTATCCTATACCTTGCGGAGTGGCTGTGGTATCTGCTGCGCTTTCGCAATGCTGCCCGCGCCTACCGTGCCATTTCATTCGAGCGCGAAGCCTATGCCAACGATGCCAACCCCGACTACCTCCGTCGCCGCCGCCACTTCGCCAACTACCGCAAATCCTCCTTTACATAGAGTTTTTAAAACAGTAGTAAAGTAGCTTTAACAGTAGTACAGGAGTAATATGTCCATGCTCTCTCCTGTGCTCCTGCAAAAGCCACTGTGCTACTGTTTAAAAACGTGCGTTAGAAAGAGCGGCCTTCGAAGTATTGGGTATCGAGGGCTTTTACAGTGCCGTAGATGGTGGCGCGGCCGCCGGTGAAAGTGCCCGTTACGGTTGCCTCGGCCTTGTTGCGGCCGTTCTGTAGGAGAACGCGTACGTCGGAACTGCCGGCCGAACCTGAGATGCGGTAGGTCACAGTGACGTCGCCGTTTTTGCTCTCCTTGACATTATATTTCGTAATCTCGCCGCTGATGGTGAAACCGCCTACACTATTTGGACCGCCGGAAAATCTGGGTGACACCTGCACAACGCCATTATCCCCGTTGACGAGAACGAAGTTGGTGTTGTCCGACACATTAATAATAGGCGACTGGTTGATAGTCAGCTGGTCGCCGCTGACAACAAACTTGCGATGGTTGATTTGCAATCGCGCAACGTTGTTGGCCACAGAGTCGGCGTAGGCTTCGAGTTGACGGTCGGCCGAGTTGGCGGTGCGGCAGCTGCTGATTGCGGTAGCCGCCGCAGCTATGGCTATTGCCGCTGAAAAGGAAATGATATTGTTTTTCATGCTCATTGCTGTTTAGGTTGACGGCGCGCACGGGTTGCTGCCGCAGAGGGTTATATAAAAAGCGACTACGCTATGCGGCCTTGACTGAAACGTCGGGCGGCATAGCGTAGCGATATGTGATTAAAACCGGGGGAACAGTATCAGTCGAGGTTGAGTTTCTCCTTGGCGGGATTGCGGTAATGGATTTTACCTTCGATATATTCCTGAGCGGCAATCAAAGTGGGCTTGGGAAGTTTCTCGTAGTAGCGGGATACTTCGGCCTGCTCGCGGTTTTCTGAAACCTCTTCGTTAGTCTCGTTGCAGGGGGCGAATTCCTGGAGTTTCTTATCGAGATCGTGTTTGATTTCGCCGGCAATCTGGTTGGCGCGTTTGGCGATGATGCACACGGTTTCGTAGACATTGCCGGTGTCTTTCGACATTTCAATCATGTCGCGAGTCACGGTGTTGATGGGGGCGTTAGTCTTTTTGTAATCCATTTCTTTATAGTGTTTTACTGTTATTCTTTAACGTATTTCTGGGCTATTTTGTAGATATTGTCGGCTTCCTGGCGGTTGGGGCCGTCGGGATAGTTGTTGGTGAAGCTGTAATACTCGTCGATGACATCGCGGAATCGGTCGGCCTTCTTCTCCTCGATACTCTGCGACGCAATCTGGTAGCGCGATTTGAGAATCAGCATCTCCAGGTCCTCCTTATATTTGGAGTAGGGGTATTCCTTGATGGCGTTGCGGGCCACGATGATGGCGCTGTCGTAGTTGTTGGCGAGGTAGTTGCCGAGATTGTAGTAAAGCTGCGCGTTTTGCAGCTCCTTGAGAGTCAGCTTATCCTGAAGCTCGAAGATGGCATTCTGAGCTATCGACACACGCTCGCTGCGGGGGAAATAGTCAAGAAATCCCTGCAGTTCCTCGATGGCTCTGATGGTGCCCGATTGGTCGAGCTGCGGCTCGGGAGAGTCGAGATAGTAGGCATAGCCTGCGTAGAAGCGGGCCGGCTCGGTGTAAGTGCCTTTGGGATAGCGCTGATAGTAGCTCTGGAAAGTGACGGCGGCGTCGACATATTCCTTGTTCTCGTAGTGGCTGAGGCCGAGCAGATAGAGGGCCTCCTCGGCTTTCTGCGACCCTTTGAACACCGATACCACATCGTTGAGCAGGGTATAGGCCTGCACGTAGCGGCCCTCTTCAAAGGCGCGCTTGGCGTAGTCAAACTTCACGTTGGGGTCAGAGCTTTTCTGCACGCGCTGATATTCGCCGCACGATGCGAGCACGAGAGCCAGAAGTGAGAATATAAACAGTTTCCGCATTTTGGATATTGTTGTCTGGATAAATTGTTGCCGAACAGAGTCTTAGCATCGTCGCCACGCGGTTGCGCGGAATTTTGCAGTCCGTTCAAGATGCAAAGTTAATAATTTGTTGTCAAAATTCAATGCTATCAATCGTAAAAAGTTGTTTAAAAATGAGGTAAGCCCTATATTTCGGTGATGGAATTGCATTAGTAATTGGAAAAATTTGTAATTTTGTGGAAATATTGAATCGAAAAAAGACTGATAAACTGATATGTCAAGCAATAAAAACGGCTTCGTGCGTTTCTGGCACAAGCATCCTGTATTGATGAATTTCCTGTCGATAGCAGCACTCGGAGTGCTGATACTCTGGCTCGTAGGCGTAGTGTTTCTCAACGTGTGGACCCGCCACGGCGACGAGGTGCAGATGCCCCGTGTGCTCGGGCTCAACGTCAGCGACGCCACGCGCATACTCGAAGATGCCGAGTTTTCCGTAGCGCTCGACTCCGTCTATAACAACGAGTATTCCCCCGGCACGGTAATCAAGCAGGTGCCCCGCGATAATTCAATGGTGAAACGTGGTGGTCAGGCCTATCTGTTATATGTAAGCTACTCGGCCAAGAAAGCCAAGGTGCCCGAATTTGTCGACGGTCCGCTCTCCAGCGCGATGGTCAACTTCAAGTCGCGCGGATTTGAGAATCTTGAAGTGCGCGAAGTATCGTCCGACCACAACGACCTCGTGCTCGGCGCTACCTACAACGGCCTCGAACTCCGTCCCGGTATGGAAATCCCTGTCAACGCCCACATCGTTATCACAGTGGCCGTGCGCTACGAAGTGCCTGTCGAAAGCGATGATGCCGATATGAATCCCGAGGACGCTGATGCTGATTTCATCGACTCGATATTTGACGATGTAGAGTATGAAGACTGATAGCGCAACCATTACATCCGAAGAGGTTGACCCCGTTGCCGACCCCACCCTCTCCTCCGACATTATGGCCGCTGCCGGTGAACCCCTCGACCCCGCCGAGGCCGATGACCTTGACGACGCCGACGATACCGGCGCGCGCTACGAGCATTTCCGCTTCGTGGCCGACAAGGGGCAGGCGCTCCTCCGCGTCGACAAGTTTCTCGTGGAGCGGATGCAGAAATCCTCGCGCAACCGCATTCAGCAGGCTGCCCAGGCCGGTTGTATCCTCGTCAACGGCAACCCAGTAAAGTCAAACTATCGCGTCAAACCGCTCGACGTGGTCTCCATCGTCATGGACCGCCCGCGCTACGAGTGTGAAATCATAGCCGAGGACATACCTATTGATATAGTATATGAGGACGACGACCTGCTCGTGGTCAACAAGCAGCCCGGCCTTGTGGTACACCCCGGCCACGGCAACTACCACGGCACCCTCGTCAACGCCCTCGCATGGCACTTCCGCGACAATCCCGACTACGACGTCTCCGACCCCCGCATGGGCCTCGTCCACCGCATCGACAAGGATACCTCCGGACTCCTCGTCGTAGCCAAGACCCCCGAAGCCAAGACCTCGCTCGGCAAACAGTTCTTCAACAAGACCACCAAGCGCGAGTACGTGGCCGTGGTGTGGGGCATTCCCGACCCGCAGTCAGGCCGCATCGAGGGCAACATAGGTCGATCGCTCAAGGACCGCCTGCAGATGGCCGTATTCCCCGACGGCAGCGCCGGAAAGCATGCCGTCACCCACTACGAAGTGCTCGAACCGCTGGGCTACGTCTCGGTGGTGCGCTGCGTGCTCGAGACCGGCCGCACCCACCAGATACGCGTCCACATGAAGCACATAGGCCACCCGCTGCTCAACGACAGCCGCTACGGAGGCGACGAGATACTCCGCGGCCAGCGCACGTCAAGCTATAAGAAATTCGTGGAAAACTGTTTTGAAATCTGCCCCCGACAGGCCCTCCACGCCCGCACCCTCGGCTTCGTCCACCCCCGCACCGGCAAAGAAATGTTCTTCACCTCCGAAGTCCCCGCCGACATGACCCGCATGATAGAACGCTGGCGCACCATCGACACCGCCACCCGCTAACCCCACCTCCTCAACGTGGCGCACCGTGGCGGGGGTCTCCCCAATGCGGTTAAGCTAAGGAGTTAAAGGACTCGTTTCCTGTTGGTTTTGGTTCGTGTCCTGACGCCCTTTTTATGCCTCTTTCTTACTCTTGGGTAACTTCGATTGTCT
>JAAVEW010000031.1 GCA_014801075.1 Barnesiella sp. | reverse complement strand
TTATACACTCCGGTCAGGAAGGAGGATGGCACGATAGAGAAAATTGAGGTTGGTTGGCCGGAACATGACTGGACCGCACGTCTTTTCACGTCAATCGGCCTCAATACCTACATCGTTTCTCGCAAAGGCGATGTTCTCACCAACTGTTTCAACGACAACGGGCGCATACATGTCGTGTGCAACAATCACAAGCTCGGCAAGGGCCGCCTGCAGGTGGAGTTCCACTCCGAAATACCCAACGCCATCTATCCCGACGGCATCGAGGACTTGTACGAACCGCAGCGCCTCGACATCGAACTCGTCGACGGCCCGGCCGACTGCGCCACCACCGCCGAGGTCGAGGTCATGATGCCGTATATCAAAGGTGACAAGGGCAAAGCGTTCACCTATGCCGACTTCACCCCCGCGCAGATAGCCGAGTTGCAACGCCCCGCAACCGAGAAGGTGGCAGAAGTAACGCAGGCGCTTACACGTGTTGAGACCAAAGAGCGGGAAATCACCGCAGCAGAGACGCTTCGACAGGAAGATGAGACACAGCGTTCAACTGCCGAGCAAGAACGTGCCAAGCAGTTTACCACGTTAAAGCAATCCATAGAGACTGCGACAACTGACGCGAATACAGCAGCGGGGAGTGCCACAACGGCGGCCAATAATGCCGTCGCCGCCGCTAACAAAGCTAACACCGCGGCCAAATACGCAGAGAAAGTGTCGGCCAATATCGGCCAAGCCAAAATTGCCCTCTTCGACGACATGTGGGCCTCCATCGGCGGAACCAAGCTCGACAACGGCAACTACCGCAAGACCGCAGCGGGCAAAGAGCTGACCCTCGCCGAAGCCATCGTCCGCTACGAACGCAACCCCTTCATAGTAAGGTGGAATGAACTTGGCAAAGGGTATGGTATATACAATGAACAGACTTGTTTGTTTGAACTCAACGGATTGACAGATATAACATACGAAGAAGCTATTAAAATATATGCTCTATATCCACTATGCGAGGCGGCCTTCTCGACCAAGGCATACCTATTCCCGTCTATCAAGGTACGTACATTATTTCCTATTCGGGTAGTAGGAAGTATTGACATGACCGCAATGTTTCAAACCTCTGCGTTAAGTAAAATAAGATTCATCTTTAATTCAACTGCCTCCATAGCGAAGCTGACCAACATCTTTTATTACGCTGATAAACTTGAAAGTATATACGGGGAAATAACGCTGGGGGATAGTGGTTCTACAAGCTATACAGGTGCATTCAATGGCTGTACTAAACTTAGAGACATTCAACTCAAAAAATTGAAATACAGTATCAGCTTTAGTCACAGTCCGGACCTCTCCGTAGAATCATTGATTTACATGGTTACGAACTCAGTTAATACCAGTCAAATTACAATTACTATACATCGTAACGCCTACGCACGCGTCACAGACGAGCTGTTCACGCTTGCCGAAGAGAGAAATATAACATTGGCAGCCGCTTAAAAACATCAACCAACATCAACCGACATGAAAAAAGAATATATCGAGAGCGTAGACCGCTACGCCATATCATGCGACAACGGCCACTACCTGCACCGCATAGGCTCGCAGGAATACCCCAAGATGCGCCGCACACGCGTCGCCCCCGACGACATCGACAACTGGGAGGAAATCCCCGTGGCCGACTTCCCCGTCTACACCGTCGACCAGTACAAGGCAAAAGTCGTAGAGCTTATCCGCGAGCGCTACGACATCGACAAGGAGTTCGAGATACAGCGCGAGATGCTGTGCGCCATGCTCCCCGAACTCGCCACCCTCTCCGACGACGGCGCCGGCCACACCGCGCCCGTTGACCCCGCCGCAGCCATCGCCGCCTTCCGCACCTACGATGCCTACGTAGCTGACTGCAAGCTCCGCGCGGTAAAGGAGCTGGAGAACGCTGTCGGCGAAACCGACAATCAAATTTAAGTCACTTTAATTGAGTTTTAAAAAATTAAGTAATTACAAATTATGGAATTATCACAGAAAATTAAATCCAAAATTAAGACCTGGGAGGGTTGCCGATTAAAGGCATACCGTTGCCCAGCTGGAGTATTGACTATCGGCTACGGCCATACCGGTCCCGATGTAACAGAAGGGAAAATAATCACGCAGTCCGAGGCCGACCGATTATTCGACGTTGATATACAAAAGTTCGCTAAGAGCGTCGCGCCGTTGTTTGCCGGCGTGCCAATCAACAACAATCAGTTCGATGCCCTCGTATCATTGTCTTACAATATAGGCTCACTCAAGGCCAAAGCACCGACTTTACTGCGCAAGGTAAGGGCCAACCCTGACGACCCCTCAATACGCGATGAGTTTATGAAGCGTGTAAACGCACGGCAAAACGGTGTACTCAAACGAATGCCGGGTCTCGTGAAACGTAGAGCCGCCGAGGCCGACCATTATTTCGGATAACCAATCATTAAACAAATATAGATTATGAACACAATTCTATCATCGGAGAAATTAGCTCTCTTCACGGGCCTCTTTTTTATCGTTTGCATCTTAGTAGTTACCGCAATCCTCGTAGACCTTTGGGATGGCGTTCACACCGCGAAGAAAACCGGTCAACGTATTCATAGCCACAAGCTGCGTGTGACAATATCTAAAATCAGTGAATATTTCCGGGCCTTACTTATCGGTTTCCTTATCGATTGTCTCGGCTTCTTTTTCGACATTTACCCGATGCCATTTATAGTTATTTTATTCGGCGCGGGTCTTATCTTTACTGAAGCTAAGTCAATGTTTGAACATGCTAAACGCCGTAAGAGCCATACAGCAGAACTGCCGCAACTCGCACGTGACATCGTAGCGTGTACAAAGGAAAAGAACACCCGAAAAATTATTGAGCAGTTAACACTGATTTTGACCCGCGATACTGACGACGGCGAGAGTAACGAGGAAAAGAGAATTAATATAATAGAGCGTACGTCTTATGACAACTAATAAATTTATCACAAGGTCGCTATCGGCTTCTATGGCGGTAATACTCACATTGAGTATGCCGTCATGCCGGTCGAGCAAAACAACTGCGGCTATTGAACGTAGTAGCGCACAGACCTACACCGACACAACAAGAACCGAAATAAGCAGCCGTGTCCGTAGTGAAGCTGCCATCGACACAACCAAGACGGCCGCCGCTTTCGAGGGTAACAACGTAATCGAGTTTGTCGAGGGCGGCGGTAAAATCAATATCGCACCCGACGGCAATGTTACCTTAGAGGGCGTAAAGAATATGAGAGGGCAGCACAAAGGAAGCGTGCTGCAGGAAAATGGCGTTAGTCAGGAAGCCGAGGACGCTACCACCCATAATGAACAGGCAAACGGCATCAACTCCAATCAAGACGAGCATGAAAACCTCACCGAGGAAAAAGCGCCGTCGCAGAAGTGGTACGAAATAGCCTTAGCGCGTTTGGGGCTGGGTGTATGTATCGCCGCACTTTTATGGGTACTTTTCCTGTATCTGCGCCGTAAATACTAACCATTTTGTTTCATATAGTGTTTTGAAATGTGCTTTGTATGTGCTTTGTGAAAAAAGAAAATCCCCTGAAACTCAATGAGTTAAAGGGGATTTACAGTGCCCATGAACAGGCTCCCTTCATTCAGCGAGTGGAAAATTCTACCCGAGATATTCCATACCTTAGCTTTTGCCGAAACATTTACTAAAGTATGGGATGAGTTCTATCCGTCAAAAATGGAAGGTTTAAAAAATTTCCTTATTGACTACGCCGGCAAGTGTTCTGAAGCCGACAAGGCAGATACCAAACGTTGGCCCAATAAAAAATCTTATATTTCCGTTCTCAACGAAATAAATCTATACAACTGTATGGCGCGTAAGGCCAATTGGATTGATGAAAATAAGAACATTCGAGTTATAACTACCGGAGTCGACAATATGATGGGTGGAGAAGATGTGATTGATGTTGAAATCTTCTCGCTCCTCGGAACTAAAGTTGAAAATCCCGGGCCGGGGGTATATATCAGAGTGTCTGTTCATTCTGATGGGTCTGTGTCAAAGGAGAAGATTATAGTTCGGCAGTAACTGCACTCAGTAATATAAAAAGAAAAGCGGCGTGGGGTTCACGTCGCTTTTCCTTATTTTGCTGTATTCTGTCCGGGGGTATAGGGTCTTATCCCTTTCGGGGGAATGACCCTATACCGGAGATGATACTATTACATCATGCCGCCCATGCCACCCATGCCGGGAGCGGGCATTGCGGGAGCGGGGTTATCCTCTTTCTTGTCGGCGATGACACACTCGGTGGTGAGGAACATGCCGGCGATAGAGGCTGCGTTCTCGAGAGCTACGCGGGTCACCTTGGCAGGGTCGATTACACCGGCTGCCATGAGGTTTTCAAACACGCCTGTGCGTGCGTTGTAACCGAAGTCACCTTTGCCTTCTTTCACTTTCTGAACGATGACAGCACCCTCAGCGCCTGCGTTGGCTACAATCTGGCGGAGGGGTTCCTCGATTGCGCGGGTCACGATATGGATACCGGTAGTCTCGTCCTCGTTGTCGCCCTTGAGGCCTTCGAGGGCCGAGATAGCACGGATATAAGTTGTGCCGCCGCCGGGAACGATACCTTCTGCAATAGCGGCGCGGGTAGCGCTCAACGCGTCGTCAACGCGGTCTTTCTTCTCTTTCATCTCAACTTCAGAGGGAGCGCCGATGTGGAGCACGGCTACACCGCCTGCGAGTTTGGCGAGGCGTTCCTGAAGTTTCTCCTTGTCGTAGTCGCTCTTGGTCTGCTCAATCTGAGCCTTGATCTGAGCCACGCGGGCAGCGATAGCGTCCTTGGAGCCTGCGCCGTCAACGATAGTGGTGTTCTCCTTGTTGACGTCAACCTTGTCGGCAGTGCCGAGCATGTCGAGAGTAGCGGTGTCGAGTTTCATGCCCTTCTCTTCCGAGATAACTACGCCACCGGTAAGGATTGCGATATCCTCAAGCATCTCTTTACGACGGTCGCCGAAGCCGGGAGCTTTGACAGCGCATACTTTCAGCGAGCCGCGCAGACGGTTGACAACGAGAGTGGCAAGCGCTTCCGAGTCAACATCTTCGGCGATGATGAGCAGGGGACGGCCGCTCTGTGCCACGGGTTCGAGCACGGGGAGGAGGTCCTTGAAGTTTGAAATCTTCTTATCGTAGAGGAGAATGTAGGGACGCTCCATCTCGCAAGCCATCTTCTCGGTGTTGGTGATGAAGTAGGGTGAGATGTAACCGCGGTCAAACTGCATACCTTCAACCACGTCAACTGTAGTCTCTGTGCCTTTGGCTTCGTCGACGGTGATTACGCCCTCTTTCTTCACTTTCTTCATAGCTTCAGCGATGAGGCGACCGATTTTCTCGTCGTTGTTGGCCGAGATGCGGGCTACGTCCTCGATTTTCTTGAAGTCGTCGCCAACCTCTTCGCTCTGAACCTTGATTGAAGCTACAACAGCCTCAACGGCTTTGTCGATACCGCGCTTGATGTCCATGGGGTTGGCACCAGCGGCAACGTTCTTGAGGCCTACGGTGATGATTGCCTGGGCGAGAACGGTAGCGGTGGTTGTACCGTCACCGGCATCGTCGCCTGTCTTTGAGGCAACCTCTTTCACGAGCTGTGCGCCCATGTTCTGGAAGGGGTCCTCGAGTTCTACTTCGCGTGCCACGCTGACACCGTCCTTGGTAATATGGGGAGCGCCGAATTTCTTCTCAATGATCACGTTGCGACCTTTCGGGCCGAGTGTCACTTTCACGGCGTCAGCAAGAGCGTCGACACCTTTTTTGAGCTCTTCACGGGCTTTAATATCAAATTTGATTTCTTTTGCCATGATATATGTTGTTTTATTGTTTTACTTAATTGATTGTTGCCGTGGCGGAAAGATTATTCGCAGACGGCGAGGATGTCGCTCTGGCGCATGATGAGGTATTTGTTGCCTTCAACCTCAATCTCGGTGCCGGCATACTTGCCGTAGAGCACTGTATCGCCTTCCTTCACTACCATTTCCTCATCTTTGGTACCGTTGCCTGTGGCAAGCACTGTGCCTTTGAGGGGTTTCTCTTTTGCCGAGTCGGGAATGATGATGCCCGATACGGTTACTTCTTCTGCCGCGCAGGGATTCACGAGAACGCGGTCGGCTAAGGGTTTAATCTTCATGATTACTTATATTTTTAGTTGTTTATCAATTTTCTCTTAAGTGGTGACATAGGTTGTGCCACATATTCCTTACATGCATATTGCGTGCCAAACTCATTTATGACAGCCTGAGGTGACAAAATGGCAAGACACATGACAAAATTTTTCATTCTGTCATGTATAACAATCAGTGCGGAAAATAAGTTCGGGTTAAGACCCCGTTCCACGGAGTTAATAAATAGTTAAGAAATATCGGGATGACCGGCTATGCTGGGAGGGCCGACTCGATGGCGCGGCGTGTCTGCTCTATCACCTCGGTGCGGTCAGCCTCACTGGCGGGGGGAGCGATAGGCTTGTGGATAGTGAGGATAATATGGCCGGGACGCGGGAGCATGGTCGTGCGGGGCATCACCTTGAACGAGCCGTCGATAGTGACGGGCACGAGCGGCAGGTGAAACTCCAGCGCGAGCTGATAGGCGCCTTTCTTGAACGGGCCCATCTTGCCGGTAAAAGTGCGAGCTCCCTCGGGAAATACCACGAGCGACATGCCGTCGCGCAGACGCATTTCGGCAGTCTCGATAGTGCGGCGCACGGCCGAGGGGGAACTGCGGTCAACGAAGATATGGCCGCAGCGCTGGCATGTGTAGCCGACGAGCATGATTTTGCGCAGACTCTTCTTCATCATCCACTTGAAATTATGCCCCAGATAGCCGTATATCGAGAAGATGTCGTAGGCTCCCTGATGGTTGGCTACGAACACGTATGACGTATGCTTGTCAATATTTTCCCTCCCTTTGACTGTCACTCTCACAAGCGAGAGGATGCAGAACAACCGGGCCCATATCATCGCGGGATAGTAACCCCACCATGAACCGTTGCCCAAGGTGGTGCCAGCTATGACGGTCACGCACGTAAGAAACGTCAGCACTAACAGCAGCGGCAGTGCAATGAGGAAAAAATATAGATAGTATAACGCAATCATACGGGTAGCTGTAAAAAGAGAGGTTGATATTTTGCAGCTGTCGGCGGTCGTGACCCGCAGCTGCGTTGTGTGGTAAAAGAAACATGAGGCTGTGCCGCATAGTTCACCGGCACGGCCTCATGCAATAAGTTGTTGTCGGTTATCGATTAGTAAGCGAACATGGGGTAGTCCTTCATGGTCGAGTTCACTTTCTCGCGCACTGAAGCGATTACCTTTTCATCCTTGGGGTTAGAGAGAACGGTGTCGATCATTTCCACGATGTCGCCCATGAGGTCCTCCTTGGCGCCGCGGGTAGTGATGGCTGCTGTGCCGAGACGGATACCCGAAGTCTGGAAGGGTGAGCGGCTGTCGAAGGGCACCATGTTCTTGTTGGCTGTGATGTCGGCGTCAACGAGCACTTTCTCAGCCACTTTACCGGTGAGGTCGGGGAATTTGGTGCGGAGGTCAACGAGCATGCAGTGGTTGTCGGTACCGCCGGAGATGATTTTGTAGCCCTTGTCGACGAGTGCCTGTGCCATGACAGCGGCATTCTTCTTCACCTGAGCCTGATATTCCTTGTATGAGGGCTGGAGAGCTTCGCCAAACGCAACGGCCTTGGCTGCAACGACATGTTCGAGCGGACCGCCCTGCACGCCGGGGAACACGGCTGAGTCGATGAGCGACGACATTTTGCGAACAACGCCCTTGGGTGTAGTCTTGCCCCAGGGATTCTCGAAGTCCTCGCCGATGAGGATGATACCGCCGCGCGGACCACGGAGTGTCTTGTGGGTGGTAGAGGTCACGATGTGGGCATATTTCACGGGGTTGTCGAGCAAGCCTGCTGCGATGAGACCGGCGGGGTGGGCCATGTCAATCATGAGGATAGCACCGATTTCGTCGGCGAGACGACGCATGCGGGCGTAGTCCCATTCGCGTGAGTAAGCGCTGGCGCCACCCACGATGAGGCGGGGACGTTCGCGGCGTGCCACTTCCTCCATCTGGTCGTAGTCGATAAGACCGGTATCCTCCTTCACGTTGTACTCAAGAGCCTGGAACATAAGGCCTGAGAAGTTGACGGGGCTACCGTGTGACAGGTGACCGCCGTGAGCGAGGTTGAGGCCGAGGAACTTGTCGCCGGGACGGAGCACCGACATGAACACTGCCATGTTGGCCTGCGCGCCTGAGTGGGGCTGCACGTTGGCATACTCTGCGCCGAAGATTTCTTTAACGCGGTCGATAGCCAGCTGCTCTGCCTCGTCCACTACCTGGCAGCCGCCGTAGTAGCGGTGGCCGGGATAGCCTTCAGCGTATTTGTTGGTGAGGCAGGAACCCATAGCCTGCATTACCTGGTCGCTGACGAAGTTTTCCGAAGCGATAAGTTCGATACCTTTCTTTTGACGGTCATGCTCGCGGGCGATGATGTCGAAAATAGCATTGTCTCTTTCCATATTTATTTTTAGAGTTTGTTGAGATTTCTTTTTTACTGTACCTGATTCTTGATGTACCTGTTTATTTGATAACTGATTGGTTATGTGGTTGTCAATCAGTGATTACTTCTTCTTTACCGTCCAGCCGAAGCGTCCTATCTGCTCTCCCTGACGGTAATAATTACCGTGGGAGTAGTTGATGAGTCCGGCACTGCCGAGGTCAAAGGCTCCGGTCGTCGGGTCGATGTATTTCCCGTCGGCTATGACATTGACCACCTCGGCTATGAACATGTCATGACTGCCGAGCGGCATCACTGTCTTTATGCGGCACTCGATGCTGAGAGGTGACTCCTCGATATAGGGGCAGCTTACCGCCACGCCCTTGACCGGGGTCAGTCCCGTTTCCTTCCACTTGTCGAAGTCGCGGCCCGACTTCACGCCCACCCAGTCGGTGGCGCGGGCCATGGCCTCGGTGGTGAGGTTGATGGTAAACTGCATCGTCTCCTTTATCATCGGATAGCTGTGGCGCTCGGGGCGCACCGATATGTAGCACATAGCCGGATTGGTGCAGATGGTTCCCGTCCACGCTACTGTGAGCATGTTGGAGTGCTCGATGTCACGGCCGCAGGTCACTATTACCGCCGGCAGGGGGTAAATCATCGTTCCGGGTTTCCAATTCTGTTTTTCTGCCATATATCCTTGCGTGAGGTGTTATCGGTAGTTTACTTTTCGGTGTATATCAGCTGAATGTCTATCAGTCGAATGTCTGTCAGTCGGGGGTATATCGGTCTTGTAGTCAGTGATATATCCTTAGATGATGTCGGCTTTCTCGCCGGTGGTGGCGTGGTTGCAGTAGTGGCAGCGTATCACGCGCTTGTCGGCGTCGATTACCTCGAAGCGGGTCACCATAGGCTCGTTGTTGGTGATACACTTGGGGTTGGAGCAGCGCACTATGCCCACTACGGTTTCGGGAAGCACCACGGGGCGTTTCTCCACCACCTGATAGTCGCGTATGATATTGACCACGGCTGTGGGGGCCACGAGCGCCACGCGGTTGAGCACCTTCTCGGGGAAAGTGACGTCGGCAATCTTTATGATACCTTTGGCGCCGAGCTTGTGGCTGTGAAGGTTGTTGCCGATGGTGAGCTGATTGGAGAGGCTTTCCACACCCAGTATCTTGACGCACTTGAAGAGTTGGTCGGCCGGAATGTGGTCCACTACAGTGCCGTTGCGCAGGGCTGCTACTGCGAGCGATGTCTTGTTGGTTGTCATTATGTCGGATTTTAACCTTTAATCGTTGTGACTTTCGTTGTTACTTGCGGGCCTTTGACGGGATGCCGGGCCCGTGCTCCGGGGATGTTTACTTCTCGGGCGAAATCTGCAGGGCGTCGCAGATGAGAGCCTGGCGCATGAACAATCCGTTGCGGGCCTGATTGAAGTAGTAGGCTTTGGGATTGTCGTCGACGTCGGGCGAAATCTCGTTGACGCGGGGCAGCGGGTGGAGTATGCGCAGGTTGTCGCGCGAGTTGTCGAGCATGGAGTTGCGCAGGGTGTAGAGGTCCTTGACGCGTTCATACTCGGCGAGGTCGGTGAAACGCTCGCGCTGCACGCGGGTCATGTATATGATGTCGGAGGTGTTGATTACCTCGGGGGAGAAGTCGGTGTGGATGGTGTAGTCGATGCCCTGCTCGTCGCAGTATTTCAGATATTCCTTCGGCATCTGCAGCTCGTCGCAGGCCACGAAGCGGAACGTGGGGTTGAAATATTTCATCGCCATGATGAGCGAGTGGACGGTGCGGCCATATTTGAGGTCGCCCACGAGGGTGATGGTCAGTCCCTGCAGCGTACCCTGAGTCTTGTATATGGAGTAGAGGTCGAGCATGGTCTGCGACGGGTGCTGGTTGGCACCGTCGCCGGCGTTGATTACGGGCACGTCGGTCACCTCGGCGGCATAGCGCGCAGCTCCTTCGAGGTAGTGGCGCATGATGATGAGGTCAACGTAGTTCGATACCATCTTTATCGTGTCCTTGAGCGTTTCGCCCTTTGACGACGACGTGGTGTTGGCGTCAGCGAAGCCTATGATTCTGCCACCCAGACGGTTGACTGCGGTTTCAAAACTAAGTCGCGTGCGAGTGGAGGGTTCAAAAAAAAGCGTCCCCACAACTTTCCCGTCCAGGATTTTGTGATTGGGATGCTCTTCAAAATATCGCGCTTGCTCCAGTAGATGAAGCATTTTCTCCTTGCTCAGGTCAGAGATGGATACCAGGCTATGCTCATTCATTGCAGTCAGATGTTTTTTTGCAGGGTGTCGGCCAGAGTGGCCTTCACCGCGTTGGTTTGCCTGCAAAATTACAAAAATCCCCGATGACATGCAACCAATCGCAAGCAAAATATCACCCGCAATCAATTATTTTTTATGTAGATGTTGAAAATCAGTTTATACGTAGTTTGTTTCTATTTTTGAGAGATAACTAACTGTTTAAAATAATTTTGAAAAGTTACTTATTTTGTCTTGCCTATCCTTTATCAGTCGGCAATGCCGTCGGGTATCATTTGGCAGTAGCGCATGTACCAGCGGTGTTTCTCCGGCGTGCTGTCGTAATCAAATTCTCTGAGGATGCATACGGTATGCAGGTCATCAGCCATTGCGAGGATTATATCGTGGAGTTCAAGCGTGTCCTTGAATTTTTTATCGGCCGGGCAGAAAAGATTCTCGTCGATGATAGCATCGTAACCGTAGATTGCTCCCATGATGTTGCCGCACACCGAGCCTGTGGAGTCGCTGTCGCCGTCATGATTGACCGATGCGATGATGGCGTCACGCATGCTGTCTACGTGGCGCACGGCGCAGTAAAGCGCTATCGTCCAGGTCTCTTCGGCAACCCATCCCTCGCCGAGAGCGGCTATGTTCTCTTTGTCGGTCTTGCCATTGACTGCGAGTGCTACGGCTTTGCGGGTGAGGTCGGCGAGATAACGTTTCTCCTTATCGTATTCACCTACATATATTTTATCGAGGCAATTGATTGTTTCAAGGGCTATTTCAGCGATGCTGCTCCTGATTTCTTCTGTCTCTGTAACGACAAGCTGCCGCAGCAAATGAGTCAACATGGCAGCCGGGAGAAATCCCAGGGGATGACGGTGAGTGACCGCTGCGATTTCGGCGCCCGCTTCATCGATTTTCTCAATGCTGTAAAGGGGGTGTACTGCCATAAATAATCCCATCGGAGCCACCCGCATTATGCCGCCGCAACCTTTACTGTTGTTTCTTACCTCCCGATGCATTCCAAGCGCTTTACAGGCATCGAGGCAAGTGATGCCGGGTGCGCGTCGGTGGGCCATCTCAGGCATGTCGCGTAGCCACGTGTACTTCGTCCCCTGGAAATATTTACGTCCTGTCTGGGTATAATACCAATCCTGATAAGCAACACTGACGTAATCTTCCGGTGCGCCTCCTATGCCACGGATAGTTCCGCGGGTTATTCCCATGAGCATGCCGTTGGCGGTGAAAAGTGTCATCTGCGTGTCGTCGCTGATGAGGGCTTTACCTTGATTTGTCAATTCAAACCGGGTGATGCCGGGGTAGCCGTAAGCAGCGATAATATTCTTGTATTTCATGAACTCCACGGTGTAGCCGAGAGCGTCGCCTGCCGCTCCGGCCATGAGGCTTCCCCGGATGCGGTCACGACGAAGCCGGTCTGATTCATCCTTAGCCTCTTTATAAGTAGCGACAAATTTTTTTATGAATTGAATCTGCGCATCAGTTTCGGGTGATTGCCGGTAAGTGGCTTTCGGCATATCCCGGAAGCAGACTCTCATGCGGTTGATAACTGTTTCCGCACTTATATCGTAATTCAATTTGCCAATATAATTGGCAAAGTAGCATGATACTATTGTGCCTGTGCGTCCCACTCCACCCCAAGAGTGGATATAAACAATGCCTCCGCGTCTTTTCAACTCAATGATTTTATCAATAAGTAAGAGTGTTTTCCCGACAGAATCAGGGGCTCCCAAGTCCTTTATGGGAAACCGCGTATAGGTGGTATCGGCCGGCAGCAGATGACTGTATGGGCGTAACTCTCCCTCCTCGGTCAGGTCGATGAAGTGGCGCACACCGAAACGGTGCATTGCGTCAATTTTCTCTTTAGCCGCAGTCGGGTTCTTATCGCCGGGATATTCGCCTGCATATAGATTGTCAAACACTTTATATGACTGATGCAGTGGGCGGAGAGTGGTATCTTCTTTCATGTGATTGTAAGTTCTGTTGTTTATAATTACGTTTATATTCTGAGGAGGTCGCGCATTATGGCGTCAGCTTTGAGCCAGTGGTGTTCGGGGATTGCGAGGCGGTCGGTCAGTTGCAGTTGGCCGTCGGCTATGAGCGGGGCGGCGTCGCGGTGCAGGTCGGCGATGAAACTTTCGGGAAATCGTTCCTGCAGTCGGGCGAGCGACAGTCCGTCGGCGGTGCGTAATCCCGTTATTATGAAGTCGTTGAATAGCTCGTCGATATTCTCCTCTTCAGTTTCGGCTGCAATTCGCCGGTCAGCGAGAGCGGCGAGGTATCGCTTTATGTCAGGGGGATTGATGCGGCGCACGCGGCCGTCGTAGGAGTGGGCCGACGCTCCGAGTCCGAGGTAAGGGCTCATATCCCAGTAGGCGGAGTTGTGGCGCGAATGTCGGCCGGGCTGCGAGTAGTTGGAGATTTCGTAGTGGAGGTAACCGTTGTCGGCCGCCGAGCGGGTGAAGTATTGCTGCATGGCGTCGGCAAGCTCCTCGGGGGCTTCGGTCACCTTGCCTGCGCAGAGCATGGCGTAGAGTCGTGTGCCCGGCTCGTATGACAGCAGGTAGGCCGAGATGTGGGGCGGACGCAGCTTCATGGCGCGGTCAACATCGGCCTGCCACATCTCCATTGTCTGCCCCGGCAAACCGAACATCAGGTCGATGCTGTAGTTCCACCCTCCCTCGCGCAGCAGGTCGATGGCGGCAAGGGCTTCGGCGGCTGTGTGGCGGCGGTTGATGGCGGCAAGGAGTTCGTTGTCAAATGATTGCACGCCCATGCTGATGCGGTTGACCCCCATTGCGCGGTAAGCGGTGAGCAGTTCGTCGGTCACGTCCTCGGGATTGACTTCGATGGTAAATTCCTCTACGCGAGCCATGTCGGTGGTGGCGGCGATGGCGTCGACAAGCCGTTGCGTCTCGGCTGCGGGAATGATGGAGGGGGTGCCTCCACCTATATATATAGTGGTGAAGTCGGTGTTGATTTCGCGGCGTCGCAATTGCAGTTCGGCGATGACGGCATCAATATAGCCCGCGGCGGCTGCGGGGCGCAGTCCCGAATAGAAATCGCAGTAGCTGCACTTGGAGTGGCAGAAGGGTATATGTATGTATAGTCCGGCCATGGCTATCGGTAGCATTGCGCCCTATAACGAGCAGAGTTCCTTGAATTTACAATATTTGCAGTTGTCGTCCGACGGGTATGCCTCAAAGGGAGTGTCCTTGTCGTAGAGTTCGTCGAGCAGTTCGCCGAGGCGGCTGAGAAACTCCTCGTTGACAGTGCGGTAATCCTCAAGCGGTTTCTTCGCCACTTTCAGCGGCTCGAACGGCTTGATGGCAACCTTGCGCAGAGTGTAGATGTAGGGCTGTATCGGACCGTCATATTTCTCGTGCTCGGCGTAGGCGTTGCAGTAGAGCAGCAGCTGGAAGATGGCTTTGGGCTGCGACACTGAGTTGCCGTGAATGAAAAGTCGGTCGAGGCCCGGAGTGGTCGTGGGGTCACTGCCCGTCTTGTAGTCGACAAGGCGAATCACCTCCTCGCCCGCAGGCGACGTCACGCGGTCAATGCGGTCAATACGATAGTTGAGGTTGATGGTGTGACGCTCATTCACTTTCAGGTCAACATATTGCGACTCCTCGCCGGCGATAAATTCCACGCCGTCAAACTCGCTTTCGCGCTCATACATCTTCATGATTGTGCGCACCATCAGTTTCTGGAATATGGCGGCATCACCTTCGAGCGGTCGCGGGTCGTCCTCGTCGATGCAGAGGTAGTGGCGGCGTATGGAGCGCGCCACATAATCCTCCACGCGCTTCTTGTCGGTGAGCGCGGCGTAGGTGTCGGGGGTAAGCGGGAGCGACGCGCCGTCGCCTTTGAGGTCGAGATACATTTTCTCGGCCACTTCGTGGACTATGGTGCCGTAGGTGCCCTGGTCCATGTAGTCATACACCTCGTTTTCAGGATAGTAGCGCTCAATATTGGCGAGGTAGAACTGCATGGGGCAGTTGATGTAGGTGTTGAGCGAGTGGGCCGACAGGTAGCGGGCATTGTCGCTCGACTTGAAGCGCTCCAGTTCCTTCATGATGGCGTCGGTCTTGGCTACCGACATGCGGTCGGGCTTCGCGGGAGCGAGGCGGTACTGCGAACCTGAGAACCGTACCTTCTCCTGCGGGAACTGATACTTTATCTGGCTGATATATCTCGACATATCGCCTGCGCGTAGACCCGATGTGCGTGCGTCGTAAAGCAGATACACGTTTTTGGCTCGTGCTATGAGGCGATAGAAATAGTAGGCATACATGCTCTCCTGATGCTCCAGAGTGGCCATGCCGTAGCCACGGCGCAGAGCCTCGGGGATGAATGTCTTGGCGTAGTGCTTGCGCGGGAAGATGCGCTCGTTCATCGACGTGAGTATTACGTTCTCGAAGTCGAGTCCGCGCGATTCGAGCACACCCATTATCTGGAGTCCTTCGAGCGGCATCCCTTCGTAGGCTACCGACTGGTTGCCGAGCAGACGCTCGGCGAGGTGAAATACGGTTCTGTCCTCGAGGAATATCTTGCCGCCGCGCAGGTAGGTTTCGTTGAGGCGGCGCAGTTCGTCGAGAGCGGCGCGGTAGGCTTTGATGTATTGGAGTTCGAGGCGCGGTGAGCCGGTTATGAAGGTTTCGGAGTCGGGGGATTCTTCTTCTTCCTCCTCCGGGTCAGTGGGGTCACTAATGTCATTAGTGTCAGTAAGGTCATTACGGACGGGGGAGTGAGGTAGGTCTGCAGGGTCGGGGGTGATGACTTGAGTGAGCCAGTTGAAGAGGTTGTCGAGGTAGTCGATTACGCCGTCGGAGTCGTTGAGGTTTTTTACTATGCTGAATACGGGGCGGAGTGGGGCGTATTCCTCACTGTCAAAGAATGTTACGGGGATATTGAAGAGACGCTGCTTGTTGACGGTGGCTACGATGTTGTCGCACAGCGATGCGTAGCGTGCTCGCAGCAAAGGGTGGGAGAGGAGTGCTATCACATCCTCGAAGAAAAATGTATCGAGCGAACGGAGTTCGCGGGCACGCAGTTGCATCGACACTATGTTCTTAATCAGCGACGCTACCGACGTGTGGCTCAGGGGGAAACCCATAGTGACATTGACTGTGCTGACCTCGCGCGGTATGGAATTGAGCAACGGCGACACGAGGTTCTCGTCGGGGAGCACGATGGCCGTATGCTCCAATGCCGCGTCCGCATTATCGGTTGCACCGCCATTATCGCCTGCACCGCCATTGTCGGCCACTCCGGCTGCAAAGAGTTGCGGGTAAAGCCTTTTCAATATCGGCGCAATGACTTTCGCTTGGCCGAAAGTCGATGGCACGGCTATGACGTTGATGTCGGGGAAGCCGGGCATCTGCTTCAGGCCTACATTGTAGCGTGATGGAAATTCCTTGACGTAACCGGTGATAAACCTTGACGCTCGGTTTCCCTTGATATACATTGCGGGAGAGGCATAGTCCCAGTAGAAGTCGGCTATACCCATGCGTTGCATCGACTTGAAGATTGATTGCTCCGACTTTGACAACACGCTGAATCCCGTGAAGATATAACGGTCGCAGTCAAAGTCGTCGGCTTCCATCTCCTGAAGTCGTTCGGCCACCTCGCGGTAGGTCATACCGCTGTAGCTGTAACCGTCGCGGGCGAGGCGCTCGCGAAACTCGGTGTACACCTCATACATCACCTGCCACAGTTTCACGAAGCCGGTGACATTCTTGTTCTGCACCTCGCGGTTGCCGTCTGCCTTGTTCTTGCGTTGGCTCACATGCACGGCATGTTTCCAGAAATCGCGCACCGGTTCGGGCACCAGTTCCTCGTTCCAGTACCGGCGTATCACATCGAGCTGTTCTTCAGTCAGATAGTTGGAACTAATCTCCTTAAGCCCCTCCACGTTGCGGAAAAGCTGGGCAGCGTCGACGAGGTAACGGTCCACGTCGCCGAAGTCATTGATAAGTATCTCGCCCCAATACTGGAAGCGGTTGAAGTCAACGAGCCCTTTGCCGGCGGCAAGGTCGGCTTCCGACATGTGGCGACGCACTATTGAGGAATACACGTCGTAGAGGATAAACAGCATCTCGATGCGCGACAATTCCACATTGTCACTCAGGTCGGCGATGAAGTCGGAGATGGTGACAATGGATGGCAGCAGTGCCGCGGGAGTGCCGTCGGCGGTCAGTGCCTCGCTGAAATATTTGCCGAGAAACACGGCGCTTCGTTTGTTGGGCACTACGAAGCAGTAGTCGGGCAGTTGGGCGCGCTCGTTGGCGGTGTAGGCTTGCGCTACCTGTTTGAGAAACGGAGTGCGCAGTGCGTCAAGATGTTCCGTATTGTGGTCCATAGGATGTATTGGGGAACGTGGTCTAAATGTTGTGGTACAATCGGTTGCAACTCCTGTCGCGGAGTTGCGGCCGGATTATTTAAGGCAGAGGATAATGCTGACGGCGATGTCAAACAGCACTATTTTGGCGTTGGCGTTGCCGGCGATGTCGCGGCGCGCGTCGATGAAGAGACTGCGTATGCGCTCCACGTTGCGCTCGTTGATGAAGCGGGCGAAGTTGGCGCTGAAACGGCTCTCCTCGTTGTCGAGCCGCACCAGTCGGCTGTCGCGCAGATTGTATATGTAGTTCTCGCCGGTCAACCGTTCGCAGTATTCGAGGAAACGGCAGCACTTCTCGCGACCGAAATCGGCCACGTCGACACTCCATCTGCGCAGCGCGCCAACCTTCTTCTGGTAGGCCAGACGCATCAGCGACATGAACATGTCGAGAAACTGTTTCGACTCGTCGCTTGCCGAGAACCGGCTCAAGGCTTCGAGTATGCTACCCTCGGCAAGGTGGGAGATACCGTCGGCGGCGTCGGGGTCAACTCCGTAGCGCTCTTCAAGATAGGCGGCTACGGTGGCATCGTCGAGACGCTTCACCTCCACGCGCTGCAGGCGGGAGTAGATGGTGGGGAGAATATGCGCCGGCTCGTTGCTGACGAGGATAAAGAGCGTGTCGTCGTGCGGCTCCTCAAGCAGTTTGAGCAACTTGTTGGCGCAGGCTTCGTTCATGCGCTCCGGCAGCCACATCAGCACCACCTTGAAGCGGGCGGCGTGTGACGTGAAGTTGAGTTTGTGGAGCAGCGCGGTGCTCTCGTCGACAAATATCTGCGGCTGAGCGTTGGCGTTGCCGAGAAGCTCCACCCACGTATTCATGTCCATGTAGGGGGAGTCGGTGAGAAATTGTCGCCATTGCTCGGCCCAGTCGTCGGAAATCGCCGCTCCCGTTCTGTTTTTCAGCTTGATAACGGGGTAGGCGTAGTGGGTGTCGATATGGTTGAACGACTGATGTTGCAGGCATGCGGGGCACACTCCGCAACTGTCGCCGTCGTGCCGGTCGGTACAGTGGATATATTGCGCGAGGGCGCGGGCGAGCATCATCTTGCCGATGCCGCTCTTCCCTTCGAGCAGCAGCGCGTGGGGCATACGGTTGTTGTCGACCATTGCCACGAGCTGCCGTTTCACTTCGTCATGTGCGGGTATGTCGCTGAATTTCATCTTATAACGTGTTTTTTACAATCTCGCGCACGGAGTCTACGGCGTTGAGAGAGTAGTAATGGATGGAGGGTGCGCCCCCTTCGTATAGTTCGTTGACCTGACGGATGCCCCATTCTATGCCGGCGGCCTTGCGCTCGGCGTCGGTGGTGCAGTCCATAAGCCGGCGGGCAAATTCGCTCGGAATGTCCACCTTGAACACTTTGGGGAGCACTGACAGCTGGTTGATGTTGGTTATCGGCTTTATACCCGGGATGATAGGCACATTGATACCTGCCGCGCGGCAACGCTCCACGAAGTTGAAATACTTGGCATTGTCAAAGAACATCTGCGTCACGATATACTCGGCGCCGTTGTCGACCTTCGATTTGAGGAACTGCAGGTCCATGTCGAAGTTGGGCGCTTCCTCATGTTTCTCGGGATAACCGGCTACTCCATAGGAGAATGGCGTGTCACGACCGGTGTCCATCGAGGTGCCGTCGACAAAGAATCCGCGGTTGAAGTCGTTGACTTGCTGCTGCAGCTCCGAGGCGTGCATGTAGCCGTTCTCGTTGGGGGTGTACTTGCTGTCGTGCTTGGCCTTGTCGCCGCGTAGCACGAGGATGTTGGTTATCCCCATGAACTGCAGGTCGATAAGCGCGTATTCGGTCTCTATTTTGGAGAAACCGCTGCATATCATGTGGGGCACGACGGGGAGCTTGTAGCGGTTCTGTATGGCGGTGGCTACGGCTACTGTGCCGGGGCGCGAACGCTCGGTGACGCGCTGATACAGTCCGCCGTCTATCGGCTTGAACACCAGCTCGCTGCGGTGGGTGGTGACGTTGATGTAGCGCGGATTGAATTCTATAAGTTTGTCGATGCTGCGGAAAAGCGTCTCTATGCTTTTTCCCTTGAGCGGGGGAAGCACTTCAAACGAGAATCCGCGACCGGGGGTCGATGCTATTATTTCGGGTATGTTCATTGCGATGGTTCGTGACAATGGTGTGTGAAGTGTTACATAGCGCCGGCAGGTGGCGCGGGGGAGGGTATAACCGGGTGAGTGGCCGGAGGTTACGGCTTACTCATCGGCGGTCTGCTGCTGCAATTTGGCATGGCGTGCGTTGAGACGCTCCACGTCGATAGTGGCGTTGCGCATGTCGTTGACCGCGGTGGCATAACGGTAGGCGGTGGCAAGTGCGTCAATCTGCTCGGCTGTGAGCGATATGCTCCTGTTGCGACCGTTCTGGCCGTTGAATATTATCTTGACGGGCAGGCCGGGATTGTCGGCTACGAGTTGGCCTATGCCGTTACTTCCTGCGGGAGTGAATGTTATGACCTCGGAGTTGTTGGTGCGGAAATTGAGCGTACCGTCGTAGGGCACAGTGTCGGTGGTGGCAATCATGTCACCTACAACGGCCGAGAGCGACCAGTGCTGCAACCCTCCGGCGGGATTGACCGACGACACGAGGTAAAACTCGCCGATTTCCGATACGCGGGGCGATACGTCGGTCTTGTTCATGAACGACGGGTCAACTGCCGAGGTCTTTACCGAGTAGCCCTCGGTGCCGGGCACGGCCACGTGGGTCATGAGCGGGCGCAGGCTGTCGAGCATTACCTTGTTGGCGCTGACGGTGGAGTCGGCGGCGGCAAGGTCCTCTTCAGTCAGGATAATCAGCGCTTTGGGTCGCAGTTTCATGCTCTGTTTCATGACATCGATGTCGTGGGAATAGCGGCTGTCAACCGAGTCGAGCAGCTCCAGGCATAGGCGTGCATTGCCGCCGTTGTAGGCGTTCTGTGCCTTGTCAAAAGCTATCTGTGCCTCGGCGCCCTCGTTGTTGGCACCCTTGCACGAACTGAGCGACATCGCTGCTGCCGCGGCCACGCAGGCTGCTGCGGCCATCTTTTTATATACGCTGTACATCTTTTACTCCTTTTATCGTTTTTATTTTCTTTATCAATGTTTTAAGTGCCGACACGTCGTTCACTCCCACCGAGAGGTGCCCCTGAAACAGTCCGTCGTTGGAGTCGATGGATATGGCGCGCAGGGTCACGTCCTTCTCTTTGTTGATGATAGAGGATATGTTGGTGACGATGCCGATGTCGTCGTTGCCTACCACGCGCAGGGTGGTGGCGAGCTGGTCGCCGATTTTGCCCGACCAGCGGGTGGGGACCACGCGGTAGGGGTATCGCCGGCGCATGTGGATGGCGTTGGGGCAGTCGGCACGGTGGATGCTGACCACGCCCTCCGACGATATGAAGCCGAACACCTCGTCGCCGTGTATGGGGTTGCAGCAGCGGGCGAGGCGGTAGTTGATACCCTTGATGTTGTTGCCGATTACGAGAACATCGTTGGTCGAAGCGGTGGCCGTATCGTCGGCGGTGGGGAGCACAAACTCTCCGGCCGAACGGGTTTCCACTTCGGCCGCGCGCTTCTCGGTTGACTGCTCGTAGGCCTCGATGACGGTGTTGATGTCGAGCACCTCCTTGGCTATGTCGTTGTAGAAGTCGGTCACGGTCTTGTAGCCGAGTTTCTTTATGGTGCGCATGAGCGGAGCCTCTTCAAGGTCAATCTTGCGGTTCTTGAAGCGGCGTTGCAGCATCTCCTTGGCCAGTTCCGAGGCCTGGTTGGAGCGCTCGTTGAGGGTCTGGCGTATCTTGGTACGCGCCTTGGATGTCACCACGAAGTTGAGCCAGTCCTGCTTGGGACTCTGGGCGTTGGAGGTAAGAATCTCCACGGTGTCACCGCTGCGCAGTCGGTAGTTGATTTTCTGGTTCTTGCCGTTGACGCTCGCGCCTGTGCACTGGCATCCGAGTCGCGAATGGATGTTGAAGGCGAAGTCGAGCACCGTAGCTCCGAGGGGCAGTTTGTAGAGGTCTCCTTTGGGGGTGAACACAAACACCTCCTTGTCGTAGAAGTCCATCTTGAAGTTGCGCATCAGCTCCATAGGGCCTTCGGCGCCCCCTTCGAGTATGTTGCGCACCTTGTTCATCCACGTGTCCATCTCCCCCTCGCTCTTGATACCTTTGTAGCGCCAGTGGGCAGCAACGCCCTTCTCGGCCACGAGGTCCATGCGGCGGGTGCGTATCTGCACTTCGACCCAACGTCCGTCGGGACCGGCCACGGTTATGTGGAGCGACTCGTAACCGTTGGATTTCGGGATGCTTATCCAGTCCTTCATGCGCGCGGGGTTGGGGCGGTACATGTCGGTCACGATTGAGTAGGCGAGCCAGCAGTCAGCTTTCTCGCGCTCAGGCGGGGTGTCGATGATGATACGTATGGCGAAGAGGTCGTAGATGTGGGCTATGTCGGTTTTCTGCTTGACGAGCTTGTTCCAGATCGAGAATATCGACTTGGTGCGACCTTTGATTTCATATTTGATGCCTGCCGCATCGAGCTTCTCGCGCACGGGCTTTATGAAGTCGGCGATATAGGCGTCGCGGTTGGCTTTGGTTTCGTTGAGGTGTTGGGCTATGTCGTCGAATGCCTTGCGGTTGGTATATTTGAGCGACATATCCTCTATCTCCCCCTTGATGGCGTAGAGACCGAGACGGTGGGCCAGCGGGGCGTAGAGGAAGTTGGCCTCGTAGGCAACCTCACGCACAAGACGTTCGTTGGGGTGGTGGTTGATGAGTTTCATCAGCTCCAGACGGTCTATTATCATGATGATAATGACGCGTATATCCTCGGCAAATGTCATAAGCAGCCTGCGGAAATTGTCGCTCTCCACGGCCACCTGCTTGGCATAGAGGCCTGTGATGTTGCGCAGTCCGCCGAGCAGTTTCGCCACGTCCTCGCCCCATTCGGCTTTGACATCGTCAAGCGTGAGATACTCGCAGTTGACGAGGTTACGCAACATGATGGCTGCCACCATTTTGGGGTCGGGGCTCACACGGCTGCACAGTGCGTGGGCTGTGTGGAGATTGTGTATCACCGGACTCAACCCGAAGCGGTCGCGTTGCAGGTGGCCCTCACGTGAGGCGGTGCGCAACAGGCGCGCCAGATGACGCATCTGCTCCGTACCGATGCCCTGGGCCGACATCTGCTCGTAAAGACTGCGGCAGAGACCCATGAGCGTGATTTTACCCGATGACTGTTGTTGAGAGGTTGTCATGTGCGTTTGGCTAAGTTAGTTTAGTAATCAACTGACTGAGTTTATTAATCAACAAAGTTAACAAAAAAAACATAAAAGCAGGCTGAAAGATACGGAAATGTAGTTTCAGCCTGCAAATTTTTTTAATGTGTCAGATACCATCACACGGGGTTTCCCTCGTTGCGGGGGTTGTTGTTGAGTGTGGCGGTGCGCTCCTTTACGAGTTCGGAGTTGTCGGCATTTTCATCGGCAGCGTTGACTGCTGCGCCGGGGAGGTCGCGGCGTGCTTCCTCGATTTCGCTCTGGGTGGTTTTGTTGTTAGTTTCCATAATTTATCATAGTTTTAAAGTTTTCAATTCTTCGGCCTTTCGGCCTCAGCACATTCCTTCTTGCCGCACTGGCGGGCATTCAGCTTTGGCTTCGGGCGGGCTTTCAGTGGGCGCTTAAGGCCCGGCATTAGTGCCGGCTTTTCAGCTTTGGCTTCTGGGCGGGCTTTCAGCTTTGGGACGGCCTTTTGGCGGTCGGGGTTTTGAGCTTTTAAAACTATAACACGGGAAAGGGTCAATCGGTTTGGACGGGGAGCTGATTGAGCTGCTCTATGTAGTCGAGCAGGGCATCGCGGCCGCGGCGGTCCTCGCTTGAGGTGGCGAATATGGGGGGCAGTTCCTCCCACTGTTCGAGCAGGGTGGTGCAGTAGTTGGCGATGGATTTCTTGGAGGCGGTGGGGGAGAGCTTGTCGAGTTTGGTGAATACTATGGCAAACGGCACGCCGTTCTCGCCGAGCCATTCCATGAATTCGAGGTCGATTTTCTGCGGTTTGTGGCGCACGTCGATGAGCACGAAGAGCGATGTCATCTGCGCGCGGTTAAGTATGTAGTCGCGTATGATTCGGTCGATTTCCTTACGGCTCTCCTTGCTGCGCTGCGCGTATCCGTAGCCGGGGAGGTCGACGATATACCACGAGTCGTTGACAAGGAAGTGGTTGATAAGCATCGTTTTACCCGGTGTGGCCGATGTCTGGGCCAGCGACTTTTTGCCGGTCAGCATGTTGATGAGCGATGACTTGCCCACATTGGAGCGTCCTATGAATGCGTATTCGTGACGGGTGTCGTCGGGGCAGGCCGATGCCTTGGTGTTGGATATGACGAAGCGTGCGCTATTGATTATCATGTCGTTATGAGTTTTTAGAGCCGGTATGCTGTCGGCTCATGATTGCTAATCTCTTTTGCAAAGATAACCAATTTGGGGATAAATAGTTGTGTAAAGGTCCGAAAAATTGTAATTTTGCAGGCAATCGTATGAACAAGAACCGTGAGACAATATTCCGCTTCAAGCAGTTCTCGCTTTCCAATCGGCTGAGTGCCATGAAAGTGGGTACTGACGGTGTGCTTCTCGGCGGCTGGGCGCAATTGCCGGCCGACAGTGCGGAGGGTCGTGTGCTCGACGTGGGTTGCGGCACGGGCGTCGTGGCCCTGATGCTGGCGCAACGTTACCCTGAAGCGACGGTGCGGTGTATCGACATCAACGCCGACGCCGTGGCCGAGTGTGCCGGCAATATAGCAGCCTCGCCGTTCAGCGGGAAGGTAGAGGTGTCGCAGGCCGACTTCCTTACACTCGCCTCCGATGATGCCCTCTCCGGCGCTTACGACCTGATAGTCAGCAATCCTCCGTTCTTTACCGAACGGCTGCATTCCCCCGACGCTGACCGTGCTACAGCACGACATGACGACACGCTGCCGTTGCGGGCCCTGCTGAGTGTCAGCGCCAAGTTGCTGCGCGGCGGAGGCATGTTTGCAATGGTATTTCCCGCCGTGCGCGATGAAGAGGTACTGTTTGAATCATCGCTTGCCGGGCTGCACCCGACACGTCGTTGCCACGTGTTCACCCGCGCCGGCAAACCGGCACGCCGCACCCTCTGGCAATTCTCCACCAACCCGGCGGGCCCATGCGCCGAAACCGACCTCGTCATCTCCAATCCCGACAACAGCTACACCCCCGCCTACATCTCCCTCCTCAAAGACTTCTACCTCAACTTCTGACACGATAAATAACTCATCAACCCAAGCAAACTCAAAAAAAGAAAAAGAATATGGATTTGAAGGATATTAATTCTACTTCGTTTAATTCGCAGCGCGGTAACGGATGGCTGCCCGTGGTCAACAGTCCGGGACGCGCCATCGGCGTGCTTTTCGGCGCGTTTTTCATCATGCTGATGCTGCTGTCGGTTGTCACCATGATAATCGGCGGTGAGAAAGTGATGTCGCCGAAAGGCATGAGGATATTCGCAATCTTTCAGGACCTCCTCGTGTTCATACTTCCTGCCGTAGCGGCGGCGTTTACCGCCACGCGTCTGCCCGCTTCGCTGCTTACGGTCAATGTGAAACCGCGCGTCGGAGTCATAGTGATGTCGCTCGTGGTGATGGTGACAGCGCTCCCAGCAATGGAATGGCTCATAGAGGTTAACAGCAACCTTCACTTGCCGCAGTCACTCAGCGGGCTTGAGGAAATGCTGCGCAGCATGGAGGACAATGCCAACAGCGGCGTTGACGCCCTTGCGGGAGGCACATCGGTAGGCGACCTCATCATGGGTATTCTTATCATAGGCGTGCTGACCGGCCTGGCTGAGGAACTATTCTTCCGCGGCGCTCTGCAGAACCTTTTCATGTCGATGCCCCGAGCCAAAAAGCATCTTGCCATCTGGGCCGCAGCGTTCATTTTCAGCTTCATGCACTTCCAGTTCTTCGGCTTCCTGCCCCGTCTGCTTCTCGGTGCTTACTTCGGTTATCTTATATGGTGGAGCGGCTCGGTGTGGGTGCCGGTGATAGCCCATGCGTTCAACAACTCGCTCGTGGTGATACTGTCATGGCTGTCGGCGCGTGCAGGCGAAGAGACCGAGCTGGCCGATGCCGCCGCACTGAGCATAGGCAACAACTGGACCACAATAGCATTCAGCATCTTTGTAACGGCGCTCGGCATATACCTGCTGCGTGAGCGCGCCCTCCGCGGTCGTCCCGTCCGTCAGAAGTAGCGGAGTGGCACACGGATATAACCGCATCAACAACAACGGGAGGCATATCGCACAGTCGCAATATGCCTCCCGTTGTTGTTGATGTAACCCTGCTTATATCAGCGCTATGTCGAGCACTTCGGTTACGGTGTCGACGTAGTGGAATGTCAGGCCGTCGAGATACTTTGCGGGGATGTCGTCGATGTCCTTGCGGTTGGCCGACGAGAGGATGATGTCGGTGATGCCGGCGCGTTTGGCGGCCAGAATCTTCTCCTTGATGCCACCCACGGGTAGTACCTTGCCGCGCAGGGTGATTTCACCCGTCATGGCGAGGCGCTCGGCAACGCGGCGTCCCGTGAATGCCGAAGCTATTGACGTAGCCATAGTGATACCCGCCGACGGGCCATCCTTGGGAATGGCGCCCTCCGGCACGTGGATATGCAGTTCGGTCTTCTCGAAGCGTTCGTGAGGAATGCCGAGCTGGTCGGCGTGTGATTTCACAAACTGCAACGCAATCATTGCCGACTCCTTCATCACGTCGCCGAGGTTGCCGGTAAGCGTAAGTTTCTCACCTTTGCCCCGGCTGAGCGAAGTCTCTATGAAAAGTATTTCACCACCGACGGCTGTCCATGCAAGGCCGGTCACTACGCCGGGGAATGAATTGCCCTCGTAGCGGTCCTTGCTGTATTTCTCTATGCCGAGGTAATCCTTGACGTCATCTTTCTCTACAGGCATCTTCACCGGCTTTTTGCCGACAGTGCGGTACACCACTTTGCGGGCCACCGAGGCGAGCGCTTTCTCAAGCTGGCGCACACCGCTTTCGGCCGTGTAGCTTTCCACTATGAGGGCGAGAGCGTCGTCGCTGATTTGCAGCGCTTCATCCGCTATATTGTACTCGCGGCGGAGGCGGGGCAGCAGGTAGTCGCGTGCGATAGCAATCTTCTCCTCAAGTATATAGCCTGAGAGGTCAATCACCTCCATGCGGTCGATGAGCGGACGCTGCACGGTTTCGAGCGTATTGGCCGTGGCTATGAAGAGCACCTTCGACAGGTCGAAATCCACGTCGACGTAGTTGTCGTGGAAACGATAGTTCTGCTCCGGGTCGAGCACTTCAAGCAGAGCCGCTGCGGGGTCACCCTTGTAGTCATTGCCTATCTTGTCGATTTCGTCGAGCATCAGCACCGGGTTGGAGGTGCCGGCGCGGCGCATCGCTTCGATGATGCGGCCCGGCATAGCACCGATATAGGTGCGACGGTGGCCGCGTATCTCGGCCTCGTCGTGCAGACCGCCGAGCGATATGCGCTGAAACTTGCGGCCGAGAGCATCGGCTATCGACTGGCCCAACGACGTTTTGCCCACGCCGGGAGGGCCTACGAGGCAAAGTATGGGTGACTTGCCGTCGGGGTTGTGCATCAGCACCGCTATCTGTTCGAGTATGCGCTCCTTGACCTTCTCCAGTCCGTAGTGGCAGGAGTCAAGTTCCTCCTCGGCTTTGGCGAAATCGCTGTTGAGTTCGCTGTTGATGCCCCAGGGGAGTTCGAGGAATGTCTCGAGGTAGGCGTACTGCACGCTGTAGTCGGGGCTCTGCGGGTTGAGACGCATCAGTTTCTCCACCTCCTTGTTGAAGTGGGCCGCAGCCTTTTCGGGAATATCCATCGAGGCTGCCTTGGCCTTGAAATTGTCGGCGTCGTTCTCCTCGCCGTTGAGTTCCTGGTCGATGGCCTCCATCTGGCGCTGCAGGAACACGCGTCGCTGCTGGTCGTCAAACGAGTCGCGGGCGCGCTGATGCACCATCTTGGCAATATTGACCATCTCCTCCTGCTTGACGAGCTCGCTGAGCAGGGCCACGGCGCGCTCCTTGATGCGGAACATCGCGAGCATCGACATCTTGGCTTTGATGTCGACGGGCACGTGGGTGGCGGTAAGGTTGATAAGCTCTTCGCGGGCAGCCGAGTTGTTGGTCATGTTGAAAATGAAGTCGGCCTCAATCGGATTTTCCGAAGCAGCCGAAGCCAGTTTCATTGCCGTTGACTTGATGTCGTCACACACGGCGTCAAACTCCTTGTCAGTACCCCTGACCGAAGTCTCGTTGATAAATTTTACCTCGGCGCTCAGAGGAGCTTCGGGCATCGTTGCGCCCGCTCCGCGGCCGAGTATTTTAAACTTGCGGGTGCCGCGCACTATCGCAGTGCTCGTATTGTCGGGGAGCTGTATTATCTGCAACACCTCGCCGAGCACGCCATAATGGCAGAGCGCATTGAGGGCGGGTTCATCCTCGGTTGAGTCGAGCTGGCACACGATACCGATGGCAATCTCGCGTTTCTTGGCAATCTCGGCAATGCGCATCGAGGTTTCGCGACCGAGTTTTATGGGTATAGTGACGTGGGGAAACAGTACCACATTGCGAGTGGGGAGGATGGGCACATCCTTGAGGTCAACCTCAAGTTCTCTCATTTTTGCCTCGCCCAGGTCAATAGGGCCTATCGACAACAATTGTCCACGGTCATTATCTTCGTTGAAATTCATCTATATAGTAAGGATTATTGCTAATACGCTGTTGAATGATGATGTTTAAAATATGCGCCACTGCACATACCAAACGATTCATGCAAAATTCGTGCCAAAGGTACTAATTTTCCCGCAATAAAGCAACCCTGCCACGTTCGACCCTATTTCATAAATTGCGTATCCGCAAATTGACGATTCTATACTATAAGCGCTAAATGAGTTATAAAAATACATATATTAAGAATAAAACAGAAATTTTTGTATTTTTTATTTGGAATTTAAAAACAATATTGTACCTTTGGCAAATATGATTAGGAATAACCAATTTCGATCTTCACAGTATCATCGTTTAATTATGAGGAAAACATTCAGCACTTAATAATCGAAACTAAATAAAACCACTTATATTATGGATAAAAGAAATTATGCTATTTTTTTAGGAGCGGCTTTGGCGATAGGATTGGTCGGTTGCTCTGACGATGACGGAACTGAAAATTCAGGACAGGGCGATAAGCCCGGAACGATTGAGTTGACGTCGACCGAACTTGATGCTGTAGCGAAATATAATAAGTTCGGTTTCAATATGCTGGATGTTGTGGGTAATTCCGATGACTTCGTAGGAAAGAATATAATTATTTCGCCTGTAAGTTTTAACTACGCGTTCTCAATGCTCGCCAACGGAGCAGCCGGAGAGACCCGTTCCGTCATACTTGACGCATTGGGATACGATGCATTATCTATTGACGAAGTAAATTCTCTTAATCAGAAACTGTCAAAAGAACTTGGCCGTCTTGATTCGCGAGTTACTGTAAATTTTGCCAATTCGCTTTGGGCTACCCCGACCATTCCTCTGCACAATAATTTTGTGTCAACTCTAACATCAAATTATGATGCGGAAGTGCACAAAATCAATGCCGATACATATGTGAAAGAAGTGAATGACTGGTGCTTTGCGAAAACCAACGGCAAAATTACCGACTTCCTTTCAGATACATCTGTTCCCGATTTTGCCCTTTTCAATGCTTCATATTTCAAAGGAATATGGTCTCAGCAGTATAAATTTGACAGCAAACATACGGCGAGTGGTGTTTTCTATAATATACAAGGTGGGAGCACGTCGATAAAGTATATGAATAATACTTTTAAAGATGATCCGGGAGCTTTATCATATAATAAAACCGAGACAATGCAGAAGTGTGAGCTTAGTTTCGGCAACGGGTCATTCGGCGCTGCATTTATTCTGCCGGATGAAGATGTGACCATCAGTCAAGCGATAGAAAACCTTGCCAACGGCGACTGGGATAAATTGTGCAAGCCTTATGCTCCTGAGGATCCTGCATTTGGAGGCGTAAAGGTAAACCTTACTCTGCCTAAATTCAAAATTGAATCTGAGGTAAGGTTTGAGTCCATTATGGAGGAATTGGGTCTGGCTGATATTTATGCTTCTGATGCTGATTTTTCAAACATGTCAGATGTAGATCTAACAATTACCCAAGTGCTTCAGAAGTCCACATTTGAAGTCGATGAAGAGGGAGCGGTAGCAGCTTCGGTAACCGAAATAGGAATGGAGTCGGGTGCTTATCCTCCGAAATACTATGACGTTACTTTGAAGTTTAACCGCCCGTTTATATATGTTTTATATGAACACTCCACCGGAGCAATCCTCTTCGCAGGATGTGTAAATACATTCGCTAACTAAAGATACTTATAAATAATAAATAGGGAAACTGCTAAAGTTTTCATAACTTTGCGGTGTTAAAATTAATACTTTGCCCGTCGGTTATCTGTGAGGAATGACACCGACGGGCTTTCTTGTGGGTCATTCATTTTCAATAGAATTTATAAGTTTAGAACATAAATATAATTAATAGAGCAGGAGCATTTATATCGACTCGGGTGTCGGTATTGAAATGCTCCTGCTCTACTGTTTAATGGATTTTATGTTTTCAAACATATTGTGCGGGCTTTGTTTTGTCGAAAATAATTCCTATTTTGCGAAACATTAATTTTTAGAACCTGAAGCAATCAGGTTCATGCATACAGGCCCGGCGGGGCAGTATGCCGCAAGTCTAATCCATTTAAAACGTCTGGTATCATGAAGGTATATCAAACTAACGAAATTAAAAACATTGCCTTGCTCGGAAGCAAAGGCTCGGGTAAAACCACACTCGCTGAAGCTATGCTCTACGAGTGTGGAGTTATAAAACGTCGCGGCACTATCGACGCAAAGAATACCGTGAGTGACTATTTCCCCGTAGAGAAGGAATATGGCTACTCGGTGTTTTCGACAGTTTTTTATGCTGAATTTCTTGGCAAAAAACTCAATGTGATTGACTGTCCCGGAGCCGACGACTTCGTGGGCAATGCCATCACAGCGCTCAACATGACCGACACCGGTGTCATCCTCGTCGACACCCAGTATGGCGTGGAGGTAGGCACGCAGAATATATTCCGCACTACCGCTTCGCTGAAGAAACCTGTAATCTTTGCCCTCAATCAGCTCGACGGCGAGAAGGCCGACTATGACAACGTAATAGAGCAGATGCGCGAGATATTCGGACCGAAAGTGACTCCGATACAGTATCCTCTCGCATGCGGTCCCGGCTTCAACGCCATGATTGACGTGCTTCTTATGAAGAAATACTCGTGGGGTCCCGACGGCGGTGTGCCCGTTATCGAGGATATACCCGCCGAAGAGATGGAACGCGCCAAGGAGCTGCACCAGCAACTCGTTGAGGCTGCCGCCGAGAATGACGAGACGCTCATGGAAAAATTCTTTGACCAGGGCCACCTCACCGAGGACGAGATGCGTGAAGGCATACGTAAAGGCTTGATTGACCGCTCGATATTCCCCGTTTTCTGCGTCAGCGCGCTCAAAGATATGGGTGTTCGCCGCATGATGGAATTCCTCGGCAACGTAGTGCCCTTCGTCAGCGATATGCCCGCACCCGTCGATACTCTCGGCAATGAAATCAAACCCGACTCCGACGGACCGCTCTCCATATTCATGTTCAAGACCACCGTTGAACCCCACATCGGTGAGGTGCAGTATTTCAAAGTCATGTCGGGCACACTGACTCCCGGTGTCGACCTCGACAACGTGACCCGCGGCAGCAAGGAGCGCATCGCTCAGATTTACTGCGTGTGCGGCCAGATAAAGACACAGGTCGACAAACTATGTGCCGGCGACATCGGTGCGACCGTGAAACTGAAAGATGTGCGCACCGGCAACACCCTCGACGAGAAGGGTTGCGAAATAGCATTCGACTTCATCAAATACCCCGCGCCGAAGTATCAGCGCGCTATCCGTCCCGTCACCGAGAGCGATGCCGAAAAGCTCAACGCTATCCTCAACCGCATGCACGAAGAGGATCCCACCTGGGAGATAGAGCAGTCGAAGGAACTCAAGCAGACTATCCTTTCGGGTCAGGGCGAATTCCACCTGCGCACTCTCAAATGGCGCGTGGAGAACAACGATAAGCTGCCCATCATCTTCGATGAGCCCAAGATACCCTATCGCGAGACCATCACCAAGGCAGCGCGTGCCGACTACCGTCATAAGAAACAGTCGGGTGGTGCAGGCCAGTTCGGCGAAGTGCATCTCGTTATCGAACCTTATGTGGAAGGCGCTCCCGTGCCCGACACCTATAAGTTCGGCAATCAGGAATTCAAGATGAATGTGCGTGACACACAGGAGATACCTCTCAGCTGGGGCGGCAAGCTCGTGGTTCACAACTGTATCGTAGGCGGTGCAATCGACGCACGTTTCATTCCCGCTATCGTCAAGGGATTGATGGACCGCATGGAGCAGGGCCCGCTGACCGGCTCATACGCCCGCGATGTGCGCGTATGTATCTACGACGGCAAGATGCACCCGGTTGACTCCAACGAAATATCATTCCGTCTGGCAGGCCGCAACGCATTCTCCGAGGCATTCCGCAACGCCAATCCCAAGGTGCTCGAACCGATTTATGATGTTGAGGTAATGGTTCCCTCCGATGTCATGGGCGACGTGATGTCTGACCTGCAGGGACGCCGTGCCATCATCATGGGCATGTCGAGCGAGAACGGCTTTGAGAAAATATCGGCCAAAGTGCCCCTCAAAGAGATGTCAAGTTACTCTACAGCACTCAGTTCAATCACCGGCGGACGCTCTTCGTTCACTATGAAGTTCGCTTCCTACGAACTCGTGCCGGGCGATGTGCAGGACAAACTGCTCAAAGCCTACGCCGAGCAGAATACCGACGAATAATCCAAATCGTTATCATAATATTGCAGGGAGGTCGTGTCGTGGTCGATGCGGCCTCCATTTTTATCCGAATTTTTAGAGCGCCGAGGAAACGATTTATGTCACGAAAACGTTATCTTTGTGCATTGCTAAGCAGCATGATGCGCTGCAAATGATGATGAACCGACTAACAAACTTTTAAACGACAGATACAGAATGATTGACCCCGTTTACGCAGCCGCTGATGACCGATATGACAGCGGCATGATTTACAACCGTTGCGGTCGCAGCGGTATCCTTTTACCCAAGATTTCGCTCGGTTGGTGGCACAACTTCGGCGATGTTGACCCCCTCGCCAATTCCATCAAGAAAGCCCACTACGCCTTTGACCACGGCATCAACCACTTCGACCTCGCCAACAACTACGGCCCGTCATACGGTTCGGCCGAGGAATCGTTCGGCTACATAATGGAGAAATCGTTGCGCCCCTACCGCGACGAGCTTTTCATCTCCACCAAGGCAGGTCACGACATGTGGCCCGGCCCTTACGGCAACCACGGTTCGCGCAAGTATCTGCTTGCCAGCCTAGACCAGAGCCTCAAGCGCATGAAGATTGATTATGTCGACGTGTTCTACTCCCACGTCTACGACCCCGAGACCCCCATCGAGGAGACCATGCAGGCGCTCGTCGACGCCGTCCGTTCAGGCAAAGCGCTCTATGCCGGTATATCCAAATATCCTGCCGACAAGGCCCGTATCGCTTACGACTATCTCGCAGCGCGCGACGTGCCTTGCCTGCTCTATCAGGGACGTTACAACATGCTCAACCGCGAACCCGAAACCGAAGGCATCCTCTCGCAGGCCGAGCAGAACGGCACCGGCTTCATAGCCTTCTCGCCGCTGGCTCAGGGACTGCTCACCGACCGCTATCTCAACGGCATTCCCGAGGACTCGCGCGTGGCACGCGGCGGCTACCTGAAAAAGGAAGCGCTGACCGAGGAGACTATCGGCAAGATACGTCGTCTCAACGATATGGCCAAGCGCCGCGGCCAGTCACTGGCGCAGATGTCGCTCGGCTGGTTGCTCTATCACCCTACGGTGACAAGCGTAATCATTGGCGCAAGCTCCGTGGAGCAGATTGCCAACAACCTGCAGGTGCTCAATTCGCCCGGATTCACCGACGAAGAGCTCCGCGAAATCGACTCAATAGTCAAAGGATAATAGTTAAAGACTGACCGGTAAATACCCTCTGAAAAGTCAGAGGATAAGAAAAGTCAAGTCAAGAATAGAAATAGATTGCAGGATTTATTTCAGACCCATTGATGCGAGCGTCGCGCGGTTTACTGCGCGGCGCTCGCGGTCTATAAACCACCCCCATTTGTTGAAATACTTTATCATGTTGCGACAGTGTATCCACATCATTCTCATGCTTTTGTAGCTCGATGCGCGGTGGGCGTGGGTCACTGTGACCGCGGGGTAGTAGAGCGTCAGGTAGCGGCGATGCACGCGGCGGGTGATGTCTATATCCTCGGGATACATGAAGAAACGCTCGTCAAAACCACCGATCTCGCGCAGCGCTTCGTTGCGGAAGAGCATGAAGCTGCCCTGATGGTAGGGGATGTTGGCCACGGCGTTGTCGTCGCGCCCTGCGAGCAGGTAGCGGCGGTTGCGGTTGCGCATGAGCGAAGAGGGGAGGAAGCGACGGCCAAACACGTCGAGCGGCGTAGGCAGCAGGCGTTGGGAATATTGCTGCGCGCCGTCAGTGCCCACTATGCGCGGCGATACCTGCCCCACACGCGGGTCAGCATCAAGCAGTTGCAGTATGCCGGGGATAGTGCCCTGCGGAAAAGTGATGTCGCTGTTGACTACGAGATGGGCGTCAAAGCCCTGCGCTATGCTTTCGCGTATAGCGCGGTTGTGGGCAGCGCCGTAGCCGGGATTTTGCGGCAGGTGGAGATACCGCAGGCTTGTACCCTCAGGGCCTTCAATATCAGATGCTTCGGGGGAGTTGTCGACAATCCATATATCCTTTATGCCGTCATTGACAAGGCATTCCAGGCAACCGGCCAGTTCGTCACGGTCAGTGCGGTAAATGACGATTGAGGCTGATACGGTCATTTCCCTTTCTTCTCGGCGATGATGTAATGTTTTACCTCCTGGAACAGTTTGGTAGCGAACACGAAATCGTTTAATGCCTCGTTGGTAGTCTCGAAAATCTTCTCTTTGTCGCCCACCCATTCGCGGTGTCCCTTGTTGAGGAACACGATATTCTCGCCGATGCCGAGCACCGAGTTCATGTCGTGAGTATTGATGATTGTAGTCATGTTGTACTCGTGGGTGATGTCGTGGAGGAGTTCGTCAATGAGGATTGAGGTGCGGGGGTCGAGGCCCGAGTTGGGCTCGTCGCAGAAGAGGTATTTGGGATTTAGTGCTATGGCGCGTGCGATGGCCACGCGTTTCTGCATACCGCCTGAAATCTCCGACGGGTATTTGGAGTCGGCGCCCTTGAGGTTGACACGCTCCAGGCAGAATAGTGCCCTGTCGCGCATCTCGGCCTGTGACATCTTGGTGAACATGGTGAGGGGGAACATCACGTTGCCGAGCACGGTCTCCGAGTCAAAGAGTGCCGAGCCCTGGAAGAGCATACCTATCTCCTTGCGCAGGTTGTGTATCTCGCCCGCATTCATCTTCATCAGGTCGCGGCCGTCGTATAGTATCTCGCCTGAATCGGGGCGCACGAGTCCTACGATTGATTTCATGAGCACCGTTTTGCCCGAACCGCTCTGACCTATGATAAGGTTGGTCTTGCCGGTGTAGAACGTGGCCGATACGTCGTGGAGTATCTGCTTGTCGTCAAACGACTTGTCGATATTCTTAACCTCAATCATTACAGTAATACTTTGGTTAATAACACATCAAAGAGAAGTATCAGTATGGAGCTGGTAACCACGGCGTTGGTACTTGCTTTACCAACTTCGAGCGCACCGCCTTTCACGTAGTAGCCGAAATATGAAGCTACTGACGCTATGATGAACCCGAAGAAGAATGACTTGATGATGCCGTACCACACGTACCATTCGTTGAACAGAGCCTGCAATCCGTAGGTGTAGCGGTCCACCGAAATGATGTCGGTGAAATAGGCCACGACCATGCCGCCAAGCATCGAAGTGCCCATGCAGAATATCACAAGCACCGGGATGAAGAGCAGGAATGCGACCATCTTGGGCAGCACGAGGAAACATGCCGAGTTGACGCCCATAATATCCAGAGCATCAATCTGCTCCGTGACCCTCATGGTGCCTATCTCCGAGGCTATGTTCGACCCCACTTTGCCCGCGAGTATGAGGCACAGGATGGAGTTGGAAAACTCCAGCAGCACGATGTCGCGCGTAGCCAATCCTACTGAGTATGAGGGTATAAGAGGGGAGGAGATGTTGTATTGCATCTGGATGGTAATCACAGCCCCGATAAATATCGACACAATCACCACGAGGGGGATGGAGTCGACACCGAGCTTGGAGATTTCGGCGATGGTGCGTTTGAAGAACATGCGCCATTTGTCAGGGATGGAGAATACCCTGTGCATAAACATGCAGTAGCGGCCGAATGTTGCTATTGAATTGGTAAGTACCATGATAAAGTCGTTATTTACAAATTAAAATCCGTCGCGGCTATTGTTTAACTTTACAAAGTTACAATTTTTTTCGATTTTTGGAGCGCTGTCCATTTTCTTTAACTGTTTTTTATCCCGGATTGCGATAATTGACGGAAAAAATTGTAATTTTGTGGTTAACGGGGAGTAATGTGTGCCGCCGGCCCATGCTCTCCGACTCGTGAACAGTTTACAATTCTACAGTTACTTAACAGCTACTGATATGTTAATCATAGGTATCGCCGGAGGAACCGGCTCCGGCAAGACAACCGTAGTCAACAAGATTATCGACAGCTTCCCTGCAGGCGAAGTTGCCGTGCTACCGCAGGATAATTACTATAAGGATTCGAGCCACGTGCCCGTAGAGGAGCGTTCCAAAATCAATTTCGACGAGCCGGCCGCCATCGAGTGGTCGCTTCTCGTGAAGCAGCTTAAGGAACTCAAGGAGGGGAAAACCATAGAGATGCCCACCTACTCCTATCTTACCTGCACCCGCCAGGCCGAGACCATCACCGTGGAGCCGCGCGACGTGGTTATCGTGGAGGGCATCCTCGTGCTGACCGACCCGACGCTCCGTGAGATGCTCGATGTGAAATGCTTCGTCGACGCCGATCCTGATGATCGCCTGATACGCGTTATCTCGCGCGACTGCGTGGAGCGCGGACGCACTCCCATCATGGTCATCAACCGCTATCAGGAAGTGCTCAAGCCTATGCACTGCCAGTATATCGAGCCGTCAAAACGATTTGCCGACCTCATCATACCGCAGGGTGGTACCAATACCGTAGCCATCGGCCTGCTCACCGACTATATCGAAGGTCGCCTCAAGCACGCCTCTAAAATCAAATAAAATGCCTCTCAGCTATCCATATAAACAGAACGACGAGGACAAGGAGATACCCTCGCTCACCATTGTCGAAGAGAATCTTGCCCCGGCACAGCAGTTCCCGGTCGAGCCGTCGGACGACGGCGCAGCCCCCGCTCCCGCTCAGGCAGGCAGTAATGACAACGGGCAGCTGTACACTGACCGTATGGTGCTCCGCACCGACAATCTGGTGAAAACCTACGGACAGCGTACCGTCGTCAACCACGTGTCAATCAACGTGAAGCAGGGCGAAATCGTTGGTCTGCTCGGCCCTAACGGCGCGGGCAAAACCACTACGTTCTATATGACCGTAGGCCTCGTGCGCCCCAATGAGGGTCAGATATTTCTCGATGACCTGAATATCACCAAATATCCGGTGTACAAGCGTGCGCAGAACGGTATCGGATACCTCGCGCAGGAACCATCCGTGTTCCGCAAACTGACCGTGGAGGACAACATCCGCGCCGTGCTTGAGATGACACGCCTTACCCCCGACGAGCAGAAAGAGAAACTGGAAAGCCTCATTGCCGAGTTTCGCCTCGAAAAAGTGCGTAAGAACCTCGGCGACCGCCTCTCGGGCGGCGAGCGCCGACGCACCGAGATTGCGCGATGCCTTGCCATCAATCCGCGTTTCATCATGCTCGACGAACCGTTTGCCGGCGTCGACCCCATCGCCGTGGAGGATATTCAATATATAGTCTATAAGCTGAAAGAGAAGAATATAGGTATCCTTATCACCGACCATAACGCTCCCGAAACGCTGTCGATTACCGACCGTGCCTACCTCCTCTTCGAGGGTAAAATCCTTTTCCAGGGCACATCGGAAGAACTCGTGGAAAACCCCGTTGTCCGCGAGAAATACCTCGGCCGCGACTTCGTGTTCCACCGCAAGAAATTCCATTGATTAGGGAGGGGAGTAAGAGGATATATAAGATATATAAGATATATAAGATATATAAGATTTATAAATTATATAAGATATAACAGGTATCTTGGTATAAAACAATATCTTGGCATTCCGGCATATCTTAAGTATGCAAGGTGTCGGAGTGTAATAAAATACCGGAGGCAGTATTGCGTTGTGCGATACTGCCTCCAGTTGTTTTTGGGGCTTGCCTGTGGCAAGCGGGATTGGATCTTATTTCGCGGTGTCTTTTTCGTCGGCGGCTTCTGCGGCTTCAGCTGCTTCGTCCTCCTTGATTTCGTCATCTTTGAACTGGTCAACGCCGGCTGCGATGAGCTGGTTGTACCATGAGAACACTTTCTTGATATCGTTGGTGTAGACGCGGTCCTGGTCGAAGTCGGGGAGGATGGTAGCGAAGTATTCGCGTACTTTCTCGTCGCCGCCAAGAGCTTTCACGTCAACGGGTTTGCCGTCGTTCTTCTCTTTGATGGTTTCAAATATATCAGACAGGGGCACTTCATCGTTATATGTGTAGATAGCGATGTCGCCGAGTGATACCACTTTGTCGTGAGCGTAGACAGGACCGCGTTTGCCGTTCTGCAGTGACTCTACGATGAGCATGTTCTTACCCTGATTAACGAGGCGGAAAAGTCCGGGACGACCCGAAACCGATAATATTGTTTTCAACATAATCGAAAAATTTTTATCTGATGATAATTTTAGTTAAAGTTTTACGCAAAGTTAAGACAATTTGCGGGATAAAAAATATTACGCGCCGATAAATTTCATCATTTGCCAACAGGTTGCACGAATTATTCAATAATTTTGTCGCCACATGCCGGATGAATCAGCCATTGCCGACCACGTGCAACCGCTGATTGTCAATCCCGGTATCAATTGGAGCTAATAATATCGAAACATCATATATTAAAATAAATCATATATTAGTAATAAGATTAAAGAAATGTTACAGTCATTACTCTCGATGCTTAACAGCATGTCGCCCTACATATTGCTCGGATTTCTGATAGCGGGTATTATATATGTGTTTGTGCCGCGCGCGGCAATGGCCCGTCACCTTTCGGGGAAGGGGTGGAAGCCGGCCATGAAGGCCGCTCTGCTCGGTGTGCCGCTGCCGTTATGTTCATGCGGCGTGCTACCCACTGCCATCTCTATGCGCCGCAACGGAGCTTCGCGCGGGGCATCCACCTCGTTTCTCATAGCAACGCCTCAGACGGGTGTAGATTCCATCGCCGCCACGTGGTCGCTGCTCGGACCGGCTTTTGCCGTAGTGCGCCCTATAGCCGCTTTGGTTACAGCTGTTGCCGGTGGCACGATAGTGTCGCGCCACGATAACGAGGAGACCGGTGCCGATGCCCGCTCGCTGAACGTGGAAGAGGCCGACGACATTCCGACCGGCTTTGCAGGCAAGGTTGGGGCGGCGTTGCGCTACGGTTTCGTCAGTCTGGTGGGAAGTATTGGAGGTTGGCTCGTGGCAGGACTCGTTATTGCAGCCGTGATAACAGTCTATGTGCCTGACGATTTCTTCACCGTACTCGGCCGCACGCCTATACTGTCGATGCTTGTAGCCCTCGTGGTTGCGGTGCCGATGTATGTATGTGCAACCGGCTCAATACCTATCGCACTGGCACTGGTACTCAAAGGGTTATCGCCCGGCACTGCATTCGTGCTGCTGATGGCCGGTCCTGCGGTGAACTTCGCGTCCTACACCCTCGTGTCGCGCGAGATGGGGCGTCGTGCAGCCACTATGTATCTGGGTTCCATTATTGTAGGAGCGGTAGGTTTCGGTCTCGTTATTGACTATCTGTTGCCGTCGCAATGGTTTGAGGTGACGCAGATGCATGCCGCGTGTCACCACGGAGAATCGCTACCCCTGTTTCCCACGATCTGCTCCGCTATTCTCTCGGCACTTTTAATCTACTCACTTGTTATAACTAAAATATTTAGAAAACATTCAACAATCTCAACTATGGCAAAGGAATATAAAATCACAGGAATGAACTGCCCTCATTGTCAGGCAGCAGTAACTAAAAGTATTCAGGGCGTAGAGGGCGTGACTTCGGTGGAAGTTGACCTGAAAGGTGGTAAAGCGACTGTCGACGGCGACCATGACAGCAATGCCGTGATAGAGGCCGTGCGCATGGCAGGCTTCGATGCCGAGAATATGTAGGCTACGATGCTTTAAGCTATAATAGAAGTTTTAAGCAAGAATATAAATACAATCACTCTTTCGGGACGGTTTATCGCTATTCGCGGAAGGAGTCACGGGCTGCGGCGAGGGTTTCGTTGCGGCCTATGTCATACCATTGATATGCGCCTGCGGGAGCGTAGGAGCGGATGTCGAGGCGCGATGTGTTGTCAAGGTAGAAGGGCATGATGGAGAACACGGGCTCGACGGCAGCACGTTCAGTCAACGCCCTCAGCACCTTGGCGCTGATGATATGCACTCCGTTGAACGACGCGGCCTTCATGCTCTCCTCGGGATGGAAACCGTCGGGACGGCATTCCCCCGTGTTGAGGTTCTGCCAGCCGCGCAGGCGGTTGCCGCGGTCGAAGTAGATGCGGCGCGATGAAGAGCGGTCGGAGGTGAGAAGCGTGACGCCGGCGCTCGAATTGCGGTGAGCCTCAATCATGGCCGTGATGTCGAAGTCAGAAAGAATGTCGGCATTGTAGGCTATGAACGGTTCGTCGCCGTCGAGGAGCGGGGCCGCTTTAGCTATGCCGCCTCCGGTGTCGAGCAGCAGGTCACTCTCGTCGCTTATGGCGATGCGGCAACCGAAGTTGTCGTTGGCTTGGAGGAAGTCGGTAATCTGCGACGCGAAGTGATGCACGTTGACCACAATGTCGGTCACTCCGGCCGAGCGTAATCGTTCGATGACGCGCTGAAGCATCGGTTTGCCGTTGACTTCGACAAGAGCCTTGGGGTGGGAGAGAGTGAACGGTTTGAGGCGGGTGCCGAGACCGGCGGCGAATATTATAGCTTTCATCGGTTTGGAAAAGTCATGAAAATTTTAGTGACGTCATGATTATAGATGTCGTGATTAGTGACGTCATGAAAAATACTTTGGCATGTAAGATTGCAGAGTGCCCGTCGAGGGTCAGTCATCCTCGACGATGAACTGTCCCAGAGTGGTGTAGCGCTTGTTGACGTGCTGCTCGCGATGCTGCAGCTTGATGTCCACGCCATATTTGTGGCTCAGATGCTCGGCCATCTTCTCTGCACAGTAAACGGAGCGGTGTTGGCCTCCGGTGCAACCGAAATCTATGGTCAGCGACGTGAAGCCGCGACGGGTGTACACCTCCACCGAACTGTCGGCCAGCGCGAAGCAATGTTCAAGGAAAGGGCCTATCTCGCCGCGTGCTTCGAGAAACCTGATGACGGGGGCGTCCATGCCGGTCAGTTTCTTGTATTCGTCATATCGTCCGGGGTTGTGGAGTCCGCGGCAGTCGAATACGTAGCCGCCGCCGTTGCCCGATATGTCGTCGGGGATGCCGCGCTTGTAGGAGAAACTGCGCACGGTGACAATCAGATGGTCGGGAGCGTCGCCCGAGGGGATGAACTTGTCGGCGAGGCGGTTGAGCACGTTGAGGAGAGTGGGGTAGCGCGAGAAGTCGTTGGCTGCCATCAGTTCCTTTATTTTAATGAGTGCCGGGGGGATGCTCTCGAGGAAGTGGAGTTTCTTCTCGAAGAGGCCGCGGAAACCGTAAGCGCCGAGCACCTGCATCAGGCGGAAGAGCACGATATGTTGCAGGCGGCTGCGGAAAGCGTCGGTGTCAATGTCGGCATACTTAGACGCCGATTCCAGATATTCGTCGATAAGTTCCTCGCGCAACTCGGCCGGGATATTGGCTTTGGCCTGCCACAGGAACGAAGCCACGTCGTAGTGGGCCGGACCTTTGCGGCCGCCCTGAAAGTCGATGAACCAGGGCTTGCCGTTCTTTATCATGACGTTGCGCGACTGGAAGTCACGATACATGAAGGTAGTGTACGGCTCTTCAAGCAGATAGTCGGCCAAGCGCTCGAAGTCGTCTTCGAGCAGGCTCTCGTTGAAGGGTATATTGGAGAGCTTGAGGAAGTTATATTTGAAGTAGTTGAGGTCCCACATCACGGTGCGGCGGTTGAACTCGGGCAACGGATAGCACACGTTGAAGTCGAGACCCTCGGCGCCGCGGTATTGAATGTCGGCGAGGCTGCGGATGGTTTCGCGCAGCAGACGCTTCTCGCTGTTGGAGAAACTGCCGGTAAGGCGACCGTTGGCAATCTCGTCGAAGAGCAGCGTGTCGCCGAGATATTCCTGAAGGTAAGCGTTGCGGTCAGGGGTCACCGCGACGACCCTCGGCACCGACAGCCCGCGGTCGGCAAAGCGGTTGGCAAGTTTGATGAACGCCTTGTTCTCCTCGACTGACTCTCCGATGACACCGATATAGGTGCCGTCAGGGCCTTCGAGGCGGTAGTAGCGACGGTTGGAGCCCGACCCGGTGAGTTCGGTTGTTTTGACCGGTGAGGAGCCTGTAACCTGTCGGTATAGTGAATTTAAGATTTCAGCGGGCATGTGATGAATGTTGAAATGTGGTACAAAATTAATAAATATCGCGAAATAAAACGACGATTGCGCGTTGCGAATATGGAAAAAGGGAAAAATTTTTGTAACTTCGCGCTGGAAATAATTTTAAACAGTTACTTAATGTCAGATAATTCCCTTTTATCGCGTCTTGACGGCATTGATGCACGCTTTGCCGAGGTGTCGACACTCATCACTGACCCTTCGGTCATTGCCGATATGCGCCGTTATGTAAAGCTGACCAAAGAGTACAAGGATCTTGAACGCCTTACCCGAACCACCCATCGCTACCGCGACCTGCTGTCGAACATCGACGAGGCAAAGGATATACTTGCCAACGAAAGCGATGCCGACATGAGAGCAATGGCCCGCGAACAACTCGACGAGGCTACCACGGCGCTCCCGCAGGTAGAGGAGGAGATAAAGTTACTCCTTATCCCGGCCGACCCCGAGGATTGCAAGAACGCCATTGTCGAGATACGCGGCGGAACGGGAGGCGACGAGGCAGCCATCTTTGCCGGCGACCTGTTCAAGATGTACACCAAGTATTGCGAGTCAAAGGGCTGGAGCGTGGCAGTGTCGAGTGTGAGCGAAGGAGCTGCCGGAGGCTACAAGGAGATTGTATTCGCCGTCACCGGCGAAGGGGTCTACGGCACTATGAAATATGAGAGCGGCGTACACCGTGTGCAGCGAGTTCCCGCCACCGAGACCCAGGGCCGCGTACACACCTCGGCCGCTACCGTGGCTGTGCTCCCCGAAGCCGAGGAGTTTGACGTGGAAATCAACGAGGGCGAAATCAAGTGGGACACCTTCCGTTCGGGCGGCGCAGGCGGTCAGAACGTCAACAAGGTGGAGTCGGGTGTGCGTCTGCGCTACATGTGGCGCAACCCCAACACCGGTGTCACCGAGGAGATACTCATCGAGTGTACAGAGACCCGCGACCAGCCAAAGAACAAGGAGCGCGCCCTCTCGCGACTGCGCACATTTATCTACGACAAGGAGCATCAGAAATATCTCGACGACATAGCATCGCGCCGCAAGACAATGGTATCGACCGGCGACCGCTCCGCCAAAATCCGTACCTACAACTATCCACAGGGACGTATCACCGACCATCGTATCAACTACACCATCTACAACCTCCAGGGATTCATGGACGGTGACATCCAGGACTGCATCGACCACCTCATCGTGGCCGAGAACGCCGAGAAGCTCAAAGAATCGGAAATCTGATATATCAACTATTTATACATATACATATACTTATATGAACCGCAACCAACTCGCCGAAAATATTCGCGCAAAGCGTTCCTACCTCTGCGTGGGACTCGACACCGATATAAAGAAAATACCCCAGCACCTTCTCGAAAAGGAGGACCCCATATTTGAATTCAACAAGGCTATCATCGACGCCACCGCTCCCTATTGCGTGGCCTACAAGCCCAATCTCGCTTTCTACGAGAGCTTCGGCATAGCAGGCTGGGTGGCGCTCGAAAAGACCGTCAAGTATCTCAAGGAGAACTATCCCGACCAGTTCATCATCGCCGATGCAAAGCGCGGCGACATAGGCAACACATCAAAGATGTATGCCCGCGCACTCTTCGAGCAGATGGATGTTGACGCCGTCACCGTAGCCCCCTACATGGGCGAGGACAGCGTGACCCCCTTCCTCGGCTACGAGGGCAAGTGGGTGATACTGCTTGCGCTCACTTCCAACAAGGGAAGCCTCGACTTCCAGCATATCAAGGATGAAGCCGGTGTACCTCTGTTTGAGACCGTGATGAAGAAATCGCAGACATGGGCTTCGCCTGAGGAGATGATGTATGTGTGCGGCGCTACGCAGGCTGAAATGTTTGACGAGATACGCCGCATCTCACCCGAAAACTTCCTCCTCGTGCCCGGCGTGGGCGCGCAGGGCGGCAGCCTCGAAGAGGTGTCGAAGCGCGGTATGACCGATGACTGCGGTCTGCTCGTAAACTCTTCGCGCGGCGTCATTTACGCTTCCAACGGCGAGGATTTCGCAGAGCGTGCCGGCGAAGAAGCGCGCAAGCTCCGCGACCAGATGTCGGAATTACTCTCGGCTTATAGTAAAATTTAACAGCCGACCGGCCGTTTTACTAAAAAAAAGAGTTAAATTTGCAATGTCGCGGCAGCGCCCGGCCAAGTGAGGTCCGGTGACAGCGGCGCGCGGCATGGGTCCCGCCGGGATTCCGGCAGCCCCAAAACATTTGAAAACCAATAAATCAATATTTAAACTATAAAGAAATGACAATCGACAATTACAACTTCAACGGCAAGAAAGCTATCGTGCGCGTTGACTTCAATGTACCCTTGGACGAGAATGGCAACATCACCGACGATACCCGTATCCGCGGTGCTCTCCCCACTCTTAAGAAAATCCTTGAGGATGGTGGTTCGCTCATCATCATGTCACACATGGGTAAACCCAAAGGCAAAGTCAATCCCAAGTTCTCACTCGGCCAGATCAAAGACGCTGTTGCCAAGGCTCTCGGCCGCGATGTAATCTTCGCTCCCGACTGCGCTAACGCTGACGAAGCTGCCGCTAACCTCAAACCCGGTGAAGTGTTGTTGCTCGAAAACCTCCGCTTCTACCCCGAAGAAGAGGGCAAGCCCGTAGGTATCGACAAAGAAGATCCCGCTTACGAGGATGCAAAGAAAGAAATGAAAGGCCGTCAGAAAGATTTCGCAAAGAAACTTGCAAGCTACGCTGATGTTTACGTGAACGACGCTTTCGGTACTGCTCACCGCAAACACGCTTCTACCGCAGTTATCGCCGAGAACTTCGCTTCTGACGACAAGATGCTCGGTTACCTCATGGAAAAAGAGGTTAAGGCCGTTGACAATATCCTCAGCGACATCAAGCGTCCCTTCACCGCTATCATGGGTGGTTCCAAGGTTTCTACCAAAATCGGTATCATCGAAAACCTCATGGACAAGGTTGACAATCTCATCCTCTGCGGTGGTATGACCTACACTTTCGCCAAAGCTATGGGCGGTAACGTAGGTCTGTCAATCTGCGAAAACGACAAGCTCGACCTCGCTCTCGACATCATGAAGAAAGCTAAAGAGAAAGGTGTTAACCTCGTGCTCGGTACCGACTGTGTAGCCGGCGACGCTTTCAGCAACGATGCCAACACTCAGGTTGTTTCCTGCATGAATATCCCCGACGGATGGGAAGGTCTTGATGCAGGTCCCGAAACCCGCAAGGCTTTCGCCGACGTTATCAAGAACGCCAAGACTATCCTCTGGAACGGTCCTGCCGGTGTATTTGAATTTGATAACTTCGCAGCAGGTTCACGCGCTATCGCCGACGCTATCGTAGAAGCTACCAACAACGGTGCATTCTCACTCGTAGGTGGTGGTGACTCAGTAGCTTGTGTCAACAAGTTCGGCCTCGCTGACCAGGTATCTTACGTATCAACCGGTGGCGGTGCGCTCCTCGAAGCTATCGAAGGCAAGGTGCTCCCCGGTATCGCAGCTATCAAAGGCTAATACGCTGTGTATAAAGTGAATTAAAATAGAATTATTTAATCTACTCATACATAATGAGATTGCGGCGTAGTGATTACGTCGCAATCTTTTTTTATTACCGCCCGCGATAAGAGGAGATTGTTTACTCGATGATGGTTCTATGTATAGACTTTTCTATCGATAAATGGCAATTGATTATGGTGGGGGCAAACCTGCGGTAGATTATCCTTGTTATTATGGTATGAAACTATTTGACAACGAATTTAAAGAATGGATTGACGCTCATCGCAATGACGATGTGGCGTCATTGCGCCTGCGTTTCGCTTCGGCCGATGCCGAGGTGAAGGAAGCGATTTCACAGATAGAGTATCGGGCCAAGGCCGGAGATAAGTTCCGCAGTGCGGATGCTGACTTCGCGCCGCAATGGTTCCCGACCGGGCTTAGTGTGGAGCAGGCATCGTCGGCCGCGGTGGCGGCGTTTCACGCGTCGCTGATGGCCGAGGCACACAGTGTGCTCGACATGACTATGGGCCTCGGAGTCGATGCTGCCGCAGTGGCCGCGATTGATAAGGCCGAAGTGACTGCGATAGAGCGTGATGCGCGCCTTTGTGAGTTTGCCCGCGAGAACTATAAGTCGCTCGGCAACCTGACTGTTATCAATGCCGACAGCGTGGAGTGGTTGCGCGATACGAAGCAGGTGTTCGACTGGATTTTCATTGACCCGGCTCGCCGCGACGATGTGGGACGCCGTGTATTCAATATCCATGACTGCACCCCCGATGTGGCTGAGATAATGCCGCTGATGTTCGAGCATGCCGCTGACATCCTTGTCAAACTGTCGCCCATGCTCGATTTGTCAGCCACTATTACCGACCTCGGCAAGGTGGCCGCGCTATATATCGTTGAGGAGAGGGGTGAGGTGCGCGAAGTGCTTGTGCATCTCAATCGTGACGCAGTGTCGTCGCCCGATACCACACCCATTGAGGTAGTCAACGGTGACAACCGTTTTCTCTTCACCCGCGAGCAGGAGGCGCAGGCCGCGGAGCGTTACGCCGAACCCGTGGCCGGTGATTTCCTTTACGAGCCGTCGCCCGCGGTGATGAAAGCCGGACCGTTCAAACTGCTGTGCGAGAAGTTTGATGTCGGCGCGTTGCATCCCAACACCCACCTGTATGTGTCGGCGCAGAAAATCGACAATTTCCCCGGTCGCCGTTATCTCATACGTGCCGAGATACCGTATGCTTCAAAGAATATAAAGCGGTTTGCCCGCGAATATCCCGCAGCCTCGGTCAGTGTGCGCAATTTTCCCTGCACCGCCGCCGCTCTCCGCGCCAAGCTCAAAGTGAAAGAGAGCGACGCCGTGAAAGTGGTTGGTGCCACCCTCAAAGGGGGCAACCAGGTGCTGATTGTGATGGGCCGCGAGTAATATAATTAGCCGGATGTTATCCGCGCTCAAACATTATTATCCGCGTTCAAACATGCGGGCCATAGAGCGCTTGTCCTCGCGCTCCTTGATTGACTGGCGTTTGTCGTACTCTTTCTTACCGCGGGCTATGCCTATCACTACTTTGGCGAGACCGCGCTCGTTGATGAAGAGGCGCAGGGGGATGATGGAGAAACCGGTCTCCTTGCCCGACTTTTCAATCTTGGCTATCTCCTTGCGGCTGAGCAGGAGTTTGCGGTCGCGGCGGGCGTTGTGGTTGTTGTAAGTGCCGTAGAAATATTCGGAGATATACATGTTTTTAATCCACACTTCGCCGCGCTCTACGTAGCAGAAAGTATCGACCAACGACGCTTTTCCGAGTCTTATGGATTTTATTTCGGTGCCGGTGAGCACGATGCCGGCGGTGAAGGTATCGCCGATGGCATAGTCGTAGGTGGCACGTTTGTTCTTGATATTTATATCTTTGGCAAGTTTCATAGTGACAAATTATTTAGTGACGTCATGCAGCTGACGCTGATATATAACGTCGCAACGGCATGTTATGGTTTGACGATGTCAAAAACAAACATCATCAGGTAGGGTGGAACAATGATGGTGAAAATGGTCAGGAACATGTAGTGACCTGTCTTTTCGGGGGGCACCGACTCGTAGCGCTGGCTCTTGTAGAGGATGAAGCCTACGTAGATGGGGAGGAAACGGAGCACGGCAAGGTCAATAGGAATCACGTTGATGATGATATTGATGAGAGCGAGCAGCGCCACGGAGTAGATGACAACGGTAGCGTTCTTGCGCTGGGAGGATGCTTTGTCGGAAATCTTGTCCATGGTCATGCTCATGACGAAGTTGGCCAGGAACATGGTGGCGAAGTAGGCGGCAAACGTGATGATGGCGTTCTGAATGACGGAAATCAGCGTGGGGTCGGAATCGAGTTTCCAGAATCCACCGACACATGAGAGCGCCGTCACTCCCAGCAGGGGGTAAAGGCCGTCGCGGCAGAGGGCCGCCGGTTCCGCCGCATCATGCGACACATCCTCCCATCCGCGCGACGGATTGACGATGAGTTGCAGTATATTTTTAAGAAAATTCAGCATGACGTTAAAATTTATACGCAAAGATAATAATTTGGAGATGATTTTTGAAATAAAAATCGCCTGCAAGTGATGGTAGGTAAGGCAAAAATGATTATTTTTGCATAATATTGCCGAAATGCCGGTGTGGCATTGCGGAACAATTGGATGAGGGAGACGTTTATTACTATTGTAGAAACACCTCTGCATCATAATAAAAGAAATAATTACAACTATATATGCCCACGATATCACAACGCGGCGAGGCAATGCCCGCGTCACCTATACGTAAGCTCGTGCCGTTGAGCAATGAGGCCAAGGCCAAAGGTATTAAAGTGTATCACCTTAATATCGGTCAGCCCGACCTGCCGTCGCCCGCCGAAGGACTCGAAGCGCTCAAGCATATCGACCGTACCACGCTCGAATACAGCCCCTCGGAGGGATTGCTCTCACTGCGTCAGAAACTGCAGCAGTATTACAAAAGTTTTGACATCAATGTCGATGTCGACGATATTATCGTCACTACCGGCGGCTCGGAAGCGGTGCTGTTCGCTTTCATGGCATGCCTCGACCCCGGCGATGAAATCATTGTGCCGGAGCCTGCCTACGCCAACTATATGGCATTTGCAATCTCGGCGGGAGCAAAGATTGTGACCGTGCCCTCCACCATCGACGAGGGTTTCGCGTTGCCCCCCGTGGAGAAGTTCGAGGAACTGATTACTCCCCGCACCAAGGGCATCCTTATCTGCAATCCCAACAACCCCACCGGCTACCTGTACACACAGAAGGAGATGAACCAGATTCGCGACCTCGTCAAGAAATATGACCTCTTCCTCTTCTCCGACGAAGTGTACCGCGAATTTTGCTACACGGGCGCTCCCTATATCTCGGCCTTCCATCTCAAAGGCATCGAGGAGCAGGTGGTGCTGATTGACTCGGTATCAAAACGTTACAGCGAGTGCGGCATACGTATCGGTGCTATCATCACCAAGCATAAGGAGCTGAAGAAGAACGTGATGAAGTTCTGTCAGGCCCGCCTCAGTCCCCCCTTGCTGGGTCAGATTGTGGCCGAGGCTTCGATTGATGCTTCGCGCGACTACATGCTGATGACCTACAACGAGTATGTGGAGCGTCGTAAGTTTCTCATCGACGGCCTCAACCGCATCCCCGGCTGCTATTCACCGATACCTATGGGTGCGTTCTACACCGTGGTAAGCCTGCCCGTCGACGATGCCGAGAAGTTCTGCTGCTGGTGCCTGAAGGAATTCCAGTATGAGGGCGCTACGGTATTCATGGCACCTGCCTCAGGTTTCTACGCCCATCCCGACCACGGCAAGAATGAGGTGCGCATGGCCTATGTGCTCAACAAGGAGGACCTGGCCCACGCGCTCGTAGTGCTCCGTGAGGCGTTGAAGGCTTATCCCGGCCGCACTGAATGATATTGCATAACCGCTTACACGAATATCACGTAAAGAATTTCATTCGCATAGATGCGCGTTGACCTCTACATAGCCCGACGGTTGCGGCTCACCGACAGCCACGGTAACCGCACACGCACCTCCATACGCATAGCGACGGTGGGCGTCGTGCTCTCCATCGTCATCATGCTCATAACCATGGCGATAACCTCGGGATTCAAACACGAGATTATCAACAAGCTCATAGGTTTCGACTCGGAACTGACGGTTGAGGCGCAGGCGTTTGATGTCATCTCCCCGCAGCCATTCGTTGAGGATGCCGACGAGGTGATGGCTATTGTCAGCGAAGTGTTTCCCGACGCTGTGGTAGAGGAGAGCATCAAGGTGCCCGCCATGTTAAAGACAGACGATGACTTCTCGGCCGTGGTGCTGAGTGCTTACGGCGGTCAGGGGAATGCCGGATTTATTGCCGGAAATATTATAGAGGGTGCAGTGCCCGATGCCGGGGAGAATCCCAATGCGGTAATCATCTCGGCCGAAGTGGCCGGGCGACTCGGACTGAGTGTAGGCGACAAAATCAACACATGCTTCTTTGCTTCGGAGAAGATGAGAATACGCAACTTTGAGGTTGTGGCAATCTATGATTCCGGTTTCGGAGAGTATGACAGGGTAGTGGCCTACGCACCGCTCGCAACGTTGCGCAAGGTTGCCGGAGTGCCCGACGGCTGCGTGCAGGCAGTGGCTGTCAACGGATTGCCCGCGGAGCATATCACGCAGGCGCAGGAAACGTTGCAGGATGCTCTGCGTGACGCTTACTACGCGCGTACACTGGCGCAGTATCTCGAAGTAGGGAGCGTGGTGCAGTCGGGCGCCGTTTATTTCAACTGGCTTTCGCTGCTCGATACCAATGTGGTGGTTATACTCGTGCTGATGACCGCCATCTCGGCGTTCACACTGATAGCGTCGCTGATAATCCTTATCCTCGAACGCGTCAATATGATAGGCACACTGAAGATGCTCGGCGCAACCAACGCCACTATACGCCGCATATTTATTCTGCTCGACCTGAAAGTGCTTGTCAAAGGACTCGTTACGGGCAATCTGCTGGCGCTCGCACTTATATTTATCCAGCAGTACACCCGAGTGTTGCCGCTCGATCCGGAGTCGTACTATATAGCCTTTGTCCCTGTGAGAATCACACTGTTACAGGTCGTTGCGCTCAATGTCGGAGCTATCGTTGTAGCCACCGCCATAATGGTGCTTCCGTCAATGATTATATCGCGACTGAAACCCGCCGCAATTCTCCGTTACGAATAGTCGCCGGGCAATATACTTTTCCCCCGTTTTGCAATAATCTTTTTTCCCTGTTATATTGTTTATCATAAGGCTGAAAAGATGGAAATAATATCCCGGCGGGATGATTTATCCGTTTATTCATAAAAGTTTTGCCGCTATACGCGCGCAGTGACGTAAAAATTTTGTAACTTTGTATATCATAAACTGATATGCCGTGAAGCGACGGCAGTTTGTTTTCATCACTAACTTCACTAATTTAACTGACTAATGAACGAGAATAACATAGAGAAACTCATCATCGAGGGAATACAGGATAGAAAAGGTCGCGCAATCACTGTTGTGGACATGAGCAACATCGAGGGCGCAGCCGCTTCAAAATTCATCATCTGCGAAGGTTCGTCATCGATGCAGGTGGGTGCGATTGCCGACAATGTGCGCGAGTCGCTTCTTGAAAAAATCCGCGTAAAGCCCTATAACTATGACGGATATGCCAACTCCGAGTGGATTGTCGTGGACTACGGCGACATACTCGTGCATGTGTTCCGTCCCGAAACCCGTCAGCGCTACAATCTCGAGGACCTCTGGAGCGACGCCGTGCTCACCGAGATTCCCGACCTCGACTGACAGTTGCTTCACCAATGAAACGAACCTGAAACCCCTAATATCCCCCAGCAAAATTTACTGAATTATGGCCGGACTCAACCCCAAAAAGAAACAGATAAAATTCAGCTTGTTCTGGATGTATGCCATCATACTCCTTTTCCTTGCCGGTATATTTTATTTTGACGACAACTCTATAGAGAAGGAGGTTCCTTACACCGAGTTTGAAAATATAATTGCTCCGGAAGATAGCGCCAGCCGCCATCCCGGTGCCATAGAGAAACTTGTCATCGACAGAAAGAACGGTCGTGCCACGGCCTATCTTTCCGACTCGATGGCATCCACGATTTTCCCTCCCAGCCAGTTTGAGAAAGGTAGAAATCTCGACCCCCGCGTGTGGGCCAAAATCGGCGATGTCGGCGAGTTCCAGCGCGAGCTCAAGGAATGGAAAGCCACAGGCCGCTTCAATGCCACCGAGCAGTATGAAGAGGGCACCAATGTCGGTACATACATCTGGTCGTTCGGCCCGATTATCCTTCTTATAGTTTTCTGGGTACTCATCATGCGCCGCATGTCGGGACGCGACGGCGGTAGCGGAGGTGTGTTCTCGGTAGGTAAATCGAAGGCTCAGATTTTCGATAAGGATGGCCCCAACAAGGTGACATTCAAGGATGTGGCCGGACTTTCGGAGGCTAAGACCGAGATTGAGGAAATCGTGGAATTTCTCAGAAATCCGCAGCGTTACACTGACCTCGGCGGTAAAATTCCGAAGGGCGCACTCCTCGTAGGCCCTCCCGGAACCGGTAAAACGCTTCTTGCCAAGGCAGTAGCAGGCGAGGCCAACGTGCCTTTCTTCTCAATGTCGGGTTCCGACTTCGTGGAAATGTTCGTGGGTGTCGGTGCATCGCGAGTGCGCGACCTCTTCCGCCAGGCCAAGGAGAAAGCTCCCTGTATCATCTTCATCGACGAGATTGACGCCGTGGGCCGCGCCCGTGGCAAGAACCCGAACATGGGTGCCAACGACGAGCGTGAAAATACTCTCAACCAGTTGCTTACCGAAATGGACGGCTTCGGTTCAAACAGTGGCGTCATAATCCTTGCCGCTACCAACCGTGCCGATATTCTCGATAAGGCGCTCATGCGTGCCGGACGTTTCGACCGTCAGATTTACGTCGACCTGCCCGACCTCAACGACCGTGTCGCCATCTTCAAGGTACACCTCAAGAAAATCAAAATCGACGACTCGGTTGATATTGAACTTCTTGCGCGTCAGACACCGGGATTCTCAGGTGCCGATATTGCCAACGTATGTAATGAGGCTGCCCTTATCGCCGCCCGTCACAATAAGAAAGCAGTTGAAAAACAGGACTTCATCGACGCCGTTGACCGCATAATCGGCGGCCTGGAGAAGCGCTCCAAAATCACTACCGACGAGGAGAAACGCTCCATCGCCGTGCATGAAGCCGGCCACGCCACCATATCATGGCATCTGCAGTATGCCAACCCGCTCGTGAAAGTAACCATCGTGCCCCGCGGCAAAGCGCTCGGCGCGGCATGGTATCTACCGGAGGAGCGACAGATTACCCCCGCACAGGCCATCCTCGACGAGATGTGTGCCACTCTCGGCGGCCGTGCTGCCGAAGAGCTTTTCCTCGGACGCATATCAACCGGAGCTGTCAACGACCTTGAGCGCGTCACCAAGCAGGCCTACGCAATGGTGGTGTACTACGGTATGAGCGACCGTCTCCCCAACCTCTGCTACTACGACTCGACCGGTCAGGATTACGGATTCTCGAAACCCTATTCGGGTGAGCGTGCGCGCGTCATTGACGAAGAGGTGTCACGCATCGTAAGCGAGCAGTATGAGCGTGCCAAGAAGATACTTATGGAGCATGCCAAGGGTCACAACGAACTTGCCGAAGTGCTTATCAAGCGCGAGGTAATCTTCACCGAGGATGTGGAACATATCTTCGGCAAACGTCCCTGGACATCACGTACCGACGAGATTCTCGCCGCGCAGATGCCGACTTCGTCAGAGCAGGCTGCCGCCGACAACAAGGAGGCCGGCGACGCCGACAAAACTGCCGATGCCAGCAAGGCTGACAATGGCGCTGACGCCGCTGTCACCGATGCCAAGAACTCCGACGGCTCGTCAGACAGCAACATTGAGGACGTAGAGGCTACCGAGATAAAAGAATAATCGGGCGCTAACCATGAATAAGGCTCGTAGAGTCATATTGTCAGTTCTCATCCCGTTTATACAGTTTTGCGGATGTGTTGATACCGATTGCACGGCGCAAAACCCGGACGTACCCGCATCAGATACCCCCGTGGTCGTGAATGACGACACGAGGGTGGAGGATGCGGGTACGCTCATTACCAATCCTTACTTTAAAACTCCGCCCCTTGCACCCTCCGACATCAATGAGAAGGCGAGCAGTCACCGTCCGGTCGATTTCATATCGGCCGAGACCAACTATGCCGACTCCATCGGGCTTGTAAGATGGGCGCCGGAGTGGGCGCGCCGCTACCTGTCGACACTCATCCGCGGCAACGTGGACCGCACCCACGAGAAGCGCATCGATATGAGTTTCGCCGTCACTCCGTCCTACACCCGCGAGGCAGGATTCGGTGTCGGCGGTGCGCTTACTGCCCTTTATCGTGTGGACCGTCGCGACTCCGTGATGCAACCATCCGATGTGTTCATGTCGATTAATGCGTCGCTCAACGGCTTCTATGTGCTCACCTTCAAGGGTAACAATCTTTTCAACGACCACCGCTCCCGACTCAGCTACAAACTGGAACTCTACCGCAAGCGTCTCGACTTCTGGGGTATCAACTCCGAGCAGACTGCCAACAATGCCAAGTCGCGCTATGACCGCCGGCAGATTGACCTGCGTGCTGATTATATCTATAAGATAAACCGTAACTTCTACGTCGGTGCATGCCTGCGTGCCGACTATACCGATGCGCGCGATGTTCTCAATCCCGCTTACCTTCTCGGCGAGCGGCGACAGTATTACGTGACGGGGCTTGGAGCATCGTTTGAATTTGACACGCGCGACAATCTGTTGACCCCCACGCGCGGCATCCACTTGGCCTATCGCCCCATGTTCTTCTGGAAGGTGTTAGGGTCAGCGCCCGCGTCATTTTTCAATCACACTTTTATTGCCAACACCTATTTCCGTCTATGGGAAAAGGGGGTGCTGGCCTATGACCTTTACGCCAGTTTCAACACCTCCAACTCGCCGTGGACCATGCGCGAGATGATAGCGTCGGACGGCATACGCATGCGCGGCTACTACATGGGCTCGTATATAGACAACTGTCAGATAGCGTCGCAGATTGAGTACCGGCAGAATATCTACCGTCGTATCGGCGCGACGGTGTGGGTAGGTGGCGCTACACTGTTTGCCGCCTTGCGCGAGTTCCGCCGCGAGGACATCAAGCCGGAATGGCTTCCCAACTACGGCATAGGTCTGCGCTTCGAATTCAAACACAACGTCAACGCCCGTATCGACTACGGCTTCGGCCGCCACACCTCCGGCATCCTCTTCGCCATCGGCGAAGCCTTCTGACAACCGTAAAGACCTACTGACACCAATATAAAGCAAGAGGGTGCATCGCGATTGCGGTGCACCCTCTGCTTCAACTATGTTGATGATTGGGATTATGGGAACTCTTCTGTTAGAGAAGTTCTACCGAGCGGCGGATGAAGTCGCTGAGCTGAGAGCCTTTGAGCAGACCGTTGCCGAGGAGGGCAAGGTCGATAAGCTGTTTTACGAGCGGCTGAGTGGCAGCGTATTCGCTTATCTGTTTTGTCATGTTCTCGCGTATTGCGCCGACCTCTTTTTCGAGTTCGAGCGATTTCTGTTTGTCGGCTTCCTCCTTGCTTTCGCGCAGCTTGGTGATTTCGGCATTCTTGGTGTCGATTTCAGTCTGCATCGGGAGCACTTTGGCTTCGAGAGCTTCGTCGGCAGCATCCTTCACGCGTTTCACGAGCGGCTGCTCAATGTTGACGATGAGGTTGTAGCTGTCGGGCAGTTCGCCGTAGAAGTTCATGCCGGGCTGCATTGCCGCCATCTCCTTCATGCGTCGCATGTATTCGTTCTGGGTGATAATCACAGGGCTGTCCTGATAGTTGAGCGATTCGAACGACACGATGAAGTTGGCACCGTCGACTGCGGGTATCTGCGACTGGAAGAGGGTTGACAGTATGTTGCGCTGCAACGGGGTGAGGTCAGCCTCCTTCTTATCCTCCTTGCGGATGATGTTGTCGATGATGTCGCCGTCGACACGCACGAAGTGGCTCTTCTCGATTTTCTGTTCGAGCAGACCGATGAAGTGGCTGTCGAGCTGGCCGTCCATGAGCAGCACGGAGTAACCTTTGTCCTGAGCCGAGCGGATGTAGTTGTACTGCGCCGCTTTGTCGGTGGTGTAGAGGTAGATTACGGTGCCGTCCTTGTCGGTCTGGGCAGGCTCTATGAGAGTGCGGTACTCGTCGAGAGTGTAATACTTGTCGTCGACATCTTTGAGGAGCACGAATTTCATTGCCGCGTCGCAGAATTTCTGGTCGGTCAGCATGCCGTATTCGATGAATACCTTTATATCGTCCCACTTGGCCTCGAAATCGGCGCGGTCGTTCTTGAATATATCCTCCAGACGCGATGCCACCTTCTTGGTGATGTAGCCTGAGATTTTCTTAACGGCAGAGTCGCTCTGCAGGTAAGAACGTGACACGTTGAGAGGAATGTCGGGCGAGTCGATGACACCCTGAAGCAGCATCATGAATTCGGGCACGACGCCTTCCACCGAATCGGTCACATACACCTGGTTGCAGTAGAGCTGGATGCGGTTCTTGGTGACCTCGATGTTGTTCTTGATTTTCGGGAAGAAGAGGATACCGGTCAGCGTGAAGGGGTAGTCGACGTTGAGGTGAATCCAGAACAACGGGTCGTCCTGACCGGGGTAGAGCTCGTGGTAGAACTTCAGGTAATCCTCGTCGGTGAGGTCGGCCGGTTTTTTGAGCCAGAGCGGTTCCATCGAGTTGATTACGCGGTCGCGGTCAGTGTCGACATATTTGCCATCCTTCCACTCCTGTTCTTTACCTGAGATAACGGGTACGGGGAGGAAGCGGCAGTATTTTTTGAGCAGGCCGTCGATTTCCGACTGCTCGAGATAGTTCTTGTTGTCATCGTCGATGTAGAGGATGATGTCGGTACCGCGGTGGTCCTTCTCGATTTCCTCCATCGTGAACTCGGGCGAACCGTCGCATTCCCACTGCACGGCTTTCGAGCCTTCCTTGTAGGAGAGTGAACGGATTACAACCTTCTTGGCTACCATGAACGCCGAGTAGAAACCGAGACCGAAGTGGCCGATAATGGCGTTGGCGGTATCTTTATATTTTTTGAGGAACTCTTCGGCGCCTGAGAACGCAATCTGGTTGATGTACTTCTCGATATCCTCGGCTGTCATGCCGATACCGTGGTCGGAGACAGTCAGTGTGCCGGCCTCCTTGTCGATGGTGACGCGCACGTTCATGTCGCCGAGCTCACCTTTGTATTCGCCGAACGACGAAAGTGTTTTCAGCTTCTGGGTCGCGTCAACGGCATTTGATACAAGTTCGCGAAGAAAAATTTCGTGGTCACTGTAGAGAAATTTTTTGATAACGGGGAAAATATTCTCGGTAGTTACCCCAATAGTTCCTTTTTGCATAGTAATATTTAGTTTTAAGTTTCTTACAAATCATAGGGCGGAGGCACTGTCAAGTAGAAGTATAAAATGATTCATCGGCTTGCCTCCGCACACTATTTATAACAACTGCAAAAAAAAAGCCACTCCCGAAAGAGTGACATTTTTTCCAAAATATTGTTAAAACAACTGACAAATTTTCAGTCACCGGGCAGGTGCGGACTATTTGTCATCGGTTGAGGCGGGAGTGTCGTTATCCTTGTCGTCGGAGGGAAGGAGGGGAGTGGCGGGAAGGATGCGGGTCACTATGTCGTTGCCTTCGTCGTTGAGGTCGGCCACGATGGTGTCGCCGGGATTGATGGTTGCGTCGATAATCAGTTCGGCGAGTCCGTCCTCAAGATACTTCTGGATGGCGCGTTTGAGGGGGCGTGCGCCGTATTCGCGGTCGTAGCCCTTGTCGGCGATGAAGCTCTTGGCGCGCTCGGTGATTTCGAGTTTGTAGCCCAGAGTGTCGATGCGCTTGTAGAAGCCTGCAAGCTCGATGTCGATAATCTTGTAGATGGCGTCCTTGTCGAGGGAGTCAAACATGATGATGTCGTCGATACGGTTGAGGAACTCGGGAGCGAAAGCCTTGTTGAGCGCTTTCTGGATTACTCCGTGCTCGTAGCTCTTCTCCTTCTCGTCGGAACGGGTGGCGAAACCTACGCCCGAACCGAAGTCCTTGAGCTGGCGGCTGCCGATGTTCGACGTCATGATTATCAGCGTGTTCTTGAAGTCAATCTTGCGGCCGAGAGAGTCGGTCAGACGTCCTTCGTCGAGTACCTGAAGCAGGAGGTTGAACACGTCGGGGTGGGCTTTCTCGATTTCGTCGAGGAGCACAACGGAGTAGGGGCGACGGCGCACTTTCTCGGTGAGCTGACCACCCTCCTCGTAACCAACGTATCCCGGAGGCGCTCCGACGAGACGTGACACGGTGAATTTTTCCATGTATTCGCTCATGTCGATACGAATCAGCGTGTCGGCCGAGTCAAAGAGGTATTCAGCGAGTTTCTTGGCGAGGTGGGTTTTACCGACGCCTGTAGGTCCGAGGAACAGGAACGTGCCGATGGGCTTGTTGGGGTCCTTCAGGCCTACGCGGTTGCGCTGTATAGCCTTCACAATCTTCTCGATAGCCTTGTCCTGACCGATGATTTCATCTTTGAGCTGCGGCGCCATGGCTTTGAGACGGGCACCCTCGGCCTGAGCCACGCGCTGCACGGGTACGCCGGTCATCATGGCCACCACTTCGGCCACTTTCTCCTCGTCGACCGTCTCGCGGTGCTCTTCAAGATGCTCCTGCCAGCGCTGCTTGGCCTCCTCGAGCTGCTTGCGGAGCTGCTGCTCGGCGTCGCGGTAGGCGGCGGCTTTCTCGAAGTTCTGTGACTGAGCCGCTTTGAGTTTCGACTGGCCGGCCTCTACAATCTGCTGCTCGATGGCTTCGATTTCCTCGGGCACGGCGATGTTGGTCACATGAACGCGCGAACCCGCTTCGTCCATGGCGTCGATAGCCTTATCGGGGAAATTGCGGTCGGAAACGTAGCGCTCGGTGAGCGATACGCATGCTTCGATAGCTTCGGGGGTATAGGTCACGTTGTGGTGTGACTCATATTTATCCTTGATGCTGCGGAGTATGGTGAGAGTCTCCTCGGCGCTTGTGGGCTCCACGGTGACTTTCTGGAAACGGCGTTCGAGCGCGCCGTCCTTCTCGATATTCTTGCGGTACTCGTCGAGCGTGGTAGCGCCGATGCACTGTATCTCGCCGCGGGCAAGCGCGGGTTTGAGCAGGTTGGCTGCGTCCATCGAGCCGGCGGCGTTTCCGGCGCCGACGATGGTGTGAAGCTCGTCGATGAAGAGTATGATGTTGTCGTTCTTGGCGAGTTCGTTGAGCACCGATTTGAGGCGTTCCTCAAACTGGCCGCGATATTTCGTGCCCGCTACGAGCGAAGCCATGTCGAGCGAGATGACGCGTTTGTCAAAGAGGATGCGCGACACCTTGCGCTGCACGATGCGCAGAGCGAGACCCTCGACGATGGCCGACTTACCTACGCCGGGTTCGCCGATGAGCACGGGGTTGTTCTTCTTGCGGCGTGAAAGAATCTGCGCCAGGCGCTCTATCTCAGTGTCGCGGCCGATGACAGGGTCGAGTTTGCCCGACTCGGCGAGTTTGGTCATGTCGTTGCCAAACTTGTCGAGGGCCGGAGTGTCGCCGGTGTTTGACTTTGACTGGGGGCGCGAAGTGCTGCCCTGTGAGGGACGGCTGCTGCCGCCACCCTGACCCGGAGCGAAGTCCTCGTCCTCGTCGTCATCATCGTCGTCCGACGTGCCCGCTCCCGCCTGTGGAGCGTCGGCCTTGTTGGAGATAGCTTTGACGAGTGCATCGTAGGTGACGCCGGCGCGCAGGAACGGTTTGATGAACTCCTGCTGCTGCACCTCCGAGTTGTGGAAGATAGCCATAAGTATATGTTCCACATCTACCACGTTGCTCTTGAGGTTGCGGGCCTCAAGCACCGAGAGTTTTACCAGGCGGTTGGCGAGGTCGGAGATGGTGATGTCGTCGCTGTCATGCACTGCCGTCTCGAAGAGGGCGTTGTCGAGCTCCTGCTGGAGCTGATACACCGATACGTCGCGCGCCAGCTTCTCTATGATGGAGCTGACACGGGAGTTGGGATCGGAAATCAAGGCGAGCAACAGGTGCGAGGGCATTACCATCGAGCTGTTGTGCCTTACAGCCTCGTTGCGTGAATTGTCGAGGGCTGTCCTGAAATCGTTGGAGAAATTAATTTCCATATATTGATATTTCTGTTTTGCTTTAGAAAAACTAACTAATAGGTATGAGCTGAAAAGTTACTGATAATTTTGATGAATATTGTAGCAATAACTGTGCCAAAAATATCGTTTCGGCATCTCATAACAGTTAATTAACGTTGGCATGTGGTTAAATATATGTCGAATTTGAAATTAGTTTATAAAATTAACATTTATTTAACGGGTAGGTTCAAATTCGGCAAGCCAAAATTACAATATTGTCGGCAAAAATCATTATCTTTGTATGATAATTTATGGACAAAAACATTAATCATTATATAAACAATGTTGGAAGAAGATAGGATTTTAAAGATTAATATCGAAACCGAGATGAAATCGGCCTATATCGACTACTCAATGTCGGTGATAGTGTCGCGTGCTCTTCCCGATGTCAGGGACGGACTCAAGCCGGTGCACCGCCGCGTGCTCTTCGGTATGAACGAAATGGGCAACACCTCAAATCACGCTTATAAGAAGTCAGCCAACTGTGTGGGTGAGGTAATGGGTAAGTATCACCCCCACGGCGACTCCTCAATATATGGCACCGTAGTGCGTATGGCACAGCCCTGGTCACTGCGCTACCTCCTTGTCGACGGTCAGGGTAACTTCGGTTCGGTCGACGGCGACTCCGCAGCCGCCATGCGTTACACCGAGGTGCGACTCAAGAAGATGGGTGAGGAGATGCTTGCCGACATTGACAAAGATACTGTCGATTTCCAGCCTACCTACGATAACTCCCGCAAAGAGCCCGTAGTGCTTCCCACCCGTATCCCCAACCTGCTCGTCAACGGTGCCTCCGGTATCGCCGTAGGTATGGCAACCAACATGCCGCCTCACAACCTTACCGAGTCAATCAACGCCTGCGTGGCGCTCATCGACAACCCCGAGCTTACAATCCCCGAGCTGATGCACCACATCTCGGCTCCCGACTTCCCCACCGGCGGTATCATCTACGGCTACAGCGGTGTGAAGGATGCTTTCGAGACCGGCCGCGGCCGCATCGTAATCCGTTCTAAGGTCGAAATCGAGTCGGAGCACGAGCATGAGAATATCATCGTCACCGAGATACCTTACGGCGTCAACAAAGCCGAACTCGTAAAGTATATCGCCGAGCTCGTCAACGAAAAGAAAATCGACGGTATCGCCGACCTCTCCGATGAAAGTAGCATCGAGGGTATGCGCATCGTCATCAAGCTCAAGAGCGACGCCAACGCCAATGTCGTCCTCAACAAGCTCTATAAGATGTCGCAGTTGCAGGCATCGTTCTCGGTCAACAACGTAGCCCTCGTGGGCGGTCGTCCCAAGCTCCTCAATCTCAAGGAACTGCTTCAGGCATTCATCGACCACCGTCACGAAGTGGTGATACGCCGCACCAAGTTTGACCTTGCCGAGGCGCGCCGTCAGGCCCACATCATCGAAGGCTTGATTATAGCCTCGCAGAATATCGACGAAGTGATACGCATAATCCGCGCATCGGCCACTGTAGAGGAAGCGAAGTCAACCCTCGCCGAGCGTTTCGACCTCACCGACGCGCAGACATCGGCCATCGTCGAGATGCGACTCAAACAGCTCTCAGGACTGGAGCAGGACAAACTGCGCGAGCGTTACAACGAGCTGCAGAAAACTATCGCCGACCTCGAACTCATCCTCAACGACGACCACGTGTGCCGCGAGCTCATCAAGTCGGAACTCATCGAGATACGCGACCTCTACGGCGACGAACGCCGCACCGAAATCGACTACACCGCAGGCGAATTTAACGCCGAGGATTTCTATGCCGACGACGATATGATTATCACCATATCCCACCTCGGCTATATCAAGCGAACCCCGCTCAGCGAATTCCGCGCGCAGAACCGCGGCGGTGTGGGTTCACGCGGCAGCAAAGCCCGCGAAGAGGACTTTATCGAGCATATCTATCTCGCTTCGATGCACTCCAATATGCTCTTCTTCACCCGCAAAGGCCTCGTGTACAAGCTCAAGGTCTACGAACTTCCCGAGGGTGCCAAGAATACGAAGGGCCGCGCAATCCAGAATCTGCTCAACATCGAGCCGGGCGATGCAGTCAACGCATTCATCAGCTGCAAGCAGCTCGACGACAAGGAGTATGTCGACAGCCACTACCTCGTGTTCGCTACCCGCAACGGTGTCATCAAGAAAACATCGCTCGCCGAGTATGCGCGCATCAATATCAAGGGTAAGAAGGCAATCGTTATCCGCGAAGGCGACCAGGTGATTGGTGTTGACCTCACCGACGGCAATTCTGAGATATTGATGGCCAACCGCAATGGCCGCGCCATCCGTTTCCACGAATCGAAAGTGAGATGCATGGGCCGCGTCAGCACCGGTGTGAGAGGTATGACCCTCGATGCCGACCCCACCGACGAGGTAATCGGCATGATATGTATGACAGCGGACACCACCAATAATGTCATGGTAATCTCCGAGAAGGGCTACGGCAAGCGTTCGCTCCTCGACGACTACCGCGTCACCAACCGTGGCGGTAAGGGTGTCAAGACAATCAACGTCACCGAAAAGACCGGTCACCTCGTGGCTCTCAAGAGCGTGAGCGACGAAAACGACCTCGTCATCATCAACAAGTCGGGTATCACACTGCGACTCCACGTTACCGACATTCGTGTCATGGGCCGTGCCACCCAGGGTGTGCGCCTTATCAACCTCGACAAGCGAGGCGACGAGATAGCATCGGTATGCTGCGTCGACGCTGACCCCGAGGAGGAAGCTGAGGCAATCGACGCCAACGCCGAAGTGCTCGAGGCCGACGAGTCAGTCAACGAAGTGATTGACGAAGAGGTAATCGACGAAGTCGATGACGTAGCCGAAGAGGCTGACGACGAGCAGTAATCCCCCCGGATGAATATCGATAACATACTCTAATATAAATAAAATTTTCCAAGCCCCGGTCAACCCCTCCGGATAGCCGGAACGGTAGCCGGGGCTTGTTTAAAAACCTTCCTCCAAAGGCTGATATTTTTATCCTTTTTGGAAAATTTTTAGTTTAAATTTTGTTTATTAGGTATTGTTGTTTAACTTTAGCAAAATTATTTGGAGAGCAATCTCTGAGGGACAGCAACAATCGCTACATAATTTATTGTCGCTACATAATTTATTATCGTTAAACTTACATCAAAACAAATAATTCTTACATTTTATAAAATCATGAAAAAGATAACCGTTTTGGGTATTTGCCTTTTCGCCGGATTCACGGCTATGGCACAGAACACCTTAGTGAAAGAGGTAGAACGCGAACTGAAATCGGCAGCCGATCAGTATCCCTCCAAGCTGGATAAACTCAAACCCGCTTTCACCGATCCCGAAACCGCCGAACAGTCCTACGTATGGTTCGTGGCCGGTAAGGGTGGTATGGAATACTACGACAACCAGGAGGTGATGAAGAAAATGGGTAAAGGCGTTGACGAGAAAGCTTCGGCCAATGCACTTATCAACTCATTTGACTATCTTACCAACGCTATCAAGTTTGACTCAGTGCCCGACTCAAAGGGTAAAATCAAAACCAAATACTCCAAGGACGCCGTCAACCTCATCAAAGGCCACTATCAGGACCTCAACAAGGCCGGTATCAACCTGTGGGGCGTAGGTGCATACCCCGAAGCCTACAAGGCATGGGAAATGTATGTCAACGTACCCTCAAATCCCGTGCTCGGTGCCAATGCTCCCGCTGCATTGCCCGACTCTACAGCCAGCGACATCTACTACAACATGGCGCTCGCAGCATGGCAGTCCAACCAGCTCGAAGATGCTCTCAAAGCATTTGACAACGCTATCGCAAAGGGCTACGACAAGAAAAACGTTTATGACTATGCTATCGCAGTAGTCTACAACCTCGACCGCGACCCCGAGAAGATGGCTTACTACGCTGAGCTTGCTTATCCTCTCTATGGCGCTGAGGACAACGCTTACATCGGTTACATCATCAACAACAAGATTTCAAAGAAGCAGTTTGCCGAAGCGCAGAGTATGCTTGAGGGCTACATCACCAAGGACCCCAACAACGCGCAGCTCTACTACGTGCTCGGCGTGCTCAACGACGCACAGGAAAATCCCGACCAGGCAATGGTCAACTACAAGAAGGCTATCGACCTCGACCCCGAGAACGCTCACGCTCTTCTGCAGTACGGCCGTCTGCTCTGCAACAAGGCATTCCGTCTTGACGATGAGATTTCCCAGCTCCCCGTTGCTCAGTACAACGAACGTCGTGTCAACGAAGTAAACCCCATCTTCAAGGAAGCAACCACTTATCTTGAAAAGGCTTACGCTCTCGACCCCGACAACATGCACGATGCACGTTCACTCCTCCGCAACTGCTACTACAACCTCCAGGACGAGGAAAACCTCAACCGTTTCTCTGAAGAATACTAATCCACTTCTGTTGACATTGAGGGTGTCGCAACTCAGGTCCGACAGCCGGATTGATTTTGTGACATTCCAACAGATAACAAGGGAGTCTCGCGCCAACTCACGGCGTGAGACTCCTTCTTTTTCAAGACAACTATTATAGAATCTTGCCCGCGCGGTATTGCAGATGTTAAATTAAATATATATATTTGTGTGAATAATCACCGTTAAAATCATTGCTTATGACACCTTGGCTTATATGGCTTGTTTGCGCTATAGTATTGCTGATAATAGAAGTGCTTTCCGGAACGGTTGCCGCACTCTGTCTGGCCTTGGGTTGCGTGCTTGCCATCATCCCTGCCGTGATTGGTGCCGACGCCATCGTGACCCAGTTTATCGTGGCCTGCGTCGGAGCTGTCGGCTCGTTTATTATACTCGCGCCCGTCATACGCCGCTACAAGCTCAATAAGCCCGACCATCGCGACCAGCGTTCCAACATGGACGCCATAATCGGCCGCACAGGCATCGTCACCGAGCCGATATATCCCGATGGCCGTCAGGGCCGCGTAAAGGTCGACGGCGACAACTGGCTCGCAGTCACCGACGCCTGCTACTGCCCCGTGCTTAAAGGGGAAACGGTAGAAGTGCTCTCCTACGACAGCATAGTGATAAAGGTCCGTCCCAAGCGCTAAAGCCCGCAGCCCCGCGCGCCAATAGTTACTAAGGCCTTAAGCCCGCGCGCCAAAATGTCTGTCCGAGGCAAGCAACGCTTGCGTTGCGTAAAATAGCGTAAGATAGCGTAAAATAGCTTGAGATAGCAATAACCAACCAACCCGCCCATAGCAATAACCAACCCGCATTTAACCAACCCGTTTATAATAATTAATTATGGAAACATTAATCTTCATCGGAGTGCTCGTGCTGATAGTGATAGCTGTCATTCTGGCAGGAGTGAAAGTAGTGCCACAGTCGGAGACCCGCGTCATTGAGCGTCTCGGCAAGTATCACAGCACCCTCCCCGCAGGTCTTAACCTCATCATCCCCTTCATTGACCGTCCCAAGACAATCTATACCCGCATCATGGACCGTCTGCCCAACGGACGCTACATCGCGCGACTCTCCACCACCAAGATTATCGACCTCCGCGAGCAGGTGTATGACTTCCCCTCGCAGCAGGTCATCACAAAGGATAACGTGACCACCGAAATCAACGCCCTTCTCTACTTCCAGATTGTAGATGCCAAGAAGAGCGTCTACGAGATTGACAACCTCCCCAACGCTATCGAGAAACTGACCCAGACATCGCTCCGCAACGTCATTGGCGAACTCGAACTAGACGAAACCCTTACCTCGCGCGATACCATTAACTCCAAGCTGCAGGCAATCCTCGACGACGCCACCAACAAGTGGGGCGTGAAAGTAAACCGCGTAGAGCTTCAGGACATCACACCTCCCGAAAGCGTGCGCGAAGCCATGGAGAAACAGATGCAGGCCGAGCGTAACCGTCGTGCCGAAATCCTCAATGCCGAGGGTGAGAAGAAATCTCTTATCCTTCGTTCGGAGGGTGAGAAAGAGTCTAAAATCAATGCAGCCGAGGCTATCAAGCAGTCGGAGATACTACGTGCCGAGGGTGAATCGCGCGCCAAGGTGCTCCAGGCTGAGGCCGAGGCAAAGGCTATAGAGCGCATCGCCCAGGCTATCACCTCCACCAAGACCGACCCCGCCACCTATCTGCTCGCAGTCAAGTATATCGAGACTCTCAACGAGATGGTATCGGGCAAGGACAACAAGACTATCTACATCCCCTATGAAGCTTCGGGCGTGTTGAGCTCAATCGGTTCAATTAAAGAAATGTTCAAGAACAATGCATGATATGAATAAGACCGCGGCGCAGTTTGGAAGCGCCATTGCGCTCTGCCGCAAAGTCTTTACCGCTAAGTTAAAGGACTACGGCGCATCGTGGCGCCTGATGCGTCCGCAATCGATTACCGACCAGATTTACATCAAGGCCAACCGCGTACGCTCCCTCGAAGTGAAAGGGGAGTCGTGGGTAGGAGAGGGCATCCTCCCCGAGTTTGTAGCAATGGTCAACTACGGCATCATAGGGCTGATACAGCTCGAAAAAGGATATTCCGATACCAAGGATATTACTGCCGACGAAGCTATTGCGTTGTATGACAAGTATATGGATGCGACATACACCCTCATGCTTGCCAAAAACCACGACTACGACGAGGCCTGGCGCCTGATGAGAGTGTCGTCATACACCGATCTTATCCTCACCAAACTCATGCGCACTAAGGAGATAGAGAACAACCACGGCCAGACCGTAGTGTCAGAGGGTATCGACGCCAACTATATGGATATCATCAACTACGCCGTGTTCGGAATCATCAAGCTGACCGAGGAGTCAGAGCAGCAATAATGAACGTCAGTAGCTTCATTAAGAAATACAATCCCTACGCCCGGTATAATCCTTATGCCGCGGCGTTGCTGCGTATTGTAGCAGGTGCGCTGTTCATTATCTCCGGCATTTCCAAGGCCATTGACCCGTGGGGCTTTATCTTCAAGATTGAGGACTACTTCGCGGTATGGAACATAATGCAGCCGCGCACCATCACTCTCGTGATTGCTATCGGCCTGTCGGTCTATGAGTTTATACTCGGATTCCTGCTGCTTGCAGGCTGCTTCAAGCGCATGGCTCCGTGGCTGCTCATGCTGATGATGGCATTCATGTTGCCGCTTACTGCCTATCTGTGGATAGCCGACCCGGTGGACGACTGCGGTTGCTTCGGCGATATGTGGAAAATCTCCAATGCCGCCACCTTCTGGAAGAACGTGTTCATAGTGCTGGCGCTTGCCTACCTCTGCCGCTATAACCGCACGCTGCGTCGCGGTGTCTATCGCCCCGCCATTCAGTGGATTGTGGTTGCTGTGCTGCTTGTCTACACCCTCGTGATAAGTCTTTACGGCTATAACATACAGCCGATGATTGATTTCCGTCCCTATCCCGTTGGTACCGATCTCTATGCCGCGCTGACAGGGGAGGGTGACGACGATGAGGCAATCATGATGGTGTATGAGCGCGACGGCGAGCAACGTGAATTTTCGGTCGACGAGCTCCCCGACTCTACCTGGACGTTCGTGCGCCGTGCCGAACAGTCCCATGCCGGGATTGATGAGGCCGGATTTTCAATCTACGATGTTGACGGCGATGACGTGACCGACTATGCGCTGACCGACGAAGGCGACATGCTCGTGCTCGTAATCCCCGAGACCAACCGTGTCGACATAGCCTACACCTACGCCATCAACGAGATGAGCAAGGCCGTCAACCGCGCCGGCGGTTCGATGGCGGCACTTATCGCCGCCACCCCCGAGGGTATAGAGAGCTGGATTGACATGTCGATGGCCGATTATCCCTGCTACATCGCCGAGGACACTTCCCTCAAGCAGCTTGCACGCGGCGGCATGGCCATGGTGAGCCTGCGTGATGGCGTCATTCAGTGGAAACGCACCCTCTCGGCTTTCGATTTCCGCACTGTCGACGCTCTCGGCAACGGCACCATGTCGATTGACGATATTCACATCGACGACAGCCGTTATTTCATTGTAATAACCATCGTAGTCGCCACGCTTCTGCTCATAATAGCTCTGACGCAGGAATTCATAGTGAGATTATTGCCCAAAAAACAAAAAAAACAATTAACTTTGCAGTCGGAAAGTGGCGACGCCGAAGGCGACGGCAGCGAAACCGCCGAAGCCGAAAGTGCCGAAGCCGCTGCGGATTGCTCCGAAACGGTTACTGACAGCCCCGAAGCGGGTGCTGATGACGCAGCCGCCGACTCTCCAAAAGGTAACGAATAAAATTTTCAAATATATTTAAAATATTAAAGAAATGAGAAAGAACATTGTAGCCGGCAACTGGAAAATGAATACCACTCTTGCCGAAGGTGTTGGTCTTGCAAAAGATGTAAATGAAGCCCTCAAAGGTTTTACTCCCAACTGTGATGTAATCATCGCCGTTCCTTTCACTCACCTCGCATCGGTTAACGCTGTTATCGATTCTGCCAAGCTCGGTCTCGGTGCTGAAAACTGCGCTGACCACAAGTCAGGTGCCTACACCGGCGAAGTTTCTGCCGCTATGGTAGCTTCAACAGGTGCAACTTACGTTATCCTCGGTCACTCTGAGCGTCGTCAGTATTACGGCGAAACTTCTGAGATTCTCAAAGAAAAAGTAGCTCTCGCCCTCGACAACAACCTCACTCCGATTTTCTGCATCGGTGAAGTGCTCGAAGAACGCGAAAACGGTACTTACCTCGACGTAGTTAAGAAACAGATCGAAGACGCTCTCTTCGAAATGAGCGCTGAGGACTTCTCAAAACTTATCCTCGCTTACGAACCCGTTTGGGCTATCGGTACAGGCAAAACCGCTACCGACGACCAGGCTGAGGAAATGCACGCCTTCATCCGCAAAGTCATCGCTGACAAGTATGGCAACGAAGTGGCTGAAAACACTTCAATCCTCTACGGTGGCAGCTGCAAGCCCAGCAACGCTCCCCAGCTCTTCGCCAAACCCAACGTTGACGGCGGTCTCATCGGTGGTGCTTCACTCGACGCTGAGTCATTCATGGGTATCGTGAAAGCTTTCTAATCAGCGCCCTCTGAAGCGACTCTGATTCAAGGAAAACTTTCCGCGGACCAACCCCCGTATAAAAACAGGCAATGTCGGCGTTGCGGCGTCATGACACTCCGTAGCCCCGGCATTGCTATTTTCTATTTTTACTCTCTTCATCTACTTACACTCCACACTCTCAATCCCCCGAACCACAGTTTTATGTCGAAGAAACTCTTTTACCTGCCGTTGGGCATCGCGACGCTGCTGACTGCCGTCAGTGCCTTCGCCCAGTCACCCGCCTCGACATCATCGGACCAACCGTCAATCACAGCCACCATCAACAACTCCGGCGTGATAACGGTGACACACCCCGCTGCGCTCGAACTGCGCCTGCTCAAAGCAAGCGCCGCTACCGACAGCGTGGCTGCCGAGCAACCGGCCAAGGCCGCCGCATCAGGCAAAGTGAAGAAAGCGGGAGGATACCGAGTGCAGGTGTATTCCGACAACAACGCGCGCACGGCCAAGAACGAGGCGCGGTCAAAGGAACGTGCCATCTCAGGCGCATTCCCCGAACTCGCCACTTACGTTATCTATGACTCCCCCTACTGGCGATTGCGTGTAGGCGACTGCCGCTCCAAAGCCGAGGCTGAGGAACTCGCCGCACAGCTCAAAAAAGCATTCCCCGCCTACCGTGCCGAAATAACCGTGGTGCGTGATCGCATCAACACAGTCAATTGATATCTAATTAAACAAGCAGATGGTCAAAGACACCCCTGACAATATAAACGATACAGAAACCAAAAGCGAAAACCAAGCTCCCCGGGCCACTGAGGTCAACGAGGAAACAGTGCGTAAGATTGCCGAACACTACCGTGCAATCATTGAACTGATAGGGGAGGATACCGACCGCGAGGGCCTTTTAAAGACACCTGTGCGCGCGGCCAAAGCTCTCGTATATGCTACGCAGGGCTATCGCAAAAACGTATCCGAGATAGTCAACGGCGCGGTGTTCAGCCACGAAGGCTCGCGCATGATAATAGTGCGCGACATCGAGTTCTATTCCTTCTGCGAGCATCATATCCTGCCGTTCTTCGGCACCATTTCCATCGGTTATATTCCCGACGGTAAGATAATAGGACTCAGCAAAGTAGCGCGCATAGTCGACATGTTTGCCCGTCGACTCCAGGTGCAGGAACGTCTCACCGAGCAGGTATGTTCCGAGCTTCGCGACATCCTGTCGGCCAAAGGAGTCATAGCACATTGCACCGGCCAGCATCTCTGCATGAAGATGCGCGGCGTTGAAAAGCAGCAGTCAGTGACCACTACCACCGACTACAACGGCATCTTCGCCACCGATCCCGCCCTCCGTCAGGAATTCTATGCCTCCCTATGAGGCTATCCACTCTTCCTCCTACGGCTCAAAAAAACTTACCGCTCGTAAAAATAATCAAGAGTCCCAAGTAATTTCAAAGCTGCAGTTCTACTGATAAAAGTAACATCAGTAGTTACTGTCGCCCTCCTGTGCTCTTGTTAAAGCTCCTGTACAGCTGTTATACAACCGAGTTTCTTACTCTCCCGTACTCTGCTATTCCGAGAGTTGGTCGAGGGTGATGAGGTTGCTCATCAGGGCGTAGACTGTAAGGCCGGCGGCGGAGTGGATTTGGAGTTTGGCGGCAATGTTGCGGCGGTGGGTCATTACGGTGTTGACCGATACGTTGATGTTGGCCGCTATCTCTTTGTTTGACAATCCTTTTACTACGCCGATGATGATTTCTTTCTCGCGCTGGGTGAGTTCCGAGGCGCTGTCCGATGACTTGCGCGATGCAAAGAGCGATGTTACAGTTTGCTCTATGGTGGCTTCGCTGTCGTAGATTGAGATGGCGGCGTCATATTCGCGTACGTAGTCCTGCGGGAGAGCTGTGTGGTAGAGGAGTACGATTTTAAGTTTGGGGCAGGCGCTGCGCAGCAGTGACAGCGCTGTCCGGCTGACGGCCACGGGATCACATATCAGCAGGTCGGCATTCGCGGGAAGGGTGTCGGCGGCTTCGAGCGTCGCAGGCTCAACAGCGCGGAAACTGACCGACATGCGCAGTGCGTTGCGCAGCACGGTGCATAGCCCGTTGAACTCTATGGGCGAGGGGGTGCAGAGTATGATGTTGATATGCCTCATTTCGCCATGCGGTTTTCGATGTCAAGCACCATGGGTATGAGCAGATTGTTCTCGATGTCGGAGTGCGACGCGAGGTCCTCCTCGCAGTTGTATATGTCGACGAGAACGTCATACATAAGATTGGGCGCCGTGGTGCGGTAGTAGCGCAGTATGATGTTCTTAAGCTCGGTGAGCGCGTCGCCCACCTCTTCGTGATGGCGGCGGAAGGTGTCGATGGAGTAACTTGTGGCGCGTCCTGACATGAGTGCGTCGATGTAGGGGAACACCGTCTCCTCCTCGTGGTTGAAGTGCTCCTGCACTTTCTTTACGAACGTGTCGTAAAAGTCGAGTATCAGCTTGTTGGAGATATTGGGCTCAAGGTCGAGAGCCGCGATGAGGTTCTTGCGTATGTGCGCGAACTTGTAGTTGATGAAATAGTCGTGGGAGTTTTTCAGAAACGCGACCACTTCAACCGGCGATACTTTCCCGATTGCTTGCGAGTCGATGATGCCGGTGCGTATGTAATTGAGCATCAGCAGCAGAGCGTCAACATCAATGCCGTAGCGGCTGCATACGCGGGCGAGCGTCTCGTTGCCTACTCCAAGGGGTATGGAGAAACGGCTGAGAAGCGGCAGTATGGTGTAGTCGTCGTTGATGATGTCGATTATCTCGTCATCGGCTCGTAGCTTGCGGGGTTGTATCATGTGTATTATAAGCGTTTGGTGATTAAGCAACGTGTGGCTTACACGCTCAGATGCGTTAATCCACACTAAGATAGTGTGTTAGTTCCACACAACGGGGAGAGTCGGCCCGGTGGGCGGGAATCAGCTGAAATCCTCCTCGTCTAAGTCGAAATTGTAGCGGTTGTCGCTGTCGTCATCGTCGAGCATGCTGTCGTCGAAGTCCCAGCCGTCGTTGACCGTCTCGGCAAAGCGGGCAAGGTCGCGGCCCTCACGCTTGGTGGGGCGTCCGAGTCCCTTGCGGCGGTCTATGAAGCCGGAAATCTTGACCACATCGAGCAGGTCATACTGTGCCTGCGGAGTGATATTCTCCATGTAATCGGGCACGAGGCGGGCGCCGAGCCGGTTCTCGGTGAGAGCCTTGACGCGAAACGAGTAGGTGACCGGCGGCTTGCGCACGTGCACTATGTCGTCGACCTTGATGAGTCGCGACGGTTTTACTACGACGGAGCTGTCGGCTGTAGGCCCTACGCTGACGCGTCCCTTCTTGCAGGAGTCGGTGGCGACGGTGCGCGTCTTGAATATGCGCATCGCCCAGAGCCATTTGTCAATGCGTTCTTCGCTCTTGGCCATGAGGTCTACTTGTTATTGAAGTTGCACATTGCGAACTGTAGCCCGGAGAGCACGAAGGCTTTGATGGCATCGACGGCTACGTCGATGCGGGTGGGCAGTTTCTGTCGTTCGTCGAGGGTGAAGTTGCCCAGCACGTAGTCAATCTGGCAACCGCGGGGGAAGTCGCTGCCTATGCCGAACCGCAGGCGCGGATAGGCCTGCGTGCCGAGCATCTGGGCTATGTTCTTCAACCCGTTGTGGCCGGCGTCGGAGCCTGAGCCTTTGAGGCGTATGGCACCGAAGGGGAGGGCAAGGTCGTCGACGATGACGAGAATGTTTTCCAGTTCGATTTTCTCTTTCTCTTTCCAGTAGCGCACGGCGTTGCCCGACAAATTCATGTAGGTCGATGGCTTGAGCAGCACGAGCTGTTTGTTCTTGAGCCTGCACTGAGCCACGTCGCCGTATCGTTCTGTCGTAAAAGAAGTATTGGACACCTCGGCTAAGGCGTCCAATACTTTAAATCCTATGTTGTGGCGGGTATTGCGGTATTCGTCACCGATATTACCCAGTCCTACTATAAGATATTTCATCTAAGAGTCGGTTATTATTTACCGGCGTTGGCCTGAGCACCACGTGCGGCACGGGTGAGCTGAACGGCACAAACGACAGCGTTCTTGGCGTTAACGAGTTCGAGACCTTCGAAGCTGAGTTCGCCAACCTGGAGAGTTTTACCGAGACCGAGGTTGTCAACGTTGATAACGAGACGTTCGGGAATCTGAGTGTAGATGGCGCGAACTTTGAGTTTCTTCATAGCGAGGCTCAACTTACCACCGGCTTTCACACCTTCTGCGTGACCTTCGAGCTTCACGGGCACTTCCACTACTACGGGCTTGGTGTCGTTTACTTCGAGGAAGTCCATGTGGAGGATGGTATCCTTCACGGGGTGGAACTGGATTTCTTTGAGCACGGCCATTTTCTTAGTGCCGTTATAATCGAGCTCTACTGCGAAGATGTCGGGAGTGTAGACGAGTTTGCGAACGCCTTCGTTGGTAACGGTGAGGTCAGTTGTGATCATACCTTTGCCATTCTCGATTTCAACCAGCTTTTCGCCGGCGTTGAGAGTGCCGTTGTAGGGGAGATCAACGATTGTGCCGCCATTGAGCACTACGGGAATTTTACCTTCGCTGCGGAGAGTTTTTGCAGCTTTCTTGCCGAGGTCAGTACGGGGCTCGGCAGCGAGTTTGAATACTTGCATTGTTGTTTTTTATTAATTGTGTTACTCAAAATTAAGTTTTGCTCCTTAATTTCCCATCACACGGGATGCTAAAAAGCGACTGCAAATTTAATGAATATTTTCGGTATCGCCAAATATTTTTTAATTATTGTTTGCTAATGCCGAAAATATGCAAAAAATGCAACATTTTTCGGTCTGTGGATTAAATTGGAACAAGATGGAACGAAGTGGTGACGCAGAATAAATTTATATTTGCAAAAAATAATTCACTTTAGCTCAGCATGGCCGAAAGAAAAACAAAATATTCCCAGGAAATAATCGCAATATTACGCTCGGAGGTAGAGAATGTGGTAAATCGCCGCATTGTTTCCCCGGCTGATTTCGATTTCCTCTCTCAGACAATACTCAACGCGGTGAAGCAGCCGATTTCGCCTACTACGCTCAAACGTATATGGGGTTACGTGAAGGATGTGGGCACTGCCTACAATCCCGAGCGTTTCACGCTCTGCATACTCGCCGGGTTCGTCGGTTACCGTGATATTGAGGATTTCATAGAGAACTTCAATGCTGAGGACACGACGACGCAGTCGGGCAATTACTTCGGCGGGACCATTAGTTTCAAGGAGATTCCCGTCAATGGTAAGGTAGAACTGCGTTGGACTCCCGACCGTGTGTGCGTGTTGAAACGCATCTCGGCGGCAGAGTTCGAGGTAGAGGTGTCGCGAAATGCCAAGCTCCGTGTGGGCGACGTGGTGGAGTTTGCCTCGTTGACCCAGAATGCACCCGCATTTTTCAGCAAAGTGATGCGGGCCGGCAGCGAACTTGTCCACACCTACGTGGCAGGCACGCGCACCGGAGTGACATACCGCATCCTCGACCCCAACGACGAGTGATTTCCTCCGATATTCAATCCGCATTACCAATCATTTTTTCTAACATTTTAATAATATTATTATGAAACTTAAATTCTTAACCGTAGCAGTAGCATTAGTAGCAATGACCTCTTGTGGCTCGAAATCCGACGATTCTTCAGCCGATGCAAAGGGTGACAAAACAGAAAACACTGAGTCATCTTATGCTGACTATGAAGGCAGCGATGACAGCTCCTCAGACTCATATGACAGCAACGACTCTGACTTTGAGGATGACGACGATTCATCAGCTTCTTCGTCAGACGTTGACGATATGCTCAAAGAGTATGAGAATTTCGTTGACAACTATGTATCTCTTATCAAGAAGGCTGCCAAGGGCGATATGTCGGTAATGACAAAGATGAGCGATTATATGGAGTCGGCTGAAAGCCTCAGCCGCAAACTCGAAAATTGCAGCGGCAAAATGAGCGCGAGCCAGATGAAACGTTACACGAAGATTACTTCCAAGTTCTCAGAAGCCGCTGCCGAACTCGCAGGCGGTGCCATCAACGCAACTGAAATGATGGAAAACGCCATGGGCAGTGCAGCCGACATGTTCGACGCCCTCGACGGCTTCGACTTCTAAATAAGAAGTTCCATAACTTTAAGTAGAAGTTGAAGATTCATAAGTAGATGTTGAATAATTTACAACTTCTACTTAATAGAAACGAACGAAGTATAGTGCGCTCTCAACAACTGCTTATTGAAAAATAATATACTTTTTCGTTTTAGTTTTAGTACGAGAGAGGTCGTGTCGTGATTGAGACACGGCCTCTCGTTGTTTGCTCTGCGGTGCTAAAACTTATAGGTGCTAAAGCTTATACTTGTCTTTGGGTTATTGTTTGTCGGCTGATAGTTCGTTGTTGGAGATGTTGAGGACTATCTCGATAAGCTCATTGGCGATGTCACCCATGTAGACGAACAAGGCTGTGCGCGCTGAGTTTATGTTGTATTCGCTGTAGCCGAAGGTGCGCAGTTCGCTGCACATTTTATCGGCTATTGAAATCATATTCTCGGAATACTTTTGCATGTGGTCATTGGCCTCGTCGATATTTGTTGTTTGCCTGAGTTTTTCTTTTACGTCCGCCACGTTGGCATCGGATTTTGTCATATATACTTTGAAGACGGAGTCGAGACGATTGTCATCTACGGGCTTTATGACTGTAGGTTCGGGGTGCGCAATCGGATTGTTAGCGGCCACAGGCTGCGGCATTATGGCGGCGGAGCTGTCGGCGGGAATCGGCTGCGAAAGGTAGATGGTGTCAATACGCGTCGGCATCTCGGCGAGGGGTGTCGTCGACACCGGCCGGCGGTTGCTGATTATAAGTCCCGCGATTCCGGCAGCTATGGCGGCGCCGAGCAGCGCCAGCGATATGTTGCGCAGTCTTTTTGATGCCAGAGATGAGGCGACATCGTCCATTGTCGGGCGCTTGGCCGGGTCGACCTGCAGGCATCGGTTTATAAGCCGGCGGTACTGTATCTTGGGCAGCAGTTGTTGCAGTATCTTGCCGAAGGAGTAGACGTCGGCGGCACTGTCGGCCACTGAAGCGGCATGCAGTGTTTCCGGCGCGCCGTATGATTGGGTGCCGCGTGACGATTTCAGGCTCGTGAACGAGTCGGCATCGCCCAGACCGAAGTCGATGATTTTGACATTGTGGCCGCGATGGGTTATGAGGATATTGTCGGGCTTGAGGTCGCGGTGTGATATGCCTGTGCGGTGCATGTAGGCGAGGGCTTCGGCCAGACGGAGCGCTATGGCGCGGCGTTCGCGGTGCGGCGGGCTGGTGGAGAGAAACTTGTTGAGCGGTTCGCCGTCAATCCATTCCATCACGATGCACTTGCCGAGCGTGGCAATCTCCTCAAAGGCAACCACGCGAATGATGTCGGGATGATCGAGGCGCACACCGAGTTCAAATTCCTTGCGCAGGGCCTCGATGTAGACGGGATTGGCTGCATACTCAGGGCGAAGGGTTTTCAGTACGTAGCGGCGGCTGTTCCAGCGGGCGCTGTACAGTAGGCATGTCTGCCGTCGTGACAACTCGACAATACTGTTGCCAAGCTCAATCTCCGACGGATTGACAAAATTAAGCGACGAATTACTGATTTCCTCTTCCATGCGCAGAGCAATCTGATATAAGCAGAATGGGGTAAGTAGAAGTTGAAAAATATTTTATAAGCAAAACTTGAACTTATCAATACAAATATAATAAAAACCCGCGACAATCCCAAACCTCCACCCGCTAAAAACCGCCACAAACAAAAAAATGGAACGCCGTGATGGTGTGCCATTTTGATGCGTTGTGTGTGATGTTACTTGGTGCGGGCGAGGATTAGGGCGGAGCGGGGTGCTACGGTCATGTTGCCGCCGCGGGTGGTGCCGAGACCGTCGGCGTTGATGCGGCCGTCCTCGGCTATGATGGTCCAGTCGCCTTTGCCTACCTTGACGGTTTTGGCGTCGTCGCTGCCGTTGAACACGAGTTTGATTTCCTTCCACTCGTCGCCGTTGGCGTTGTTTTTGATGGAGTAGCTGATGAGGTTGGGCTCGTTGACTTTGTCAAACACGATGTTGCGGGCAATCTCGTCGGCTGTGCGCATGCGGAATGCGGGGTGCTCCTTGCGCAGGCGTATCAGTTCCTTGTAGTAGTTGAACTGGTCGGCATAGGTGTGCTTCTGATTCCAGTCGATAGCGTTGATTGAGTCGGGCGACTTGTAGGAGTTGTGGACGCCTTGCTTGTCGCGGAACACCTCTTCACCGGCAAACATGAACGGTGTGCCCTGCGAGGTAAATACGATAGTCTGAGCCAGTTTGGCAGCGCGCAGACGGTCGTCAATGCTTGCGTCGGGCATAGACTTGGCGAGTTTGTCGGTGAGGGTGAGGTCGTCGTGACACGACACGTAGTTGATTATCTGTGAGGGCGATGTGGCGTAGGCGAACTTTGAGTTGTTGCCCTTGCTGTAGTCAATCTGCGGGTGGGCGGTGGCAGCCACGATGCCGATTTTTACGGTCTCTTCGTTGCCGGGCTTGCCGGTAGCGAAACCGCGGTCGGCGGCATCGGAGTAGTGTCCCTTGATGGCGTCGCGGATGTCATCGGAGAACACTGCGATGCCTTCCATCTTGGCAACATTCTCCTTGAGGGCGCGGCGCTCAACGGGCAGGGGAGAGTCGCCGGCGGTCCAGCCTTCGCCATAGACAAATATCGAGGGGTTGATTTCCTTGAGCTCCTTGGCAACCTCGTTCATGGTCTCCGTGTCGTGTATAGCCATAAGGTCGAAGCGGAAGCCGTCGATATGGTATTCGTCGGCCCAGTATTTAACCGAGTTGACGATGAAGTCGCGCATCTGCTGACGCTCCGAAGCAGTCTCGTTGCCGCAGCCAGATGCGTCGCTGTATGAGCCGTCGGGACGGTGGCGGTAGTAGTAGCCGGGAGCGGTGAGCGAGAAGTTGGAGTCATCATTGTTGGCGGTGTGGTTGTAGACCACGTCCATCACCACGCCGATGCCGGCGTCGTGGAGAGCCTTGATCATCTCTTTCATCTCGCGGATGCGGGTGGTAGGATTGGCGGGGTCGGTGGAGTAGGAGCCTTCGGGCGCGTTGTAGTTGAACGGGTCGTAGCCCCAGTTGTACTGGTTGGCGGGGAGGTTGGCCTCGTCAACGCTGTTGTAGTCGTAGGAGGGGAGGATATGCACGTGGGTGACACCGAGTTCCTTGAGGTGGTCGATACCTGTCTTGTCGCCGAGCGGGGTAGTGGTGCCATCCTCGGTTAGAGCGAGGAATTTGCCTTTATGCACGATGCCGCTTGAGGGATGCATTGAGAAATCGCGATGGTGCATCTCGTAGAGCACCACGTCGTTGATGCTTTCAACCTTCGGGCCCTTGTCGGCGCTCCAGCCTTCGGGGTCGGTGGAGTCGAGGTTGATGATGGCGGCACGCTGTCCGTTGGTGCCTACAGCCTTGGCCCACACGCCGGGGGTCTCGTCGAGCCACTTGCCGTTGTGGAATATCTGGAAGGTGTAGAACTTGCCTACGTTGGAGGCTGAAGCCGTTGCGCGCCACACACCGTTGTCACCCTTGGTCATGTCGATGATTTCGTCGGGTGCCGAATTGCGGTCGGTGGGGTAGATACGAACCCTTACGGCCTGAGCTTCAGGCGACCAGAGTGAAAACTTCACGCCCTGCGGGCTGACTGCGAGTTCGAGGTCCTCGCCGGCGTAGGTGGGGAATGAGTCAAACTTGCTGTCGATATTCTGTGCGCCGCAGATGCCGGCAGCACCAATTGACATTAGCCCGAAGGTGAGTCCACGGGTACACATTGTTTTGAAATTGAAATTCATGATTTGTATGATATAATAATTTAATTGCGCTTTATGCAGTCGGTCGCACTGTCGGCTGACCGATACAGTTTCTTATAGGTGGTGGGGTAGGGGCACACTCTTGTGACCGCGTTTTCCCGGTGTGCACTATCGGAGCATTACCCGCTTGGTCCAGGTTTCACATTTAATAATATAGAAACCTTTGGGTAAATCAACTTTCACGGTAGAGCTTTTCACGGTAACCGACTTTATGAGCTGGCCGGTGATGGAGAAGATTTCGAAGCGGACATTGTCACCGTCGGGTGCGGTCAGCTCAATGTAGCCTTTCTCAACCGACACAGCCGGAGCGCGGTCAGCGACCCTGCTCTCAACGGCGGGCGCAGCCCCGGCGAACCATTGTCCGCTGAAAGCATTGACTGCCAGAAGCAATATGACGGTGGAAACAAACCTTCTCATGAGTAGTAAAAATAGTAACGCGTTATTCAATACAAAAGTAATAATATTTTTCATTACGTACAATATTATTGCGTGTTAAAAAGAAATTTTGAATAAAATTCACTAAAAAATGGCGAATGACGTTTCGGGCCTGAAGAGCGGCGGCATAGTCTGTAAGTATGGGATAATGCGGCTTGTGGAGGGTGAAAAAACGGCATGCCGGGGTTACGGGATGGTTTAAAACTGGTTAAATTGTTGACAGTATTGCATAATAGTTTGTTTGTAAGTAATTTTTTTATTACCTTTGCGGTCTAAAATCATACTCCTCCGAGTTATATTTTTCAGAATATATACAGGTATAATGATAGAAGGAAAAAACGAAGAGTGTAAGCTCAACCTGCTTTTCGAGGCAAGTTGGGAAGTCTGCAACAAGATAGGCGGTATATACACCGTGCTGTCGACCAAGGCCAAGACACTCCAGAAATTATATAAAGACAAAGTGATTTTCGTCGGACCCGATGTGTGGTCGGAAGATAATCCCTCACCCTTTTTTATTGAAAATAAATCGGTGCTGAAAGAATGGCGCAAGTCACTTCAGCTGCCCTATGATATAAAGGTGCGCGTAGGCCGCTGGGATATTCCCGGCAAGCCCCTCGCCGTGCTTGTCGACTTCAAGGGAGTGTATGCCCACCTGCCTGAAATTTACGGAGAGATGTGGAACCTCTACCGCGTTGACTCGCTGCACGCTTACGGTGACTACGATGAAGGCTGCGCCTTTGCCGTAGCTTCGGCCATAGTGATGCAGAGTATCTACGCGCAGCAGGGCTGCCCCGACGATGTGATAGCCCACTTCAACGAGTGGACTACCGGCATGGGACTTCTCTACCTGAAATGGCAGTCGCCCCGTATCGCGACGGTATTCACCACCCACGCCACAAGTATAGGCCGCAGCATCTGCGGCAACGGCAAACCGCTCTACGACTACCTTAAAGGATATAACGGCGACCAGATGGCCCGCGAACTCAACATGGAGTCGAAGCACTCCCTGGAGAAAGCGGCAGCCCACGCGGCCGACTGTTTCACCACCGTGAGCGACATCACTGCCATAGAGTGCGAGCAGTTGCTCGACCTCAAGCCCGCTGTTGTCACCCCCAACGGTTTCGAGAAAAACTTCGTGCCCGCACGCTCGGCTTTCGACAAGGCCCGCGGCGCCGCCCGCGAGCGATTGCTCTCGGTAGCGCGAGCGCTGACCGGCAAACCGCTTGCCGACGATACATTCATCGTAGTGACCTCGGGCCGCTGCGAGTATCGCAACAAGGGTATCGACGTGTTCCTCGACAGCATCAACACCCTGCGCAGCCGCACTCAGTCACGAGTGCTCGCTCTGGTGATGGTGCCCGCATGGGTCGACAAAGCCCGCGCCGACCTCAGCGACGCCATAGCCCGCAAGTCGACAGCCGGACTCCCCGATGCCGTTATCACCCACAGTCTCCACAACTACAACGACGACCCCATCATCAGCCGCATCCATCAGCTCGGTTTCGGAGTTGAGCAGCGCGACAGCATGACCGTAATCTACGTGCCCTGCTATCTCAACGGCGATGACGGAGTGTTCAACGCACCGTACTACGACCTCCTTATCGGTGTCGATGCCACGGTATTCCCCTCATACTACGAGCCGTGGGGCTATACTCCCCTCGAAAGCGTTGCTTTCGGAGTGCCCACGGTGACAACTTCGCTCTCAGGTTTCGGTCAGTGGATTCTGGCTTCATCCAAAGCCGAATTCGACGTGTCGGGCGTCAATGTGATACCCCGCACCGATTCCAACTATGGCGAAGTGGTCAATGCCATCGCCGACTCGCTGGTAGCGCTTATTGGCGCACCCGCAACCCAGCGTGCCAAGATAGCCAAGGCCGCCATGAACACAGCCTCCAAGGCCGCATGGAGCCACTTTATCAGCTGGTACGAAGAAGCGTTTGACATAGCTCTCACCAACGCCCGCAAGCGACAGCTGCCCGGGTGCTGACTCCGGATTAAATTAGTAAAAGAATACATATTAACTACATTTCCTTAAAGTTAAATAACACAACAATTAAAAAGATACACAATGAAACTTCAAGTAAGCAACGCAAATGTCCCCTCTTGGCGCGACATGACTGTAAAGTCAGACTTACCTTCAAAGTTAAAACCTCTGGAGAAACTGTCCAAAAACCTGTGGTGGGTATGGAACAGCGAAGCTAAATCGCTCTTCCGCGACCTCAACCCCGACCTTTGGCGTTCAACCGGTGAAAACCCCGTAATGCTCCTGCAGCGTCTTTCTTCAGAGCGTCAGAAAGAAATCATCAACGACAAGGAGTTCATGGATCGCATCAACAAAGTGTATGCGATGTTCCAGGACTATATGAGCAAACCCATGCGCAAGGATGTTCCCTCGGTATCTTACTTCTCGATGGAATACGGTCTTTGCAACTGCCTCAAGATTTACTCAGGCGGTCTCGGTGTGCTCGCCGGTGACTATATCAAAGAGGCTTCCGACAGCTGCGTCGACATGACCGCCGTAGGTTTCCTCTATCGTTACGGCTACTTCACCCAGACTCTCAGCGTCGACGGTCAGCAGATAGCCAACTACGAGCCCCAGAACTTCAACCAGCTCCCCATCGAGCAGGTTTGCGACCAGAACGGTCACCCCGTGATCCTCGAGGTTCCCTATCCCGGACGTATCATCTACTCTCACATCTGGAAAGTAGCAGTAGGCCGCATGAACCTCTACCTGATGGACACCGACTTCGACATGAACAGCGAGTTTGACCGTGTCATTACCCACCAGCTCTACGGCGGCGACTGGGAAAACCGTATCAAGCAGGAATACCTCCTCGGTATCGGCGGTGTGCTCATGCTGAAGAAACTCGGCATCAAGAGCCAGCTCTACCACTGCAACGAAGGCCACGCTGCGCTCCTCAACCTCCAGCGTCTTGTTGACTACGTGCAGGAAGAACACCTCGACTTCAACGTAGCTCTCGAAATGGTGCGCGCATCTTCGCTCTACACCGTTCACACTCCCGTGCCCGCAGGCCACGACTACTTCGACGAAGGTCTCTTCGGCAAATATATGGGCGAATACCCCGCAAAACTCGGTATCTCATGGAATGACCTCATGAACATGGGCCGCGAGAACCCCAACACCAACGAACGCTTCTCTATGAGCGTGTTCGCACTCAACACCTGTCAGGAAGCCAACGGCGTAAGCTGGCTCCACGGCGAGGTATCGAAGAAGATGTTTGCCGGTATCTGGAAAGGCTACAACTGGCAGGAATCACACGTAGGTTACGTGACCAACGGTGTGCACATGCCTACCTGGGCTGCTTCAGAGTGGAAAGAATTCTACGCAAAGCACCTCGGCGAACAGGTATTTGCCAACCAGAGCGATCCCAAGGCTTGGAAAGGCATCTTCGATGTGCCCGATGAAGAAATCTGGGCTATGCGCATGCAGCTCAAGACCAAGTTCATCAACTTCGTTAAGCGCGACTTCAAGGCTAAGTGGCTCGCCAACCAGGGTGATCCCTCGGCTGTGATGAAAATCGTTGACAAAATCAACCCCAACGCTCTCATCATCGGTTTCGCCCGTCGTTTCGCTACCTACAAGCGTGCTCACCTGCTCTTCACTGACCTCGACCGTCTTGCCAAGATTGTCAACAACGAGCAGTTCCCCGTGCAGTTCGTATTCTCAGGTAAGGCTCACCCCGCCGACGGCGCTGGCCAGGGTCTCATCAAGCGCATCATGGAGATTTCACGCATGCCTCAGTTCCTCGGCAAGATTATCTTCCTTGAGGACTACAACATGATTGTGGCAAAACGTCTCGTCAGCGGTGTCGACATCTGGTTGAACACCCCGACCCGTCCCCTCGAGGCATCCGGTACATCAGGCGAAAAGGCCGAGATGAACGGTGTGCTCAACTTCTCAGTGCTCGATGGCTGGTGGTACGAAGGCTACCGCTTCAACGAAAATGCAGGCTGGGCTCTTACCGACCGTCGCACTTTCACCGACCAGTCGCAGCAGGATAAACTCGACGCTGCCACTATCTACTCGATGCTTGAGAACGAAATCATTCCTCTCTACTTCGAGAAGAACTCTAAGGGCTACTCACCCCACTGGATTCAGTATATCAAGGGTTCGATCGGCGACATCGCTCCCCACTTCACTATGAAGCGTATGATCGACGACTATATCGCTCGTTTCTACGACAAGGAAGCTGCCCGCTCAAACAAACTCGCTGCCGACAACTTCGCTCTCGCGAAAGAAATCGTAGCTTGGAAAGAGCGTTTCGCTGCTGCTTGGGATGGCGTCAAGGTATTCGACATCGAAACTACAGAAGTTGCCAACACCCTCACCGGTCAGGAATATGCAGTCAAAGCTATCGTTGACACCAACGGCCTCGGCAAGGACCTCGGTCTCGAACTCGTTGCCTACAAGGTTGAAGATGGCGAAGAGAAACTGTGGAAGGTTGCTCCCTTCAAGGTTATCAAGGAGGAAGGCAACGTGCTCACCTACGAGTACAAGGGCATGACAGTAGAGCCCGGCGTATTCCGCTTCGCTTACCGTCTCTACCCCGTAAACGCCAACCTGCCCCACCGTCAGGACTTCGCTTACGTTCGCTGGATCTAATCCACCCGTAACACAGTAACTGTAATCAAAATCCCATAAAACAAGGAGGGTGCGTCACTTTGCGGTGACGCACCCTCCTTCCTTTTTCTATAACATCAGCACAGTGGGTTATTTTATTTTAAACAGTAGTACAGGAGCTTTTGCAGTAGTACAGAAATTTCTCTTATTAAAGAAAAAGTACGGTAGGAATAGGGGGAGGCCGCAGAATATAAATGATGTATATAGCGCGCAGCTCTCTTGTACTACTGCAACGGCTCCTGTACTACTGTTTAAAATAAAAGAATCCTCCTGTACTACTGCAAAGGCACTTGTGCTACTGTTAAACAAAAAGTCCTTTTAAATAAAACAAGCGGCTGCATTGCTTGAGCATTTGCGGCCGCTTGATTCACATTAGTTATGAAGCGATTATTTAGTGTTGTGTCTATTGTTTCAGTTGTTGATTCAACTGTTTTCGTCTTTGTTCAAAGCGTGGGAGTCTTTATTCAAAGATGTGTTTGAGCTTTGAGAAGAGACGCTGCTTGGTAGTTTCTGATGGCTTTACGTTGGGATTATCCTTGAGCGATTCGATGGCGGATCGCATGCTGTCGTCAACCTGCTCGGGGATGTAGACCATCACATTGATAAGCTCGTCGCCGGTGCCACGTCCTTCGGGCGAGGGGAGACCCTTGCCGCGTAGACGGAGAACCTTGCCCGGCTGAGTGCCGGCTGCGATGTTGAGGCGTGCGCGACCGGTGATGGTGGGCACTTCAACCGAACCGCCGAGAGTGGCGGTGGGAATATCGAGCATGAGGTTGTAGATTACGTCGTTGCCATCACGGATGAGTTCCGGGTGCTTGATTTCCTCAATCACGACGAGCAGGTCGCCGTTGACGCCACCGTGGCGGGGAGCATTACCCTTACCCTTGACGGTGAGAGTCATGCCGTCGGAAACGCCGGCGGGTATATTGAAGCTTACAAGCTGTTCCTTGCGCTCTGTGCCTTCGCCGTGGCAGTAGGTACAGTTCTCGGTGATGATTTTACCCTCGCCGTTGCAGTGGGGGCACACGGCCTGCGACTGCATGGCGCCGAGAATAGTCTGCTGCACCTGAGTCACTACGCCCGTGCCGTGACAGGTGGAGCAGGTAGTGAACGCAGTGCCGTCCTTAGCGCCCGTACCGTTACAGTGGTCACACTTGACCTGAGTGGGGATTTTGAGTGTTTTGGAAATGCCTGTAGCGATTTCGGCAAGTGTTAGTTTGACCTTGATACGGAGGTCGGAACCCTTGCGGGTGGGCTTGCGGGGCGCGCGCTGGCGTCCGCCTGTTGCTCCACCCCATTCGCCGCCGAAGCGGCCACCGAAGATGTCGCCGAAGTGCTCGAAGATATCGTTGATGTCGAAACCTGCCGCACCGTATCCACCGCCGCCACCACCGGGGAATCCCTGCGGGCCCATGTTGTGACCGAACTGGTCGTATTTGGCGCGCTTGTCATCGTCGCTGAGCACATCGTAGGCTTCGGCGGCCTCGATGAATTTTTCCTCAGCAGCCTTGTCGCCGGGGTTTTTATCGGGGTGATATTTCAGCGCTAACTTTCTGTACGCTTTCTTTATTTCATCGGCTGAGGCGCTTTTGTCGACACCCAGCACTTCGTAATAGTCTCTTTTGGTAGCCATAATTATTATTAATTCACAATGCGCGGCGCGCGCGTGGCGGTGCGCAGTTCGTTATCCATGTAAGAAGTAGCGGTAGCGGGTATTACTGGCCCACGGCTACTTTGGCGTGACGTATCACTTTGTCGTTGAGCGTGTAACCCTTGGCGATGGTGTCGATTACCTTGCCTTTCTTCGACTCGTCGTCAACAGGAACCATAGCGATGGCCTCGTGGAGGTCAACGTCAAAGTCAGCTCCCTCGGTGGGAATCTCCTTGACACCGTTCTGCTGCAGGTATTTCACGAATTTATTGTAGATAAGTTCCATGCCCTCTTTCACCGAAGTGGCTGTAGCGTCGTCCTTGATGGCGTCGATACCGCGTTCGAAATCGTCAAGGATGGGGAGAATGCCTTTCAGCACATTCTCAGCGCCGTTCTTGATTATCTCCGACTTCTCGCGCAGGGTGCGTTTCTTGAAGTTGTCGAAGTCGGCCATGAGGAAGAGATATTCTTTTTTCTCCTTTTCGAGCGCCTCGTCGCGTTGCTGCAGGAGCTGCTTGAGGGTTTCGATTTCCGATGATTCCTCATCGTCTACTGCGGTGTCACACACTTCGTTAGCGCCTTCGTCGAGCACATCGTCAGTTTCCACGTCGGCGTTCTCAATTTTGATTTCGGGCTCCTGATTCTCCTTGCGGGTATCCTTGTCGGAGCTGTTATGCTGTTTCTGACTCATGTTTTATAATGTTTTTTATAGGTTGGATTATGCAAATATCTTGCCAAACTTGCCGCTTTTAAGCGTTCTTATTATCATAACAAAAAAAACGCATTAACGTTCAAAGTTTTGATACATGAATATCCATTTCGGGGAAAACCGCCTCAATTTCCTCTGCCAAAATGTCACGTTTGAACAATGCGAAAACGCTCGCGCCCGAGCCTGACATCGCCGCGTAGTCCGCACCCGTATTATATAATAATGATTTCACGCGCGCAATCTGCTCGTGGCGGGGGAACACCGTGGCTTCGAAATCATTTATCACGCCGTAGCGTTCCCAATCGGCCGGGGCACACTGAGCCAGCACCTGCGGCAGGTCGATTGACATGGGACGCGGTTTGCAACCGCCGTAGGCTTCGGCAGTGGAGACGTGTACCTGCGGTTTCACGATAACCAGCGAGTAGCCCTTGATGTCGATTTCAATAGGGGAGAGGGTAGTGCCCGTGCCGGTGGCGAGCATCGGACGGTTGTAGATGAAGAAGGGACAGTCCGAGCCGATTGTGGCCGCAACCGAGGCCATTGTCGCCTCGTCGAGCCCGAGATTGAACATCGCGTTGAGAGTCGTGATGGTAAAAGCCGCGTCGGCCGACCCGCCTCCGAGTCCGGCCCCGTCGGGTATAATCTTCTGCAGGTATATATCGACCGGGGGCAATCCGTAGCGGCTCTCCATAGCGCGGAAAGCCTTCATTACAAGGTTCTTCTCCGTGGGGCAATCGACGCCGCGCCCGGTGACGGTAAGGGTGGATTCGTTCCCCTTGGCCGGGACTATTTCAAGAATGTCGCGCCAGTCGGTCGGCACCATAGCGGTCACTATGTCATGGTAGCCGTCGGGGCGGCGCGCTGTGATGTAGAGACCTATATTTATTTTGGCATTGGGAAAAGTTATCATCAGTTTCTCGTTTTTAAGTTCTCACGCATAAGTAATATATTGTTAGCTACATTTTTTACACATTGCAAAGTTACTTATAATTTTTTAAAAACTTCGCCCCTCGTTTTCAACATTATTTCGACAGCGCAAGGTTTGGGATTACGCTGAAAATTCTTAATTTTGTAAGAAATAAGAATACACAGCAATGGAATTTGTAAATAAGCAAGGTCGGCGCGACGGATCGCGCGGACAATATAACCGCCCGGCGGGAATCGATACTCTCGGACGCGTGCAGCCCCAGGACAAGGACCTCGAAGAGGCCGTCCTCGGTGCCATCATGCTTGAGAAGGATGCCTACACCGTGGTGTGTGACATCCTCCACCCCGGCAGTTTCTACGAGCCCGCCCATCAGAAAATCTACGAGGCCATCCAGTCGCTCGGAGCGGCACAGCGCCCCATTGATATGCTGACGGTGATGGAGCAGCTGCGACTCAACGGCACGCTCGAAGAAGTGGGCGGCCCGGCATTCATCGCCGAACTCACCTCGCGCGTGGCATCGTCGGCCAACGTCGAGTACCACGCACGCATCGTGGCGCAGAAATATCTCGCCCGCGAACTCATCACTTTCGCCTCCAACATCGAGGCCAAGGCCTACGACGAAACCAACGACGTCGACGACCTGATGCAGGAAGCCGAGGGCAAACTGTTTGAAATATCGCAGCGCAACGTCAAGAAGGACTTCACCCAGGTCGACCCCCTCATCAAGATGGCCATCGAGCAGATTGAAGCCGCCGCCAACCGTTCCTCCGGTATGTCGGGACTCGAATCGGGCTTCCATGACCTCGACAAGATTACCTCCGGCTGGCAGCGAAGCGACCTTATCATCATCGCCGCCCGTCCCGCCATGGGTAAGACGGCTTTCGTGCTCTCCATGGCCAAGAACATGGCGGTCAACTACAACATACCTGTGGCCGTGTTCTCCCTTGAAATGTCCAACCTGCAGCTCGTCAACCGTCTTATATGTAATATATGCGAACTTGAGAGCGAGAAGATAAAGAGCGGTCGTCTCGACAGCCGCGAGTGGGACCAGCTGATGGCCCGCATCAAGCACCTTTACAGTGCCCCCCTCTACATCGACGACACCGGTTCGCTCTCCATCTTCGAGCTCCGCACCAAGGCCCGCCGCCTCGTGCGCGAGCACAACGTGCAGTTCATCATCATCGATTACCTGCAGCTGATGAACGCATCGGGCATGAAGTTTGGCTCGCGCGAGCAGGAGGTGTCAATGATATCTCGTTCGCTCAAGCAGCTTGCCAAGGAATTGAATATCCCCATCGTGGCCCTGTCGCAGCTCAACCGTAGCGTGGAGTCGCGTACCGACGGCAAGCGCCCGCAGCTCTCCGACCTCCGTGAGTCGGGTGCCATCGAGCAGGACGCCGACATCGTATGCTTCATCCACCGCCCCGAGTATTATATAAAGAGCGACACCGACGCTGAGGGCAACGACATCCGCAACCTCGCGCAGTTTATCATAGCAAAGCACCGTAACGGTCAGGTGACCGACGTGCGCATGCGTTTCCGCGGACAGTACACCCGCTTCGAGAACTGGACCGACGAGTCGCCTGCCTACGGCGAGACCACCATCGGTTCGCGTATCAACTCCGCCGACCCGCTGGCCGAAAGTGTGGCCGACCCCCTGATGGGCGGCAGCGTCGACCTCCGTCCCGGCACCGCCGATACCCCTCCGCCATTCTAAACGCGGTGCTGACCCGAAAAAATGTCGCAACATTGCCACCGCTTCCCGCGCAACATGCTGAACGGCTGCAGGTCGCATGAATAAAGCGTTCTCGCCAGTCAAGGCTGATTTCATAAAATGAATCGATGAATATTTTTTGCATATTCATCGATTTTTTTTTGAAACTTTCAAAACTTTTTCTAAGCAGAGCGTGTTTTATTTTCAAATTCACAAACAAATCAACTATTAGTTATGAAAAAAGCCATTTTAATGATTGCCCTTGTGTTAGGATGCACAGGCGCTTTCGCTCAGAAGATTGACAAAAACGAAATGAAACAACTTCAGGCATTTTTGTCACAGCCCGCTGAAAAGGACGCAACCAATGCTCAAGCACTTAACATCACTGATACCAAGTCGCCCGCAGCATGGGAGGGAGTAACAGTTGACAACGGTCACATCACCAAAATCGAGTGGAAGGACAAACACCTTGCCGGCACTCTCGACCTCTCAGGTTTCGCAGCTCTTCAGGAAGTCAACGTATCGCGCAACAGCCTTACCGGCCTCACCGTCGACAACGACCCCTCACTCGTGACTCTCGATGCTTCACGCAACAAGCTCTCCGAGTTCTCAGCTATCAACTGCTCGGCTCTTACCGACCTGAAAGCTTACCGCAACCGTCTGACTACTCTCAACATCGGCGGCTCGTCATCGCTCAAGAACCTCAACGTTTCAAATAACCTCTTCGTAGAGCTCTCCGTAGCCAATTCGCCCACACTCGTTACCCTCAATTGTCAGGGTTGCCATATTGAAGCACTCGGCGTGAGCGGTTGCTCGGCACTCAAAAACCTCTATTGCGGTTACAACAAACTGACCTCACTGACACTTGCAGGTGTTGAAAACCTCACCAACCTCAATGTCGATGACAATGATATCAACAAACTCTACATCAACGGTCTGCCCGCTCTCAGCACTTTCATCTGCTCTGACAACAATATGACCGAACTCGCAGTGAACAACTGTAACGCACTTGTCGACCTCGTTTGCTCTTACAACCAGCTCACCACTCTCTCGGTTGACAATTGCCCCAACCTCCTCTTCGTTGACTGCTCTTACAACGACCTCGTGACACTCAACCTCTCCAACCAGACTCTTCTCGAGCGTCTTATCTGCAACAACAACCAGTTGAACATGCTCGATGTATCGTTTGACTCTCACCTCCGCTACATCAACTGTCGCTACAACACCATTAACGACTTCCGTGCAACTGCTTGCGACAACCTCCAGATGATTGCAGGTGAATACAACTTCTAAACAACTAAAGTCTCACAGGGCAGCGGTTTCAACTCCCTCCCTGAGATGATAGATAACTGATTTCTAACCCCGCGGCGGCATCGTAAATCACCCCTTACGATGCCGCCGCATACTTTATACCCCGTCCGGGCGCTAATAAATATTGAGGAGCGGGGTCTTTTTCTATCCGCCAGCAAAATTTAGAATCCCGGTATAAACCGCTCTATATGGCCGAAATATGGGCCGGCGGTATGAAATGTAAGAAAAAATCCTTAAATTTGCAGTTCTAAAACAGATTTCATCGAGATGAAAAATATAAGAAATTTTTGCATCATAGCGCACATCGACCACGGCAAAAGCACCCTTGCCGACCGCTTGCTTGAATACACCAACACAGTGGCGGCCAAGGACCTGCAGGCCCAGGTGCTCGACGATATGGACCTCGAGCGTGAGCGCGGCATCACCATCAAGAGCCACGCCATACAGATGGAATACACTCTTGACGGCACCACCTACGTGCTCAATCTTATCGACACTCCGGGACACGTTGACTTCTCCTACGAGGTGTCACGCTCAATCGCAGCCTGTGAGGGCGCTCTTCTTATTGTCGACGCGTCGCAGGGTATTCAGGCCCAGACTATTTCCAACCTCTATATGGCTATCGACAACGACCTTGAGATAATCCCCGTGATAAATAAGGTAGACCTCGACTCGGCCAAACCCGAAGAGGTGGAGGACCAGATTGTTGAACTGCTCGGTTGCTCGCGCGACGAAATCATTCGTGCCTCGGGCAAAACCGGTATTGGCGTCGAGGAGATATTGCGTGCCATCGTTGAGCGCGTGCCCGCTCCCAAAGGTGACCCCGAAGCCCCGTTGCAGGCGTTGATTTTCGACTCGGTGTTCAATCCTTTCCGCGGTATTATCGCCTACTACAAGATTGTCAACGGCCGCATAGCCAAGGACGATTTCGTGAAGTTCGTATCGACCGGCAAGGAGTATCACGCCGACGAAATCGGTGTGCTCAAACTCGACATGTCGCCCCGCAAAGAGCTGTCAGCCGGCAATGTAGGCTATATAATATCAGGTATCAAGACCTCGAAGGAGGTGCGCGTTGGCGATACCATCACCCACGTGAACCGTCCGTGCGATACAGCAATCGACGGTTTCGAGGAGGTGAAACCTATGGTGTTTGCCGGCGTGTATCCCATTGAGACGGAGGACTTTGAAAATCTGCGCTCATCGCTGGAGAAACTTCAGCTCAACGACGCGTCGCTCACCTTCCAGCCCGAGTCATCGGCCGCCCTCGGATTCGGTTTCCGCTGCGGCTTCCTCGGCCTGCTCCACATGGAGATTGTGCAGGAACGACTGGGTCGAGAGTTTGACATGGATGTCATCACCACCGTGCCCAACGTTTCCTATCGCGTCTATGACAAGAAGGGCAACATGACTGAGGTACACAACCCCTCCGGCTTGCCCGACCCGACGCTCATCGACCACATCGAGGAGCCTTACATACGCGCGTCGGTCATCACCACCACCGATTTCATAGGTCCGATTATGACCCTCTGCCTCGGCAAACGCGGCGAGCTCGTCAAGCAGGAATTTATTTCAGGCAACCGCGTGGAGATAATCTTCGACATGCCTCTGGGCGAAATAGTGATTGACTTCTACGACAAGCTCAAGAGCATCTCCAAGGGCTACGCATCGTTTGACTATCATATCCACGACTTCCGCGAGTCAAAACTCGTGCGTCTCGACATCCTGCTCAACGGTGAGAGCGTCGACGCACTGTCAACGCTGACCCATGTCGACAACGCCGTGACTTTCGGCCGCCGCATGTGTGAGAAGCTCAAGGAACTGATACCGCGCCAGCAGTTTGACATCGCCATTCAGGCTGCCATCGGAGCCAAAATCATTGCCCGTGAAACAATCAAGGCTGTGCGTAAGGACGTGACAGCCAAGTGTTACGGCGGTGATATATCGCGTAAGCGCAAACTGCTTGAAAAGCAGAAGAAAGGTAAGAAGCGCATGAAGCAGATTGGCTCGGTTGAGGTGCCGCAGAAAGCGTTCCTCGCCGTCCTTAAGCTCGATTGACGCATCGGCCGGTCTCTATATAGCAAAGTACACAACACGATACGGCAGCCCCATGCCGCTGCCGTATCGTGACTATTTACAGCGTTGACGGTCAGCACCTCCAGTGTGCCGGCGGTTGACGACGCCGCTACGGCGCGGCAATAAAATATTTTAAGGTTAAAATAAGATAAGAATAAAACACGACTGACAGGGCTTCGTGCCCGTTCCCCGCGATGGGGTATTCAACATTTTTTATCCAAATTTGTTAATATTAATAAATCGCATGCAGTTTCAATAGGTAAGTGGGTATAGGGAATAGGTAGAAACAATATCTATCTTCAAATTCCACTTTGTAAATGCGATATAAACTAAAACGTTTTTACTATTATGAGTAATCAGAAAGGCAAACACGATGCCGGTCAGGGAGCCGGCACGCAGGCGGATAAGTTTGACGATAGCTGTCCCGCACCTGCACCCGAATCACCGCTGCAACATTCCGTTCAGGCTCTGAACAATCAGGTACACAGCGTATTCTACGCCGCGCGCCAAGCACTCCGTCACCACGCATCGGGCGGCAATGTGCTCATTTTCGCCACGTTCCTTGCGCTCGTTGTGGCAAACATCCCTGCCATCAGCGGCCATTACTTCGAGTTCTGGGAGCAGGAGATACGCCTCCAGATAGGCAACTTCAACCTGTTCTCTCATTCCGGCCACCCCATGTCGATGCTCCAGTTTATCAACGACGCGTTGATGGCCGTGTTCTTCTTCTCCATCGGTCTTGAAATCAAGCGAGAGGTACTCGTGGGCGAACTCTCATCATTCCGTCAGGCATTGCTCCCGATTGTGGGCGCCGTGGGCGGTATGCTCATGCCGGTCATCATCTATCTGGCATTCTCCATGGGCACTGACTTTACCGGAGGCGCAGCTATCCCGATGGCAACGGACATCGCTTTCTCGCTCGGAGTGCTCTCCATGCTCGGCCGTCGCGTGCCCCTGTCGCTCAAGATATTCCTTACCACGCTCGCCGTTGTCGATGATATCGGCGGTATTATCGTTATTGCCGTGTTCTACTCCACGCAGATTGACGGCATCCTGCTCCTCTACGCGCTCTTCCTCTTCGGCGTGCTTCTCACCGGATCGTGGCTGCGCATCAAGAGCAAGCTCTTCTACCTCGGCGTGGGCGGTGTTATCTGGTTCCTATTCCTCAACTCAGGTATTCACCCGACAATCGCCGGTGTGCTCGTAGCCTTCTGTATTCCCGCCACCCCGGTGTTCGAGCCAAAGAAATATATCAAGCAGATACGTTCGGCCATCAAGAACTTCCGTCAGGAGGACGACGAGACCCTTTGCCGCAAGTCAATCCTCAGCAAGGAGCAGCTCGACTGGCTCAAGCAGGTTGAGTCGGCTTCCGATAAAGTTATCTCTCCGCTTCAGGACCTTGAGGATACCCTTCATCCGATCGTCAACTATATAATCATACCTCTCTTCGCGTTTGCCAATGCGGGTATATTCCTGCTCGACATGGATCCCATGAGCATATTCGAGGGTGTGAGTCTTGCAATCATATGTGCGCTTGTCATAGGTAAATGTGTCGGTATATTCCTGTTCTCCTGGATTACCGTCAAACTCAAACTCGCTCCCATGCCCGAGCACAGCAACTGGAAGATGATGGCTTCGATAGCGATGTTGGGCGGTATCGGTTTCACGGTATCAATCTTTATTGCCAACCTGTCATTCGGTTCGATGGGCGAGGAGGGCGCTTCGCTTCTCAGCCATGCCAAACTCGGTATCGTCATAGGTTCGCTTCTCGCAGGTATTCTCGGCTATCTGTTGCTTCACCGCACGCTCCCCAAGCAGCCGGTTGACGCCGCTGAGGATTAAGCCCCTGTCCCTCGTGACATAGTCCGCCATCCCGGGTGGTGTAAACTTTCAACCCGAGTGACATTGTCCACCATCCCGTATGAAATGTTAAATCCCGGGGGCTGAAACAATAGTCTTACCATTCCCCTAAATATCAGGACGGAACGCTCCGAAAGGTCGCGATTTCCGTCCTGTTTGTTTTTATTTCGCTTTCTTGCGCATTTTGTGGCTATATATTTTGCTTTTTCACACTTTTATGTTAATTTTACGGCTAAATGTTAAAATTGAATCGTGTGGCTGAATGACTAAATGTTAAATTTTCATTGAAAATTATTAAACACTATTTCAATTTATTTGTTAATATTATCAAAAGAATGCTACGCCGGCAAGGCTCCCTATGGGGAAGTTTTGGCATTTACTTACAATTCACGGCTTATAGCAAAATCAGCATAAGGTTATGAAGAAATCAACTATATGGTTACTCACGATACTCATGGCAGTCACCTTTATCGGATTGCTGTATATCGAACTTCGGTATATGGACGACATGATAAAGATGCGCGACGACCAGTTTGCCGAAGGTGTGCGCCGCAGTCTCTACGGAGTCAGCTCGCGCCTTGAGCAGGAGGAGACGCGCTACTATCTCGAGGATAACGTCAGCGGGGTAGAGTCATCGGCTCTCTATGCACAGTATCCCGACGGCCAGCCGCCGCATCTCGGAGGCATCAGCTACTCCTTCAACACCTTCTCGGGGCTTGAAGGCTCGCTGACCATACGCGGTGACGTGGACAAGATATCCAAACTGCAGGCCGACCAGCTGTCGCCTCTCGACCGCACCAACGCCATGCGCGAGGCGCAGGCACGCCTCGACGACCGCGTGCGCTACCAGAAGGACCTGCTCGACGAAGTGATACTTAAAATCAGTACGCAGGCTATCAACCGCCCCGTGCAGGAACGCGTCGACTCGACTTATACACGCGAGATTATCCGCGAGCAGCTTGCCAACAACGGCATTGAACTCCCGTTCTGCTTCGCCGTGGTAAACCGCAGCGGTATTCCGTTCTACGCCACCGGCGGTTATCCCAAAGTGGTGGAGAACGAGGACGACATCTTTGACCAGTCGCTCTTCCCCAACGACCCGGCCAACAAGAAACTCTACCTAAAGGTATATTTCCCCGACAAGTCGAAATATATTCTGAAGTCGCTCCGCGTGCTCATTCCGGCGTTCATCTTCACTATCGTGCTGCTCATAGTGTTTGTCTACACAATCATTCTGGCATTCCGTCAGAAGAAGCTCAACGAGATGAAAACCGACTTCATCAACAACATGACGCACGAGTTCAAGACACCGATTTCCACCATATCGCTCGCCGCCCAGATGCTCAACGATGACTCCGTGCGCAAGTCGCCCGGCATGTTGCAGCACATATCGTCGATTATCAACGACGAGACCAAGCGCCTGCGTTTCCAGGTGGAGAAGGTGTTGCAGATGTCGATGTTCGACCGGAAGAAAGCCACCGTGCGTCTGCAGGAAATCGACGCTAACTCCACAATCAACAATATTGTCAATACCTTCAAACTGAAAGTGGAGCGCTACGGAGGCAAAATCAAAGCAGCTCTCGATGCCGACGATGCCATTGTCAACGTCGACGAGATGCACTTCACCAATGTAATATTCAACCTCCTCGACAACGCCGTGAAATACCGCCGCGAGGATGTACCCCTCGATATCCGCATCACCACCTCCGACATCAGCAACTCACGCTTGCAGATTACCATCGAGGACAACGGTATCGGTATCAAAAAAGAGCATCTTAAAAAAATATTCGACAAGTTCTACCGTGTGCCCACCGGCAACAAGCACGATGTCAAAGGCTTCGGCCTCGGTCTGGCCTACGTCAGCAAGATGATTGACGTGCTCGGCGGTACCATACGCGTAGAGTCGGAACTCAACCAGGGAACAAAATTTATAATTATATTACCACTATTTAAAAATTGACGATTATGGAAGAACGTATGCGTATTTTATTATGCGAGGACGATGAGAACCTCGGCATGCTGCTCCGCGAATATCTTCAGGCCAAGGGCTTCAATGCCGACCTGTACCCCGACGGCGACGCCGGCTACAAAGCGTTCCTCAAAGGAAAATATGATATCTGTGTGCTCGACGTGATGATGCCCAAGAAGGACGGCTTCACTCTCGCACAGGAAATCCGCACTGTCAACTCCGAAGTGCCCATCATTTTCCTCACTGCCAAGCAGCTCAAAGATGATATCCTCGAAGGCTTCAAACTCGGTGCCGACGACTATATTACCAAACCCTTCTCTATGGAGGAACTCGTATTCCGTATCGAGGCCGTGCTCCGTCGTGTCAAGGGCAAGAAGGGCAAGGAAGTTACCATGTACAAGATTGGCAAATTCACTTTCGATACCCAGAAACAGACGCTGATGATTGACGACAAGGTGACCAAACTAACCACCAAGGAGTCAGAACTTCTCAGCCTGCTCTGCGCCCATGTCAACGAAATCCTCGAACGTAACTTCGCGCTCAAGACCATCTGGATTGACGATAACTACTTCAACGCCCGTTCGATGGACGTTTACATCACCAAGCTCCGCAAGCACCTCAAAGATGATCCCTCAATAGAGATTATCAATATCCACGGCAAAGGCTACAAGCTCATCGCACCCGAAGCGGAAGTAGCACCCGAAGCCTGACACCAAAGCCTGATACCGAAGTATATTACACACATATATTGACGCAACAAATCGCGCCCGCATAAACCGATGGTAATAAATACATTATACCATCACTATGCGGCCGCGATTTATTGTATCCATCCGAAACAACCCGACTTGATTTGTATCCCTCCAAAAAAAGCCGACCTGTAAATCAAAAATCAAGTCGGCTTTTTTTCGGATGGACACGGTGTATTACCAGCATTAATATGGAATGCCGAACAAAACATCATTAGAAGCAAAGATACGCAGCAAACGATTAGTTTAATAAATGTTGCTTTCTTATTGGTTATTATTTGTTGTTCCTGAGTGGCTTCAGTGTTAAAATCTCATGAAAGTATGAGGTGTCAATAACTCTATGCGTGATAATTATTATGGTTTTATCTTTACAAAAAGTAAAAAGACGTTTATAAAAAATTTTCTCAGTTTCTCTATCTAGTGCAGATGTTGGTTCATCAAACAATAAGATTGAGCCTGATTTTAATAAGCCTCGGGCAATTGATATTCTTTGTGATTGACCTTCACTTAAAGAAAATCCTCTCTCCCCAATGATAGTATCAAGTCCGTTTGGAAGTTCACGGTAAACAAACTCTCCGCCTGCAATCCATAAAGCATGACACATTTCTTCTTCAGAAGCATTAGGATTACCCAATTGTAAATTATAGCGAATACTCCCACTGATTAAATTATTGCCTTGTGGCACATATACAAAATTACATCGAGTATTATTACTTACCGATTCATTTAGATTACTTTTCGTGCTGTAAAGTTTAATAATACCGTTATCCGGCTTTATCAAGCCTAATAATAGTTTAACTAATGTGCTCTTACCAACTCCTGTTTCTCCCATAATTGCAGTTATCGAACAAGGTTTGAAATTCCAGTTAAACTGCTCCAAAACTTGTTTATGGTTATTATAGGCAAAACTTACGTTTTCCAAGCAAACTCCAAGTTCACCTTTCAATATCTTTTTACTTTTTGCACAATCATCTGGCAAATCACATATCTCTTGAATCCTCTCAGCAGAGGCTAACGCTGAAATAAATGAGGGGTACTGGTCTTTAAACAAAAAAACCGGACGTTGTAACTGGCCTACAAGCTGAAGGAAAACGACAAAAGTCCCATAAGTCATAAGACCATTAGGGATGGAGTAAACACCCCAAATAAATATTGATAAATAGCTTATTGCAAATCCAACCTCAGTGATTGAATCTGCTCCTACGGTTATTTTTATTTTCTTCAGGAGTGAAGTAATAAATCTATTCTGAATTACTTTTGCACTATCTTGAACAAAATCATGTTGCTCTAATATTGCAATAAGTTCTTTGTGTTGTATATGCTCCTGAAAATATTGATTCACTTCACTACCATGTTTCCTTACAGTTTTGCTAACAGGTGATAAAATCCGAGTATAACAGTATGTTGCAAATACAATAATTGGACCAATTATTACCAAAAAGAAGGTTAGCCCGGGTTGCATTGTCATCAGATATATCCAAGTAGCGAGCAACTGAACAACCGAATAAATCAGCATGGGTAATGTATAGGACACACCTTCTGCTACGATTCCAGCATCAGAGGACAATCGGTAAATACTATCTCCTGAATGAAGATTTGTATTAGAATAAACAGCACTATTTGTCAACTTACAAAATAGATTATATTCGAGCTGATTTTCAAGTCTTACTCTATTACTACTTCGTAAATATATTTCACTCTGCTCGCATATTATCTGACCGCCCTTAAATCCAATCAAATAGAATATTGCTGAAACTAATGAAAAAAAAATACCATTTGATATGTCATCTAATAGTCTCTTTGTTGTTTCCACAAATATAAGTGAAAACATAACGCCAATACAACTAAGGATAATCGTAATTAAAATCCTCAGTCTAAACCCTTTGGAGTATTGCCATAAACACGTTAAACCCGAAACCATCATTGTTAGTTGTCCCTAATGTAAATTTGCGTTGATAATCCGAGTTTAATAGCCTGTTTAGAAGGTATAATTTCACCTTTCGTCATTAACCTTTTCCAAAAGGCGAATGATGGAATAGTATTCTCAGTTATTATCTTAATTATACGTTCGGTATTTATTCTTATTTCTTTTGCTTCCTTGATCAGCCTATCAGCATCAAAAACGCCTCGTAGTTTTTTTGTAACGGAGTGTACATAGAAAGTTGAGGTATAATCACAATATCTTTCAGATCCCGCAAGATATAGAATTATTGCTGCTGAATTTACGACTGAAATATTATTAGTTATTACTCGGCAATCTAATTGCTTTAAGAAATTGTATAGTTCAATAGCAACATCAATATCCCCACCCGGAGAAGATATATTTAGCCAAATACAGCTCGCATCCGTTTTTTCCATCGAAGAGGACTTAAGGTGGTCAATAAATACTTTCGCAGAATTCGTATTGATTGAATCCAAAAAATCGAGCTTAATCACATCATTTGATTCCATCATACTCCTTTACGTATTTTATAGCATTTGATAAACCATCTCTTATATCACTGTCATTCAAATCTAACGTGCCATTCATTGCTCGTTGCGTTAACAATACAGCCGACCAATAAGCTGCAATTTTGTGCGCCATACAACTCAATCTACGGTTCGCATTTTTCTTGAAATCTTTATAAAGATGATAATTAAGAGCCATGCAGTTTACACAGCACCATCTTATCGGGCACGTTATACATTCATCATCACATAAATCACAGGCAACCTCCTCATAGTCTTTGATTATAGCTTTTCTCCCTTCTTTCCCCTGAACTAATGAAGAAAACATATGACAAGGTATTAGCTCAAGATCACAATCGTAAGCATGTACAACATCTCTATCCCAACATGGCTTCTCTGCTTTTGTTATATTATATGGGTTGTATGCTTGATTGAAGTCAATCGAGAAGAGAGGCTTCGGAGGAACCAATATACTCTCTTTAGAATAATGATCGGTAAGCTTTTCAAGCTGATTTGACAACTCAATACATGCTTTCTCTGACCATTCTACACCTTGTGCGATTCCGCCTATAACATTAAAACCCTTTTCATGAAGGAATAATACAGATTCATACAGTCTATCTACGCTGTCTGGAAACACAGTAAATTTTGCTGGAACATCAGGCCAGTTCTCTTTGAAGAAGTCTAGGTCAAGGTGTTCCACACCTCTATTGAAAAGATTGTTTTCCGGAGTGCCATCTACGCTAATTCCTAATCCAACAAGCTTGTTGTTGGCCTTAAACCAATTCTTCATTGTCGATGTTAACAATGTACCGTTGGTGCGTATAAATATCTGCATTGTTGATATTTTATGCCAGATCCATTCGCATAAATCCGGTATTATATCAAAATTAGACAGAGGTTCTCCTCCCAGCAAATCAACACATGTAATGTCTTCTGGCGATGAAGAAAACTCCTTGCTTAGAATTTCAGTAGCCTCTTTATACGACATCTTACGGGCATCCTTAAAATGCTCGTAACAATATTTACATGATAGATTGCAAGAATGACTTATGAGGAGTAAAACAGATCTTTTCATATTCTAATATTAAAGTATGGTGTTGCAAAAGGAAATAGAGTTAATCTAAAAACTATTGCAACACCATATTCTGTGTTTGTTGACCGTAATGGTCGAGCGATTTTAGCGACCGTTGCAAGAACCGCCACAAGTTCCTCTGCAAGTTCCCTTGCAAGTCGAGTTAGTGTAACAAGAGTCACACGTGTTTGTGTTCTGAGACATATGCTCAGCGATGGGGCCATTTACGCTGCTGTACTGCGCGAGCTTGGCTTCAAGTGCCGCAAGGGCTTCGAGATTCATTTTCATATGAATTCCTCCTGAATTAAATAGTGAATAAATGATTTATTTGTATAGGCATCAGCCACTTTCTAATCTTGTTAATATGTTATAAACTCATCGTATTTTCCGGATGTGACATCTCGATAAAATTGGATTACGTTCTGCCGACTATTGACAATAAGACATTGCTCGTCCCATGAATATACGGAACATCCTGAACGATATTTAGTAAACACATATCTTCCGGAACTTGAAGGTAAGTTATATCTCTGTCCAGATTTTGTGATACCTTGAACTTTAAGCCAACTCTGATTAGGAGACTGATACGGAGTGACAATCAGAGTTGTATAATTAGTTTGTTTAGAAATCTGATTCCCATTATAGTCATAAGAGCCACTATATATAAATCTACCCTTTGGCTGTGCCATAACGGGGAGAACTGATAAAACTATTAACGATATTGTTATCATTAACAGTTTTATCAGGTGATTATTAGTATTCATATTCTTTACAAGTTTATATTTCATAATATCTTATCAATTGGATTATATCTTCCAACCACCTCTACCATTACACCCTGCACATTTACCCGTGCCAAGACATACTCCGCATCGACCGTTTTTAGTATACTCATTTTTTCCTGAGCCACCACAATATTTACATCTACCAGTGCCACTGCACGAAGAACAATCATGCCATTCTTTTTCTGTAGTAGCAGTTGGTGTATTATTGCCTGTAGAATAGTTTGACGCAGGTGTTGTATTGTAAGTGGCGCCAGATAAGCTATTGCCTACTGCCTGTAATCCTTGTGACCATTGTTCTAAACTGCCACAAGAAATGAGACATGTACTGATCAAAGAGATAATAGTCGCTATGATAGATGTTCTTACTTTCCGTATATTCATAATAGATGTGAGGTTGTTTTAATTTATGATATATGGACTTATAGAATTGGCAATATCAAGATGTTTTAATATTTCATAGGCCTTTACTGCGACCTGAGCATGTTCAGCATCTTCAGAGCTTAATGATTCCATCATGGCTATTCGTTCTATCTGAAATTCACAGGCTGTCATGGCTTCTGCCAAGACTAATGAACACCATCGCTGATCTCTTTTCGCAAAATCTCCTCGATATTTATAGTTAAAGCCGGGACATGTAGGGCAGAATCTTCTAAGGACACAAGTTTCACAAAATTTATCTGCCATCAAATCAGGCTTATCCCATTCGACTGCATCCACTCCAATTGCCTTATCTTTACCCAAAACCACGGGTGTAAACATGTGGCATCCATAGCGACTACCGTCACAGTCATATGTAATCATGTTAAGACCACTACCACAACCATGTATTTGTCTTCTTTCAGTAGGGGCTAAATTAAATACATCAACATAACGGGTCAGTCTATTTAGAGGATGAAGTGAAGTGTCCTTGAGATACTCATCCTTTAATATGCTTAATTGTTCACGATATAGTTGTGCATCTGCAACAGTCCAATCTACACCTTGAGCAAGAGACGCATTTAACTCATATCCTTTGCGCTGCACAGATAAGACACCTTCAGCTAAGAAAGGTAATGTTTCTTTAGATATGGTCATCTGCAATGTTTGTTCTGGCCATAATTCGTGAAAAAATTCCAAATCGATGTCGAATGAATCCGTTCCACGATTTTTTGATTGCATATTACCTGTTCCATCGTAACTTGCTCCAAGAACAATATATCTTTTATTTAACCGGAACCATTCTTTTATTTCAGGGCTGAGGAGCGTTGCATTTGTAGATGCAAAACAAATCCAAGGGACATCTATTCCACCATTTTTTAACCATTCTACGATTTGTTGAATTAAGGGAAAGTTCATTAGAGGTTCACCCCCCATAAAGTCAACTTGAAGTTCGTCAAATTTATCATTAGATTCGACCAACTTTGCTTCCGTAGCAATAATCTCTTTAGCTAAATCAAAAGTCATATTTGCGCTATTCTTATGTGTTTCATAACAATAGCTGCAATTTAGGTTACATGCGTGTGTTACCATTAGCATGCAAACCCTTCGTTTTCCTGAATGTTCTTTGTCCCAAATGGACAGTTTATTCAAATTCTCGCTCATGTAAAATGGACGTTTAGTATAATGAATGAGTATCTCTTATTTAGAGACTTTGATGAGCGCATAACTATATGATATTTATATATTTATATGGATATGGATATACCTGTTCGCCAAACAAATCAGAAGTGTAAAGCTAAAATTTGATCATTCTTACGCATAAAAAAGATTTTTTTATGACTGATTATTTGGGATTTCCGAAATTTTGTAGTAGTTTTGCATTGCAATAAGTATCTCTAAATAAGAGATTTGGACGGAGTATAATCATCTTATTTTTATTAAATAATCACACCATGTTAGTTGGAATTGCTCAACAAAACTACCCTATCCCATGCAATATGGAAAGGGGCTGGAGTTAAAGGCTTTTTAGAATAAGAGAGTTGGCTTTATCAACTACTGAAGTGTCAAGACTGGCGAGATAGATTTGGGTGGTTGCCTCACTATCATGTCCCATTCCCTCGCTGATGACGTTCAAAGGTATTCCCTTTGCTTTAGCGACCGACGCCCAGCTATGACGGGCAACATATAAGGTAAGCGGTATGGCTATCCCAACTTTCTTCGCAATCGTTTTGAGATTGCGGTTGATGTTATAACCGACATTCCGGTAGGTGTATCGCTCATTTGTACCTACATTCCTGATGATAGGTAACAGGTAGTCTGAATCGTTTTCAGGATACTTGTCGAGAAGTATCTGCATCTCCTCTGTCCATTCTATTGTGAGTTGCTGACCTGTTTTTCTTCGACGATATGTGATATATCCGTTTTTGAGGTCGGTCTTTTTGAGGTAAGCCATATCAATGAAACTCATACCTCGGAGCATAAAGCTCATCATAAACATATCTCTTGCAAAATCCAATGCTGGAATTAGCTCCAAGTCCAAGACCTTTATCTTCTTGATTATCGCAATAGGCAATGCTCGTTTCACCGTCTTATCTACTCCGGTATATACGTGGCGGAACGGATTTCGGTTCTCAATAATCTCATCTTCAATCGCACGGTTATATACGGCACGAAGAATACGAGTATAGAAGGATATTGTATTGGGCGAAACTCCACGTTGCTGATGCCAAGCCTCATATGCCTCCATTATTTCAGAATTTAGACAATCAATCATTATATCCTTTCCTTGTCGGAACTTTTTGAAGCTATTGAGAGTAACCGTATATGTTTCCGAAGTTCTGGTTTTACCATTCTGTTTCAACTTGATTATGATATTCTCCATGAAGTTGAACAAACTATATTCTTTGGCGTAGCGATTGAACTCATCAATCACATCATCCGCAGTGTATGACAATCCGTTGTTATCCAGTTGTCGGATAATCTTTGTCATGCGTTCAGTATCCCAGCGGATACGTTCACGGATCGAAAGGATAAAAGATTTACGCTCGCTTTTCTGAGAAGAAGTAACCATAGAACGGTTTTCATCCCATTCGTGGGAGAATACATGATAATCAGTAAAAAGCTGTCGCTGCTTTCTATCGTGAAGAATCTGGTAGAAAATTGTGCCCTCGTGGTCTGCGACAGTTGAGGGACGGAACTTTATTTTTACCGAAGCCATTTGAATTGAGTTTTAATATAGGAATATTCAGTTATTGGCTAATTGATTGATTGCTGATGGTGTAGGGGTTTTGTAGCTTTACAAAGAACCCCCGATTGACCCATCACGGGCTTATTCGGGGGTAATTCATTAGAAAATATTGTACGTGAAGTTACCGCATGCAGATGTTCTGCGGAGTGCTCGTAGGCCCGGCCAAGCTCATTAAGAATGGCAAGATAGTCAGTGCTATACGTCAGCGTATAGGCGGTTAACGTTGGGGGCTTAGTTCAGGCCTTTATTCACGGCCGAGGGTGAAGGCGGTGTAGGGGCAGGCGCCGAAAATGCGGTCGGCGAGGGCGTTGTCGCGGTTGCGAACGTTGTGCTCTATGGCGTGGTGGAAGTAGAGGGCGGTGAGGGTGTCACCTTTTGCCATCAGCATTTCGCAGCGGCTGTTTATGTCCATGAGCAGGCGTTCCATCTCCATCCCTTCAGGAGGTGTCGACATGATTATGTCGCTGTATTGCTGCACAAACTTGTCGATATGGTCGTAGCGATAGCTGCTGTCAACTACCGTTTCCTCCTCCTCAGTGACCGTTTCCTCACCTCCGCAGGCCGTGAATGAGACAGCGGCAAGCATGATAGCGGGGACGAAGAGCAGTAGTCGCGACTTTATGTTGTGGCAGATAGTGTTCATTGCGGTGTAATATGTTGGTTGATGGGCTGTTAATTCTTGGACAAGCTCTCTAAATATTTAATTTGGTTTAAATCAGGACACTCTCTTAATCAATAAGCGGCAGCATTGAGCCGACGTGCTCGCGCACTCTCTCCATGAGCCAGCGCGGAGTGGAGGTGGCGCCGCATATACCTATGCGCCTTACGTCGGTAAGCCATGCGGGGTCAATATCGTTTTCGTCGCTGATGAGGCGAGTTGATGTGTTGACGGCGTGACACTCGGTGTAGAGAAATTTACCGTTGCTGCTTTTCTTTCCCGACACGAAGAGCACGAGGTCATGGTCGGCGGCAAATCGTCGCAGCGAGTCAACGCGGTTGGCTACCTGACGGCATATCGTATCGAAACTGCGGAATGTAGCGCTCGGCTGCATGCGTCGTTCTATCTCTGAAATCATCTCCTTGAAGCCTGAGAGCGACATGGTGGTCTGCGAGTAGAGATCGACGTCGCGCGAGTAGTCAATCTTGTCGAGGTCGTCGATGCCTTGCACTACGATGGCGTGGCCGTCGGTCTGCCCCACGAGGCCGTTGACCTCGGCGTGGCCCGGCTTGCCGTAGATGACAATCTGGCGGCCTATTGACGCACCCTCGGCGTGGCTCTCCTTGATGCGCTGCTGCAGTTTGAGCACCACGGGGCAGGTAGCATCGATGATGCTGATGTCGTTGGTGCGGGCTGTGGCGTAGGTCGATGGCGGCTCGCCATGGGCGCGGAGAAGCACGCGGACGTTGTGCAGGCGGTTGAGGTCGTCGTGGGTAATCGTTGTCATACCTTTATCGGCCAGGCGCTTAACTTCGTCGCTGTTGTGAACAATATCGCCGAGGCAGTAGAGTTCGGCGTCCTGTTTCAATGCGGCCTCCGCCTTGTCGATGGCGGTGACTACGCCGAAGCAGAATCCTGAGCCTTCATCTATCTCTATGGTGATGGGATTATCATTCATGCTGCGGAAGTTACATTCCGGCAGCTTTGCGGAATTGGTTGAGCAGCCATTCGTTCTGCTGCGCGATAGTCATGTCGGAGTTGTCGAGGTCAACGGCGTCGTCGGCACGGCGGAGAGGGCTCTCCTCGCGGGTCATGTCGATATGGTCGCGTGACATTACGTTTTCGAGCACCTGCTCGTAGGTGGTTTCGGTGTCACCCTTCTCGCGGAGTTCGAGCCAGCGGCGGCGCGCACGTGTTTCGGCAGGAGCGTTGACGTAGATTTTCAGTTCGGCGTCGGGGAACACAGTCGTGCCTATATCGCGACCGTCCATGACTATGCCGCGGCCCTTGCCGAAAGCCTGCTGCTTGGCAACGAGAGCGTGGCGCACGGCGGGAATGACAGCCACGGGCGATACGTTCGACGATACGCGTAGTGTGCGTATTTCGCTCTCCACGTCACGGCCGTTGAGAAGCGTGTGCTGTCCGTCGGCGCCCGGCTTGAAGTCGATGTCGATGTCGTCGAGAGCGGCGGTGAGAGCGGCGGCGTCCACAATGCCGTTGTCGCTTATCATGCCGTGCTCCAGAGCGTAGAGCGTCACGGCGCGGTACATGGCACCCGAGTCAATATATCTGTAACCTATCTGCTTGGCCAGTTCCTTGGCCATTGTGCTTTTGCCTGACGAAGAGAATCCGTCGATGGCGATTATGATTTTTTTGTCGTTGGTTTCCATATAGTTATGCGAAATTGTTTCAATTCAGAAAATCATTGATGTCGAGACGCAGGTTCAACATGAAAGTAGTGCCGCCGGTGTGGGGCTGCGCGAAGGCGAGTCCTATACCGAACTTGTCAACATTCAGTCCGGCGCCGAGCGAGAAGCCCGATATGAAGCTGCGCGAATAGGTGCTCATGTCGGTGCGGGTCTTGTAGTTGTAACCCAAGCTGAGGTAGAACTTGTCGGAGGGAGTGAAGTCAGCGGCGAATATCAGGTGACGGAACAGGTTGGACGAGAAGGAATCCTTCGTCACCGGTTCGCTTTGTGCCGTGCCGTCGCCGGGGCTGTAGTAGGGTAGATGCCACTTCGTGAGGTTCCACGCCGTGACTGAGAACCGTATCGGCAGCGAGCCGAAACTCTGCGACCAGCCGAGACGCAGGTCAACGGGCAGGCGGTCGTAAGTGTCGCGGAATCGCTTGACTTGTCCGCCGAGGTTCGATACCACAAACGAGAGCGACATGTCACGCTCCTCGTCGTAGTAGTTGATACCGAGGTCGGTAGCCACGGCAAAAGCCGAATACTCGTCGTAGCCGCTGTACACCAGTTTCAGCGTGGCGCCACCTCGCAGTCGGTCGGTGATGTCGTGGGAGTAAGTGCCTGTGAATGAGAGGTCGGAGGGGGAGAAGTCACCGGTAAGGATACCGTTCTCATCGGCCCCCTTGATGGTGCCGTAACCGTAGTATTGCACGCCTATGGCCCACGCTCCGTAGTCGCCTGCGGCACGCGCGTAGCGGGCGCCGGCAAAATTGGAGTCGCCGAGATAGCGCATGTAGTTGACGAGCAGTTGATTGTCCATCTCGCCGCCGAGTAGTCCGGGGTTTTGGTCGGTCGATCCGAGGTAGCCCGTGATATTGGATATGTTGACGCCGCCAAGACCGTAGATGCGGCTCGACGACGTGGTGTTCAGGAAGTTATAGGCCGTCGACCCCTCCTGCGCCGACATCGTGATGCCCGCTGCAAGGGTCAATAAGCCTGATATGAGTTTGCGTAAGTTCATTATATTGTGGAGAGTCGAATGATTGGTTGGTGGCTGCATTCCCTCTTGTTTAATAACGTGGAAACATTTCATTTAGTATATGTCAGCTTTTGGGAAGAACCACGCGGTCGCCAAGTTTCTGGGCATAGTCGCGCCGCAGCTTGTCGAGGTCGGCCATTTCGAGCATCAGTTTCTTCACAGTCTCCATGTCGCCCTGCTTCGCCGCCGCGTTGAGGCTGTCGTGCTTGAGGCGCATATCGCATTGCAGTATAGCGTTTTTCAGCGCGTAGATGGCGCGGGGAAGCAGTTCCTGCAGGCGGTCGCGCTCCGTCTCTATGTGGGAGTATTTGGAGTGGACCTTGCTCAGTTTGTGTTTCGACGTGGCGAGGTCGGTGACCAGGGTGCGTATGTCGTCGTCGGGCGAGTAGGTGAGCCAACGTATGAAGAAGAGTTCGGTGTGGCGGTCGAGGCGTGCGAAGTGCTCGGTGTCGATGGCTTCGAGCAGCATGCGCTCTTTCTGCTGTATCAGTTCGAGCGTCTCGGCCGTGTTGCGTATCTCGGCCGTTCCCTCCTCCCAGTGCTTGGCGCGCTGCTCCAACGAGTTTTTCTCGGCTGTCTCCCTGTCGGAGGCCCAGTCGGAGTCGATGAGCGCGCGGCACTCGTCGACGAGGCGGCTATAGAGAGGGTTGGTGAACGTGATGTTGTCAAATTCAAATTCCTGCAACACGTAGTCAATCACGCGTATGGTGGTCGGCTGGTCGTTGTCGTCGATAGTGGGGAGTTCCACCATGCCGTAGCGCACGATGTAGCGCACGATGTCACGTTCGTAGGGCGCGAGCACTCCGGCGCGGGTGCGGTCGGCGACCATGAAGGCCGGGTTGACCGTCGGTGTCGCGTTTGTACCCGTGGCGGCAGTCTGTGCGGCAGCTTCGGGGGCAACCGCTTCGGCTGTCGGCTGAGGTGCAGCGTTGGGAGCGGCAGTCTGCAAGTCGGTGCCGTTGATTGATTCGCGCGCTTTGTCACGTGCCTGCTGCTGCGCGCGCTGCTCGGCCTGTTCGGTGATGAATTTCTTGATTTGCTGCAGCAACACTTTCTCGTCGATGTCGAGCGTGCGGCTGCACTCCTTGACGTAGAGCGAACGCACTATGTCGTCGGGTATCACGGAGATTGACTTCACTATGTCGGTGATGGCGCGCGAACGTCCTATCGGGTCGTTGGCAACATCCTTGAGCAGTATCTCGGTCTTGAAGCGGATGAAGTCGGTCTCGTGGGCCGCGATATATTCCTCCACTTCGGTAGTGGAATGGCTCTGGGCGAAAGAGTCGGGGTCGTCCCCCTCGGGCAGAAGCACCACCTTCATGTTCAACCCCTCGGCAAGAAGCAGGTCGATGCCTCGCAGCGAGGCTTTTATACCTGCCGGGTCGGAGTCGTAGATGAGAGTGACGTTGTCGGTAAAGCGGTGGATGAGGCGTATCTGTCCCTGGGTCAGCGAAGTGCCCGACGATGCCACTACGTTCTCTATACCGCTCTGGCTCATGGATATAACGTCCATGTAGCCCTCAACGAGAATGCACTTGTCCTTCTCGCTTATTGCTTTCTTGGCCTGATAGAGTCCGTAAAGCTCGCGGCTCTTGGAGTAAATGCTTGACTCGGGCGAGTTTACATATTTGGCAACCTTCTTGTCGGAGCGCAGTGTGCGACCGCCGAAAGCCACCACCTTGCCTGAGATGGTATGGACGGGGTAGATGACACGTCCGCGGAAACGGTCGTAGAGCGACCCATCCTCGCGCCTGGCCTCAAGCCCCGTCTCCACTAGGTATTTCTCGCTGAAACCGGCTGCCTTGGCCTGTTGCAGCAGTTGGTTGCCGCGCTCAAGCGAGTAACCGAGGCGGAAACGCTTTATGGCCGTGTCGTTGATGCCGCGCTCGCGGAAGTAGCTGTAGCCGATGTCGCGCCCCTCGTCGGTTTCGAGCATATTTTTCTCGAAATGACGCATGGCGAACTCGTTGACGTTGAACATGTTTTCGCGGTCCGATTCCGCCGCGCGTTCCGAGTCGGTCATCTCGCGCTCCTTTATCTCGATATTATATTTCTTGGCGAGATAGCGCAGCGCCTCGTTGAACGACATCTTCTCATGCTCCATGATGAAGTTGACAGGACTGCCACCCTTGCCGCAGCTGAAACATTTACATATACCCTTTGACTTCGATACGGAAAACGACGGCGTCCTTTCGTTGTGGAAAGGGCATAGGCCTATATAGTTGGCACCGCGTCGTTTGAGCGTCACGAAGTCGCTGACCACGTCGACAATATCGGCCGTGTCAAGAATCTTCTGTATGGTCTCCCTGTCAATTCTGTTCATATCAATGCAAATTTACTCAATAAATCTCTATTGCAAAAATCCCCACCCCATTTCTCCACGTTAAAAAACCAAAAGCCCCCGCAAAATGCACGGCGATATATAAGCTCCTGGCCCGCTGTAATATCAAATACTGATTGACGCAGGGGATAGTTACAGAATCCGTAAAGCAGAAGGGACGCGATATATCGCCGCCGCCTCCGAATGGTGTAATCGATTTGATGCCAATCGGATAGTGCGGGAACGATATGTCGCGTCCCTTCTGTATTGTGTCCTCTGAGTGTTGTCAGAGGGTGATGGTGACGGTTTCGCCGGGTGAGAGTTTGTGGGTGCGGGTTTTGCCGTTGGCTTTTACGCGGGCTTTGCCTGCGTTGCGGGCGGTGAGGGTGTAACTCTTGACGTTGCCGTCGGTCCACTGCATGTCGACTATGTAACCGCCGCGGGCGCAGAGGCCGTTGACCGAACCGGTGCCCCATTGCTGCGGAGTGGCGGGGAGGAGGGCGATGTTGCCGTTGTCGTCAGACTGTATCAGCATTTCGGCCACGCCTGCGCAACCGCCGAAGTTACTGTCAATCTGGAACGGTGAGTGAGCGCCGAGGAGGTTAGGATAAGTGCCGCCTCCACGACGTGCATCGTCGCCGTGGTAGTCGTCGGGACTTACGTATTGCAGCAGTCGGCGATACATGAAGTAGGCGCGGTCGGGATTGCCGAGGCGTGCGTAGAGGTTGGTGCGCCAGCCTGTGCTCCAGCCGGTTGTGTTGTCACCCTTGATGGTGAGCGTTTCGTTGGCTGCATCGGCCAGTGCCGGAGTCTCGGTGGGCGAGATGTGGTGGCCGGGATAGAGACCGAAGAGGTGGGACTGATGACGGTGCTGCGGGTCCTCGTCACGAAATTCGTGATACCATTCGCGCAGCGAACCGTTGGAGTTGATGCTGTAGGGCTGCATCTTTTTAAGCGCTGAGTCAATGCGTTTTACCATTGCTTTGTCAACGCCGAGCGTATTGGCCGCCTTGCGGGCGTCGATGAGACATTCGCGTATCATGGCAAGGTCGGAAGCACCGCCGTAGTGGGTGGCGGCAGCGTTGCCGTTGTTGTCAAGGAAACGGTTCTCTGGCGACGTGCTCGGCGACGTGATGAGTTTGCCGTCTTTCTCTATCATCCAGTCGAGGCAGAAGATAGCGGCGTCGCGCAGAGCGGGGTACGATGCTTCGAGCGCGGCCTTGTCGCCGGTAAAGGCATAGCGTTCCCATATGTGGGTGGTGAGCCATGCGCCCGACATGTTCCAGTTGGCCCAGCGGGGGTCGTTGATATGGCGGCCTATGGGGTTGGTGATGGCCCAGAGGTCGGAGTTGTGACCTGCACACCAGCCGTTGTCCACTCCGTAATAGTGCTTGGCGGTATCGTAGCCGGTGGTGCGCATGTTGTCGATAAATGTTATCAGCGGAGTGTGGAGTTCGCTGAGGTTGGTAACTTCGGCCGGCCAGTAGTTCTCCTCCAGGTTGATGTTGATGGTGTAGTTGGAGTTCCACGGCGGGAGGATGCGTTCGTTCCAGAGGCCCTGGAGGTTGGCTGGCACGCCGTCGGTGCGTGAGCTCGATATGAGCAGGTAGCGGCCATACTGGAAGAAAAGCTCTTCGAGGTCGGGGTTAGCGTCGCCGCGGTCAGTGTAGAGTTTGAGCTGCTCGTCGGTGGGGAGTGCGGCAATCTCGTCGGCAGTAGCACCAAGGTCTATGCTTACGCGGTCGAAGAGGTTACGGTAATCGGCCTGATGGGCGGCAACGAGAGAGTCGTAGCTCTTGGCTGTAGCTGCTTTCATGCGTTCGCTCGCGAGGCGGGTGTAGTCGCGACCTTCGGTCACGGGGTTCTTGTCGTGGCCGTTGAAGCTGGTGACGTTGGTGATTACGAGCATCACGTCAGAGCAGCCGTCGAGACGGATGTCGCCGGTGGGGAAGACGTCGACCGAGCCAACGCCCGAGAGGTTGACGGGCACGATGGCAGTGCGGAAATGGATACCGCGTGCCGGGTCGTAGAGGAATCGGTCCATACCATATTTACCCTTCTCCCACTCGGTGTAGGTGTGGTAGGCGGCATAACCGTCGGTCATGAGAGTATCGGCCTGCGCGCTCATTCCGTGGGGGAGCTGGCAGTTCATGCGTATGCGGCCGTTGAGTTTATCGGGACCGTCGGCGGTCAGTCTCACTATTATCACCGAGTCGGGAGCCGATACGAAGTATTGGCGTGAGTAGAGAGTGTTGCCGCGGCGGAAGGTGACGTCGGCAGTAGCGTTGTTGATGTTGAGTGTGCGACTGTAGTCCGAAGTGCTCGTGCCATCGGGGTAGTCAAACTCCATTTTTATTTCGCCGAGGGGCATATATATTTCGCTGCTGTTGCCCTGTATGTTTTTGATTACTTCATCGGCGCCGGTATAGTCCTCGTTGGCAAGGCGTTCCCTTACTGCGGGAATGAATTTATAGGCATCGGGTTCGGTCACTTCAAGGTCCGGCTCGCCGGTCCATAAAGTGATGTCGTTGAGCGAAATCTTGTCGGACTCCACTCCGCCATACACAGCCGCTCCAAGATTACCGTTACCCATAACCAGGGTCTCCTCGAAGTATTGTGCGGGGCGATTGAATTTAAGTTGCAGCGGACGGCTTTCAGCGCCGTAGGCCGACAGGCATAGCGTCAGCGCCATTGCCGTCGGAATGCTTTTCCCAAGTAATTTCATGTCAGGTAAGTTGTTATTAATAATCAGGTTGTCAATGGTCTTAATAAAATATATTATGACGCGGACGCAACATATCGCGTCCGCGTCGGTAGGGTCGGGGTCTGCAATGCCCGTTTATGTGTATGGTCTCCCGTTAGCGGGGGAGTACGTTGACGTGGAGCTTGTTGTAGGCGCGTTCCGCTTTTTCGCGAGCTGCCTCAACGGTGTCGCCGGTAGCGAGTATCACACCCATGCGGCGGTGGCCCTTGATTTCGGGTTTGCCGAAGATGCGAATCTGCACGCCCGGTTCTTCGAGCACTTTCTCAAGGTTGCACATCTCGATTTTGTCAGTGTCGCCCTCTACTACGATAGCACGCGAAGCTGACGGACCGTAGAAGCGGACATCGCTGACGGGCAGACCGAGCAAAGCGCGCGCGTGGAGACCGAACTCGCTGAGATCCTGCGAAATCATTGTCACCATACCGGTGTCGTGGGGACGGGGTGAAACTTCTGAGAAGATAACTTGGTCGCCTTTGATGAAGAGTTCGACGCCGAAGATACCGTAGCCGCCGAGAGCATCGGTAACTTTTTTGGCAATCTCGCGGGCTGAGTCGAGCGCCTTGGTGCTCATAGGTTGCGGCTGCCATGAGTAGCGGTAGTCGCCGTTGACCTGAATGTGGCCCACGGGTTCGCAGCACACTGTGCCTGCTACAGAACGAACTGTCAGCATGGTGATTTCGTAGTCGAAATCAACGAAACCTTCCACGATGACACGGCCTGCGCCTGCACGTCCGCCCTCCTGAGCCTCACGCCACGCAGCGTCGATAGCGTCGGGAGTCTTGACGGTTGACTGGCCGTGGCCCGATGAACTCATGATGGGTTTTACTACGCAGGGGAGACCGATTTCCTCGATAGCTTTGTGGAACTCCTCTTCGGTTTCGGCAAAGCGGTAGGGTGAAGTCTTGATGCCGAGTTCTTCGGCTGCGAGGCGGCGAATGCCTTCGCGGTTCATGGTGAGGCGTGCGGCACGTGCGGTGGGAGTCACGTTGTAACCCTCCTTCTCCAGTTCCACGAGAACGTCGGTGGCGATAGCCTCAACCTCGGGAATGATATGGTCGGGCTTCTCCTTCTCGATGACCTCACGGAGCGCTGCGCCGTCGAGCATATTGAATACGTAGCTGCGGTGAGCTATCTGCATGGCCGGGGCGTTGGGATATTTGTCGCACGCAATGACTTCAACGCCGTAGCGCTGCAACTCGATTGCCACTTCCTTGCCAAGTTCGCCGCTGCCGAGCAGCATTGCTTTCTTACCTATCGGTGTCATCACCGAACCTATTTTTACCATTTTAGTGATATTGATTGGATTAATATTAATATATTTCGTTATATAAATCATAGGGGGGGACGTCAGTGGGTTGCCCCCGGCGCCGAGGTGTAATCAGATTACCTCGTCGCCTGCGAGCAGACGCTGGCGCACTACCTCGTATATCATGACACCGGCGGCCACCGATACGTTGAGCGAACCGATGCGGCCCATTTGCGGGATGGAAACGAAGTTGTCGCAGAGGCGGATGACCTCGGGCGAGATACCCTTGTCCTCGGCGCCCATGACGATAGCGAGAGGCTTGTCATAGTCCACGCAGGTGTAGTTGATGTCAGACTTCTCGCTGGCTGCGACCACCGTGTAGCCGTTATCTTTCAGGAACTTGACCGCCCCCTGTATGGAATATTCGCGGCACACGGGAATATGGTGCAACGCTCCGGCCGACGTCTTCATGGCGTCGCCGCTCACCGACACACTGCCGTGGTAGGGGATGACGATACCGTTGACTCCCGCACACTCGCAGGTACGAGCTATTGCGCCGAAGTTTCTCACGTCGGTGATGCCGTCGAGCACCACTACAAACGGCTGAACGCCCGCTTCGTAAAGCTCGGGCACGAGATGGTCGAGGCGATGATATGTCACCGATGAGAGTATCGCTATGACGCCCTGATGGTTCTTGCGGGTGATTTTGTTGATTTTCTCAACCGGCACGCGCTGGCAATAGATATGGTCACGTTTTATGAGCGCGAAAAGCTCGGCGGCGAGTTCACCGTTTAGCTCCTTGCGTATCATTATCTTGTCAATCTCTTTGCCGGCTTCGATAGCTTCGATGACGGCGCGTATGCCATATATGTAGTCGGATGCTTCCATTGTTTTATGCTATATATAAGATTTATAATTTATTGTTACCGGATAGGAGGGAGCGGGCCGTGTCGCGGGCGGCTTCGTTGGCCGTGTCGCCTGAGAGCATGAGGGCGAGCTCGTCGATGCGCTGCTCATCGCTGAGTCGGCGCACACGCGTGTTGGTGGCAGTGTCGCTGTCCTCTTTGAATACCTTGAAATGGACGTCGCCTTTCGATGCCACCGGAGGCAGGTGGGTAATGGCTATCACCTGGATGCGGCGCGAAATATCCTTCATCAACTGGCCCATGCGGCCTGCAACGTCGCCCGACACGCCGGTGTCAACCTCGTCAAAGATTATTGACGGCAACTGTATGTGCTTGGCGACAAGCGCTTTGACCGAGAGCATCAGTCGCGAAATCTCGCCGCCTGAGGCAGTGTCCTTCACCGGCATGAGTGCCTGATTCTTGTTGAAAGCGAAGAGGAAGTTGACGCGGTCGGCTCCCGTTGCCGACAGTTCGGCAGGGGTTATCTCAATCTCGGCCCGCAGGTTCTTCATGCCTAAGGGGGTGGCGCTTGCGAGCAGTTCGCCGGCAAACCGGTCGGCCACCTTGCGTCGGGCCTCCGTCAGCCTTTCGGCAAGCTCCATAGCCTGCTTCTTGGCAATCTTGGCCTTGGTGGCATACTGGCGTATGCGCTCGTCGGAGTTGTCGATGGAGTCGATGCGCTCGCTGAGTTCCTGTCGCAGAGCTATGAGTGCGGCTTCGCTGTCGACCGAGAGTTTGTGTTGAAGTTCGTAGATGTCGCTGAGGCGTTCCTCCACGTATTCGAGTCGGCGAGGGTCAGCTTCGAGTCGGCCGTCGAGAGTCTCCACAGTGTCCTTGATGTCGACGGCCTCGATGCGCAGTGACTCTATGCGTTCGCCGAGCTGACGGGCCTCGGGGAGCTCTTCGATGTCGTCGAGCAGTCCCTCGCTCTGGCGTAGCATGGAAATGATGTTCTCCTCGCTGCCGTCGAAGAGGGCGATGACACGGGTTAGCGAGTCCTTCAGCGTGCTGACGTTGGCAAGTAGACTGCGCTCCTGTTCGAGCGATTCCTGTTCGCCCGGCTGCAGATTGAGCTGTTCGAGCAGTTGCAGCTGATAGCGCAGGTATTCCTCCTCGGCCTTTGAGGTGTCGGCGGCGCGCTTGGCCACCTGATATTTCTTGAGCGCCGAGCGGAATGTCTCGTAAGCTGCGGCGTATTCGGTCTTTACGCTCTTGTCGTCGAGCATGGTGTCGATGACATTGAGCTGATATTCATTGTCGGCGAGCAGTAGGTTCTGATGCTGCGAGTGGAGGTCGACGAGGCGTATGGCAATCTCGCGCAGCAGTGACAGCGGAGCCGGGGCATCGTTGACAAATGAGCGGGAACGGCCTGCGGGCGAGATTTCGCGACGCAGTATGAGCTGACGGTCGAGCGGGTCGATGTCGTTCTCGGCCAGCAGCCGGCCTATCTCGTCGTAGCCCGTGATGTCGAAAATGCCTTCGACCACCGACTTCTTGCTCTTGTCGCTGACCACGCGCGTGTCGGCTCGGTTGCCGAACAGCATTGACAGTGCTCCGAGCATGATTGACTTTCCGGCACCCGTCTCGCCCGTGATTATGTTGAGGCCGGGTTGGAAGGTCAGCTCGATATTGTCAATCAGAGCGTAGTTTGATATGGAAAGAGTTTCTATCATCGTGTCTCTTTTATTAATTATGCTCGCCGCTGATTAGCGGTTGGTCGGCGGATTCTTTATCTGGTTGATACGTTCCTGCTCGGTAGGGAAGATGTCGTGGAGAAGTTCGTACACGCGGTCGCGCTCGGTCTGGGGCGCCTTGGAGTAGACGTTGACGAGCTCGTCGATTTTAGCGTCCTTGAACATTGACAGCCCTACCGACATAGGGTTCACCTGATACACCTTTTGCAGGTAGTCGAGCGACTGAGTGATGCCCGCGCGCCCCTTGTCGGGCGACACTGACATTTCGTCCAACCCCTTGCGATGGTACTCGTATAGGAGGTCGCGCAATCCCGATGTAGCCTGGTCGGTAAACGCACTGAGCACTGCCGAGCGGTTCTTCGTGTCCTCGAACTGTCGCCAGCCCGTTTCGCCCGACGACTGCGCCATCTGCACTATCTGCGCCAACCGGTCGAAGAACGGCTGCCCGCCGCGCGGCGAGAACGAGTCGAAGTCGACGGCGAGGAAAAGATAGGCGTAGAAGTTGAGTATCGCCGTCAGCTGACTCTCCATACTGTTTTCCGAGAATACGAGCGGTTCGCCCTCCTGATAGGTGAACTCCACCTTCGAGTCCTTGAAGTTGACCAAGGTGGTGGTGTATGACGAGTTGTAGACGGGACGTATTGACTGCACCTGCACGTCGCCGGAGAATGTGTTGTCGTTCACCTCCTTGATGGTCATGAAGAAACGACATTCTATTTTCTCGTTGGGTGAGAACTTGGCGTTGGTGAAAGTGGTGGTGTTGAAATAATCGTTGATGGCGCTCTGCAGGGTCTCGAACACGCTCTTGTTGGAGCCTTGCACCTGGTCGGAGTTAATCTCCACAGTGCAGTTGAGTTCCTGGGCACCGACGGTCATCGATGCCAACGCGCTAATCAATATTATTGCAAATTTTTTTATCATTAATAATTGTCTCCTCTGTTAAGGGAATAATTGTCTCCTCTGCTAAGGGATTTTTCGGGGCAACGTATTCCGTCGCCGCCGGTTAGTCGGTAGTGTCGACAAGGAGTGCCACCTCGTCGAGAATGTCGGCGGCAACCTCTTTCTTGCTCTTGAGCGGGAATGAGCGTGAAGTGGTGTCGCGCTTGAACAGCGTTATCTTGTTGGTGTCGGTACCGAAACCGGCGCCGGCATCGCGCAGCGAGTTCATTACTATCATGTCGAGATTCTTGCGCTGCAGTTTGTCGAGAGCGTTGGCCGACTCGTCGTTGGTTTCGAGCGCGAAGCCCACGAGCAGTTGACCCGGACGCTTTGACGCGCCGAGCGAAGCTGCTATGTCGGGATTCTTGACAAGCTCTATCTGCGGTATCTCATCCTTCTCGCGCTTTATCTTCTTGTCGGCTACAGTGGCGGGAGCGTAATCGGCTACGGCGGCTGTCATTATAGCTATGTCGCAGTCGGCGAAATGTTTGTGGCACTCCTCGTACATCTCGCGCGCCGATTCCACATCAATAACTTTTACCTCCTTCGATTCGGGACGTATAGCCACCGGGCCGGAAATCAAAAGCACCTCGGCACCTCGGCGTGCAGCCTCGTCGGCGATAGCATAGCCCATCTTACCGGTGGAGTAGTTGCCGATGAATCTGACCGGGTCGATACGCTCGTAGGTGGGGCCGGCGGTAATCATTATCTTCTTGCCTTTGAGTGGCTTGTCCTGCTCGAAATATTCCGACAGGACTTTCGCGATATTCTCCGGCTCTTCCATGCGGCCTTTGCCTACGAGATGCGATGCAAGTTCACCCTCGGCGGGTTCGATGATATGGTTGCCGTAGGAACGGAGCAGGTTGATATTGCGGGTGGTCGACGGGTGGGCCATCATGTCGAGGTCCATCGCCGGGGCCACAAACACGGGCGCTTTGGCCGAGAGGTAGGTGGTGACGAGCATGTTGTCGGCCACGCCGTTGGCCATCTTGCCGATGGTCGACGCCGTTGCGGGCGCTATGACGATGGCGTCGGCCCACAGACCGAGGTCAACGTGAGAGTTCCATTGCCCGGTGTTGGCGGTGAAGAACTCGCTGATGACCGGTTTGCCCGAGAGGGTCGACAGCGTGACGGGGCATATGAACTCCTTGGCGTTGGGGGTCATTATGACCTGCACTTCGGCGCCCCCCTTCACGAGCAGTCTCACAAGCGTCGCCGTCTTGTAAGCCGCTATGCCTCCCGTGATTCCTACTATGATATGTTTTCCTGTCAGTGACATCTCTTTTGCCGTTATTGATGAGTGGTGGTTAGCTGTAAATCAATTACTTCTTGGTTGCCGACAGCTTTATGCGGGTGAACACGTTCTTTGTGTCCTGGGGAAAGTCGCCCTGCAGTATCCAGCTGAAATAGCCGGGATCGGTACGGAACACGTCGACCACGGGGCGTCCCTTGTGCTTGCCGAAGTTGACAGTCTCCACCCCCTGCTCGTTGTAGACGATGCGGCCCATCAGGTCGACGTTGCGCTGCTGCGATGAGTAGGCCGAGAGTTTGTCAATGTCGTTGGGCAGGTCGCTGTAACGGTCGAGCTGCGCTTTGAGCACCTCGTAGGTGGCTCGGGTGTCGGCGAGTGCCGAGTGGGCGTCGTTGAGGTCCTTGTCGCAGTAGAACTTATAGGCTGCGGTCAGTGTGCGCTGCTCTTTCTTGTGGAAGATGGTCTGCACGTCGACGAAGCGCGCCTTGTGGAAGTCAAAGTCCACGCCGACGCGGGCAAACTCCTCGGAGAGCATCGGAATGTCAAAGCGGCTCGAAGAGAATCCGGCGATGTCGCAACCCTCGATGATGCGCGCTATCTCGCGGGCACGCATCTTGAAGGTAGGTTCGTTGCTCACATCCTCGTTGGAGATATGATGCACAGCCTCGGCTTCGGCCGAAATCTGCATCTCCGGATTGAAACGGAAGTTGTATTCCTCCTCCGCGCCGTTGGTGTTGATTCTGATTATCGACATCTCCACGATGCGGTCGGAGGTGATTGAGAGCCCGGTGGTCTCAAGGTCAAAAAATATGATGGGCTTTTTAAGTGAAAGCTGCATAGAGTTGTGGTGGCTTTAGAAGTTGCTGACAGTCATGGGCATGAGGAGCATGAGCAGGTCGGTGTCGTCGGTGTTCTCCTCGGGGACGAATACACCGGGACGGCTCGGGTCGCTCAGCTTGATTACGATGTTCTCGGTCACGAGCGTGTTGCAAATCTCGATGAGATAGGGGGCGCTGAAGCCGATAATCATCTCGTTGCCGGTGAACGAGCAGGGTATTTCCACGCGTCCCGAAGTGCAGAAGTTGTTGTCCTGCGCTTTCATCTCGATATTGTCGGGAGTGATGCGGAATTTCACCAGACCGTGACCGGGGTCAACGAACACGCCCACGCGGCGCAGGGCATTGAGCATCGAGTGGCGGTCGATGGTCAGCGAGTAGGGGTTGTTGGCGGGGATTACACGGTTGTAGTCGGGGAACACGCCCTTGATGAAACGGCAGTTGAATGTGAAAGTCTCGCTCTCGATGGTAGCTGACTTGGTGTCGAGGCTCACCTTCACTTTCTCCTCTTTGGCGAAAGCGTTCTTGATGATGGTGGCGGGCTTCACGGGTATGATGCACGAGGCGGTGATGCCGGGAGCCGACATGCTGTTGTAGTAGCGCACGAGTTTGCGGGTGTCGGTGGCTACGAAAGTGATGCCTTCGGGCTTGATGTCGAAGAGGATACCCATCATCTGGGGGCGCAGGTCATCGTTGCCTACGGCGAAGAGAGTGTTGTCGATGCCGAGGATGAGCTGGTCGACGGGACATTCGAATGTGAGCGGTTCCACTTCGGTGGATTCCTGCTTGGGGGTGGGATACTCGTCGCCGTTGATGCCTACGAAGTTAAACTTGTCGCCGGGGTATTCGATAGTGATGGCGAGGTTGTCGTCGACGGTGAAGTCGACATTGAGTTCGGGCAGCTCCTTGAAGAGTTCCACGCAACGGCGGGCGTCGATGCAGAATTTACCGCCTTCGCCTTCAAGTTCCTCTATCTTGACACGTGCGGTAAGTATATTCTCGAGGTCCGATGCGGTAATCTTCACCGACTCTTCCTCTACTTCAAACAAAAAGTTATTCAATATTGTCATCGCATTTTTTGAGTTGATGACTTTGCTTACTGCCGACAGAGCGTTGTAAAGTGTCTTGCTATGAATTTTAAATTTCATAATATAGAGTGTATTTATTTGTTTATCAATGATTTGATTATGAGTGGCAATGACCGCGGGGTCACTGCACTTTTATCCTACAAATATAACAATTTTATTTGTCTCCTGCAATAGTTCGCGCGCATGAGGGATATTCTTCTTCCGCGGCACTGACCGGGCGGCACAAAACGCGGCAACGGCAGCATTCCGATTGCGGGATGCTGCCGTTGCTATGTCGTGATTGGGATGCAGATTATTGGGCGGCGGGACGTTCGTAACCGTCCTTCTTGGCGCGCTCTGTCATCTTTTTGATGCGTTTCTGGGTGTCGGGATGCGACGAGAACATCTTCTGAATCATTGAACTCTGTGTGCCGCCTTCCGAGCCTGACAGTTTTTCAAATGCCATAGCCATGCCATAGGGGTTGAGGCCGTTGGCAACGAGGAAGTCGTAGCCGCAGTCGTCAGCTTCCATTTCCTGCTTCTGCGAGAACTTGGCGTTCATAAGGCTCTGGCTCAGTGCGCCGAGCTGCGACTCGGTCAGAGTAGCCACTTTGCCGTTGGCTGCACCGGCTGCGTCGAGAGCCGCGTCGGTGAGAAGCTGCTGCTTCATGGCGTTCTTGGAGTGGTGTTTCAGCACGTGGCCTATCTCGTGGCCGATTACGCCCATGAGTTCGTCGTCGGTCATAATGTCCATAAGCGACGAGAACACGCGCACACTGCCGTCGGGACATGCGAACGCGTTGATGTCGATGACGTCATACACTTTGAAGTTCAATGGAATACCGTCGGCCTCCTTGACGTTTTCGGTGAGACGGCGCAGGCGTTTCACATACTCATTGTCCTCGGGCAGAACGGGGTTGTTCTTGTCCATCCAGTCGACCGACTGCTTTGCGTAGGCAGCCATCTGGTCGTCGGTAAGTGTGATTGCCTCAGCGGCTTTGCCTACTGCTTTGACGGCTTTGCCGAGGTTGAACTGGGCCGAAGCCTCGATAGGTGCGGTGCAGGCTGCGCCAAGAAGAATGATGCTTAGAATGTTTTTAATTTTCATAGGGTTATTATTGGTTTAGCGTTTCAGTTTATTCTCTTTGATGTTGCGTTTCGGTTTATTGTTTTCTCAATTTTTGATTTATCGTCTGTGTTTCAGTTTGAAACTCTTTTCCTTTATTACCGGCACACCGAACAAGCCGTCGCAGGTGGTCAGCGTGACGTTGTCGCCGGCGTGCAGACGGGAGTATTGGCCAATGCTTACGGGCAGTATCTTATTCCGCCCGTCGGGCATGGTGACGTTTACCGAGTAGGTGTTGTATTTCTCGCCTCTGACTGTGCGGTTGCGGCTCACGCGACGCGTGCGGTAGTGCTCCGAGGTGATTTTTTCAGTGACCTTTGCATTGAGCTGCCGGGGATTGTTTTCGTCGGCACCGTAATAGTTGATGGTGTAGAACGCTCCGATGAGCAGCGTGAATATGAAGAATGCGGCTGCCGCTCCTCCGAGCCATCGGTTGCTGTTCACAATGATGTCGCAGAACGGTCTGCGCAACATGTAACCGGCCGGAATAGCGGGCAATGCGCATGCTGTGACCGGAATCCACCACTCGATGATGGTTTCATTCTGGAGGGCAAACGCCAGTCCGGCCGCTGCGACTGCTATCAGTCCTGCCACAATCAGTTTCAGAATACTCTTCATGCCTGATAACGGAATCAGTTGGCATTGAATGCATCGACGTCCATCGACGCGAGTTCCCAGAGCGACATGGCGTTTTCGAGTTGCTTGGTGCTGTTGGCATGCTGCGTATAGAGGTCAGGGTCGGTGGCACCGTCGGCCAGTTTTTGCTCTATCTCGGCGATAACTCCTTCGAGACGAGCTATTTCGGCTTCGGCCTCCTCGACTTTCTTCTGCAATCGCTTGAGCTGCTTCTGGCGTTCGCGCTGCTCGGCGTAGCTGAGTTTGCGTTGCTCGGCCGGAGTTGCCTCAGCGGCAGTTTTCGTTTCGTTCTTCGGTTTCTGCTCGTTCTTGCCCGCTGACTGCTCTTTGCCTGTGGGCGATTTACTGAGCTGCTTGGCCGGTGTCGAGGCTTCGAGTTCGTGAAGCGACTCCATCTTTTTCTTTTCGAGAAACTCGTAGATGCCGCCAAGACATTCCTTCACCTTGCCGCCGCCAAATTCGTAGACCTTCTCCACCAGCCCGTCGAGAAATTCGCGGTCGTGGCTTACGACAATCACCGTGCCGTCGAAGTCCTTGATGGCCTGCTTGAGGATATCCTTGGTTTTCATGTCGAGGTGGTTGGTGGGCTCGTCGAGAATGAGCAGATTGACCGGTTCGAGCAGGAGGCGTATCATTGCGAGACGCGTTTTCTCGCCGCCCGAAAGTACCTTTACTTTCTTATCGGAGGCCTCGCCGCCAAACATGAACGCGCCCAGGATGTCGCGTATCTTGGTGCGGATGTCGCCCACGGCCACTCGGTCGATGGTGTCAAACACGGTGATCTCGCCGTCGAGCATCGATGCCTGGTTCTGAGCAAAGTAGCCTATCTTTACGTTGTGACCGATTTTCAGTTCGCCGGTGAACGGTATTTCATTCATGATGCACTTGACGAGCGTGGATTTACCCTCGCCGTTCTTGCCTACGAATGCCACCTTCTCGCCACGCTTTATGGTAAACGTGGCGTGGTCAAACACCTGATGGTCGCCGTAACGCTTTCCTACATTGTCGGCTATGACGGGGAAGTCGCCCGAGCGGGGAGCCGGCGGGAATTTAAGGCTGAGATGGGAATTGTCGACTTCGTCAACCTCGATGCGCTCGATTTTGGCAAGCTGCTTCATGCGGCTCTGTACCTGCACGGCCTTCGTGGCCTTGTAGCGGAAACGCTCGATGAAGTCCTCGGTCTCCTTAATCTGTTTCTGCTGATTCTGAAATGCGCGCATCTGCTGTTCGAGGCGTTCCTGACGCAGGGCCACATACTTGGAGTAGTTGACCGAGTAGTCGTATATCTTGCCGAGGGTAATCTCGATGGTGCGGTTGGTGACGTTGTCGATGAACGCGCGGTCGTGGCTCACGAGCACAACCATGTTGGCCTTCTGCACGAGAAATTGCTCCAGCCACTGTATTGACTCTATGTCGAGGTGGTTGGTAGGCTCGTCGAGCAGCAGCACGTCGGGGCGTTGGAGTAGTATCTTGGCAAGCTCGATACGCATGCGCCACCCGCCTGAAAATTCCGATGTGGGACGGCTGAAATCCTCGCGGCTGAAACCGAGACCTTTGAGTGTTTTCTCTATCTCGGCGTCGGCATTCTCGCTCTGCTCCATGGCAAGGCGTTCCGACAGGGATGTCATGCGGTCAATGAGGTCGGTGTAGGCGTCGCTCTCGAAATCGGTAGTAGCGGCAATGCGGTTGTTGACCTCGTCGAGTTCCTGTTGCAGGGCATCGATATGTCCGAACGCTTTGCGCACCTCGTCGACCACCGACAGTGTGTCGCTTACCTCCATCTGCTGAGGCAGGTAGCCTACGGTCACGCCTTCGGGCACTACAACCTGACCCGATGTGGGGTGCTGCAGCCCGGCTATGATTTTGAGCATGGTGGATTTGCCGGCACCGTTCTTGCCGACGAGCGCTATCTTGTCGCGCTTGTTTATCACATAGTTTATGTTGTCAAAGAGAGGGCGGGCGCTGAACTCCACCGACAGGTTTTGAATCGATATCATTTACAATCATTTTGTGGACTGCAAAGTTAACGATTTTTTGAGACTCGTGAAAACGGGCCGTGTAGAAAATACTATGCTGACCCATATACGTCAGTTGAAAATATTGTGCGCGGGGGACTAACGGCGGTGGTGCTTGACGGGGTGGTGGCGGTTCTCGGTGATGATGATGTCTACCTTCACGTCGTGAGGGTCGGCGTCGATGTCCTCGTCTATAAACTGGAAGTCATAGCCTATGCCGATTTTCACGGCATGGGTGTCGGCGAGCAGGCGGTCGTAGTAGCCTTTGCCGCGGCCCACACGATTGCCGTTGCGGTCATAGGCCACGCCGGGCACAACGATGAGTTCGATGTCGTTGATGTCGGCAAGCTCGTCGCCTGTCGGTTCCTCGATGTTGAATGCCCCTATGTGCAGGCGCGAGTTGTCGTAGGGGAGGATGTCGAGGTTGACACCGTTGACTCGCGGCAGGAAGAATTGCTTGCGTGTGTGCCAGCGGTCGAGAAACGATCTCGTGGAGAGTTCGTCGGGGAGCGAGTGATACATCAATATCCTGTCGGCCAGCATGAAAGCTGCCGTTTGTTCGAGCTGTGCGAACACTCTCTCGGCTGCCTCCAACGCTTCGTCGTTGGTTATCATACATTTGCGCGCTTTGATTCTGTGTCTGATATCCTCTTTTTTCATCTTCGTTGACATTAGCGCTGACAGGCCGATGTAATCAGCTGTTTTCTATAATCTTATTTCTTCGCCCCGGAAGCGTTGCTGTCGGTAATCGGGAAATCGGCCTTTCCCTCGCGCAGCTGCTCGATAGCCGACATCACCGTGGTGTCCAGTTCGTTGGTGATCTCGTAATAGGCGCTCAGTCCGAGGATGTCGCGTGCTATCAGGGCTTTCAGTTGATTAACAATCAGAGGGGCCGAATTGTTGATGTAGGACCACTGCGGGTCAACGCCGTGGGTCTTGGCGAAGCGGGCAAACTGCTGCACGAGCTGCAGATCGGAGGGGAGCATCGACACGAGTTCGTTGACGTCGAAGGCTTCTTCAAGGCGCGAGCGGTTGTTGTCGACGTAGTCGATGGCGAAGTTCTGCAACAGACCACGGTTCGACACATTGACGTAGTATTTGGTGATACCCACAGTGTCGTTGGGCACGAAGATGTCGGGAGTGATACCGCCGCCACCGTAGACCACGCGGCCCGAACGGGTGGTGAACTGCTTGGTGTCGTCAAATTTTATCGAGTCGGCCTCGAAGGCTTCGCCGCTTGTGTAGCGGTTGTAGAGGTCATATTCGTAATCCTTGGCGTCGGAGTAGTCCTTCTGTATGCAGCGTCCCGAGGGGGTGTAGTAGCGTGCCACGGTCAGGCGCACGGCCGAACCGTCGGGCAGGTCAATCTGGTGCTGCACGAGGCCTTTGCCGAATGAACGGCGACCGATGATGAGGCCGCGGTCATTATCCTGTATAGCACCTGCGAATATCTCGCTCGAACTTGCTGAAATCTCGTCGATAAGCACTGTGATGCGGCTGTCCTTGAATGCGCCGTAGCCATCGCTCACAACGGTGGAGTTTTCCTGCGGGCGACGTCCGCGGGTCTCAACTACCTTGAAGCCTCGCGGCAGGAATTCGTTGGCCATGAGCACCGAAGTCTCAAGCAATCCGCCGGTGTTGCCTCGCAGGTCAATGATATAATCCTGCGCTCCGGCATCGCGCAGGGCGAAGAGCGACTGGAAGAACTCGTCGTAGGTGGTGCGGCCGAACTTGTTGACCTTGATATAACCGATGTCGTCGCTCACCAGGTAGCTGGCGTCGATGGAGTTGACGGGTATGTCGCCGCGCACCACGTTATACTCCAGCGGCGCTGAAGCTCCGTTGCGCTTGATCATGAGTTTTACTTCCGAACCGCGTTCGCCGCGGAGCAGTTTGAACACATCGTCATTGGCAATACCTGTGCCTGCCACATTCTCACCGTCAACCGCGATGATACGGTCGCCGGCCTTTATGCCTACGCGCTCCGCAGGGCCGCCGCTCACCGATTCAAGCACGTAGATGGTGTCGTTGAATATGGAGAACGATACACCTACGCCGCAGAACGAACCGTCAAGCTCCTCGTTGACCTTTTGCAGGTCCTCTGCGGGAATGTAGACGGAGTGAGGGTCGAGGTTGGAGAGCAGGAAGGGGAGGGTCTGCTCGATAAGAGAGTCGGTGTTGATGACGTCGACATACTCATTGCCGATAAGATTGAGCAGATTGCTCAGTTTCTTTTCGCCTTCGGAGCGTCCGCCACGTGTGTTGAGCAGGTCGCTCGTGAATATACCGCCTATAAATGCTATTGCTGCGAGCAGCGGTATCCATATGTATGCTTTCGTAAGTCGTTTCATTAAGTAAGAATAAGTTTTATTGTACCCTGATTTTACCGCATTAGTTTTGCGTGATTGGATAAGTTGAGTTGATAGGCCGGGTGTCGGGCCATATATGATTGATGCGTCCTATATGCCGTATATATCTTATATATCTTATATATTACATATATTATATATAACTGCTACTACTATATATTAACAGCTACATGTAGCCGCTACTGTCGGGAGGAGAGGTCGAGGTGCTTGGTCTCGACGCCGGCGCGTTGCAACAGGTCGATGCCGTCGCAGAGTCGGTACATCTCGTCAAACACTACGCGCTTGATGCCTGCCTGTATTATCAGTTTTGCGCATTCTATGCAGGGCGAAGCGGTGACGTAGAGCGTGGCACCGTCGCTGGAGTTGTTGCTGCGCGCTACTTTGGTGATAGCGTTGGCCTCGGCGTGCAGCACGTAGGGTTTTGTGCTTCCGCTTTCATCCTCGCATACGTTTTCAAATCCCGAAGGGGTGCCGTTGAATCCGTCGGATATTATCATAGAGTCTTTCACTATGATTGCTCCTACCTGGCGACGACGGCAATAGGAGTTTTCCGCCCATATCTTCGCCATGCGCAGATAACGGCTGTCAAGTAATTCCTGCTTTTGTTGCTGGTCCATGTTGTATTTGCAAATATACGGCGCAAATTTACGTATTTTTTCTACACCACATTATATATTAGGAGAGAAATAATCATAAGAATTCCTTAATAAGTGAAAAAAAGTGGGTGGAATGAGTTTTTCCCGCTTAACTTGACATGGCTGTTGCAAAATTTACCCGGGTTGTTACAGTCATTTTCCCTGAAATGTTAAAAAATGCCTCAAGATGTTACAACGGCCGTAACAATAATTACAGAGTTGTTACATTGCGTGTGCATTGGTGTTGCATTCCGGGTGTTACATAAATGACTGATTTTGTTACATTTGCGTTACCGTGTTGCGATTGTAGCAGCTGTGTAACACATGTTACAAATCGTAATAATTATATTGTAACATTGTTGTCACTGACAGTTAAAAATCTTAATACGTTGAAAATAAATAAGTTAACTGAAAAACAATAAAAAATTGCACTTTTTTTTGAAAAAATATTGCAAAAAATATTTGCATATTAAAAAATTGTTGTATCTTTGCAATGTGAACATTTCACAACGCAATTATTAAATGATTTATTCCTTCTAAAAAACATCAATTATGGCTACCAAGATTTTTCAGACTAAGCTTTTAAGTTTACAAAGTAATCTTTT
>JAAVEW010000030.1 GCA_014801075.1 Barnesiella sp. | reverse complement strand
TAATTCTTTTATTATTATAATAATCAATATATTCATCCAAAGCCTTTATAAAGGCTTCCGGCGACTCAAATTTCTCGGCATAAAGGAGTTCTGACTTCATGATGCCGAAGAAGTTCTCTGCCATTGCATTGTCAAGACAATTCCCTTTACGTGACATACTTTGAGTTATATGCCGTTGCTTAAGCCGTTGTCTATAACCATAATGTTGATATTGCCAACCCTGATCGGAGTGTATTATTAATCCGTCAAGATTATCATATTTGGCAAAAGCTTTGTCAAGCATATCATATATTTGCTCTAAGTTTGGTGATTTTGAGATGTTATAGGATATGATTTCACCATTGTACATATCAAGTATCGGTGACAAGTATAGCTTTGTATTGCCTATGTTTATCTGTGTTATATCGGTTGCCCACTTTTGATTAGGTGCTGATGCTGCAAAGTTACGGTTTATGATATTGGGAGCCGTTTTACCAACCGTACCCTTATATGAACGATAGCGTACTTTGCGTATCTGACTTTTAAGCCCCATTGACTGCATAAGCTTCTGAACAGTCTTGTGGTTTATTGCCTTATCACGGTTTCGCATCTCATCGGTTATGCGTCTATAGCCATAACGACCCTTATGCTCGTGAAAAATAGACATTATTGTTTCTTTTTCTTCAGCATATTTATCTTCTGATTTCAGACGATTAAGATGATAATAAAACACAGAACGAGCCATCTTTTTCAACTCTAATAGTAAGTCAAGAGGATATTCCGACCTTAGTTCGTTGATGGCTTCCGCCCATTGCGTCTTGCCCGGGCTTCTTCTTCCTCGACTAAGGCCTTCACTTTTTTTAATAGCGCATTCTCTGCTCTCAAACGAAGGTTTTCATACTGAAGCTTTTCAAGCTCTGTCTGTGGTTCTTTCTTCTTGGGGCGTGCCATAGGATCTTTGGGTGGATGGTCTTGTTGTTGTTTTTTATAAAGCAATCCGTCGCCTCTGGTATGTACTTGCTTTATCCATTTTTCAAAGGCTGCTCTGCTGATGTTATGCTCAATGCAGATTTGGCGCAAAGGTACACCTTTTTCTTCATATAGACGTATCAATCGTTCTTTTTTATTAGCACTGATGTCGACATAAGGCTTTGACTTTAAACCTTCTTCTCCATATAATCTATAGCGATCTATCCAGAATCTCAGGTTGTTATGGCCAAGCCCATATGTTTTACATATTTGTCTTTGTGGTGTGCCGTCAAGTGCTAACCTTACATAATTAAGTTTTTCTTCAAAGCTATGTTTCATAATAAAACTACACTCCAAAAGTTTTATGTCTAACTTTTGGGGTGCAGTTCATTTTTCGCGTCCTTTTCTGTTCATCATCCCCATCTCTCAAACTTTGGTATGAGTCCGATAATAAACCCGGTACTCGATGGGCGATTCGTGGGATTACGACGGGTTTTATAGCTATGATATTACTTTTCGGTGGGGAAGGGGTAGCCGGAGTTGGCTATGAAGTCGTAGTAGATGCGGGAGAAAGTTTCATTGTTTTCGCGGGTGTAGCGCACGTCGGTGAATACCTGAGCGAGTGTTTTCTTGTTGTTCTCGGTAACGAATTTTGCGCTTTCGGGAAGCGATTCCTTATAGGCGTAATAGCCTGCGATTTCGTTGTCGTCGGCGTTGTGGTATGTTTCGCGGTGAACGATGGCCGAGAGGGGGAGACGGTCGGAGACAGCGCCCTCGTCGGCAGGCCAGCCCACTGATATTGTACACACGGGGACTACGCGGGAGGGCAGACCGAGCGTCTCGGCGATAGAGGGAGCATTGTAGGTGGTGGTGCCGAGATAGCAGCAGCCGAGGCCTTCGCGCTCGGCGATGGTGACAAATTGCTGGGTGAAGATGACGGTGTCGATTACGGCGGTCATGAATGACTGGAAGTTGTCATAGCCGTGGTCGGCGTCAGAGATGTCACACCAGCGGCAGAAGCGGTTGAAGTCGGCGCAGAAGGTGAGCAGCACGGGAGCGCCGGTTGCGGCGGGCTGATTGAAATGGGCGGGAGCGAGCTGTTTGAGTTTGTCGGCATCGCGTGTGACGATTACGCTATACAGCTGCATGTTGCCCGTCGTGGGCGCGTGGGATGCTTTCTCGATGATGTCGTCGAGCAGAGAGTCGGAAACTTCGCGGTCGGAATATTTGCGTATTGTGCGGCGATTCTGCCAATATTTTTCTGTTTTGTCCTGCATGATGAAGTAGGGTAAAGGTGTACTGATTGAGTCAAAGGTAAGCAATTTATTTGAAAAATCAAACTAAATTTTTTACTATGCTGAAAGTCAGTTTGTTATTTGAAAAGTGAAATTTTTAGGTTGTGTCGATTTTACTAAATAGCTAATAGTCAGATGTTTGTGTTTTTAAAATTGAAAACTTATCAACATTTTGTCGTTTTGTTGTTGGAAAATTTGGTCATGAATTAAAAATTTGCCTACTTTGTGTCGCAATAATAAATTAGCGTAAAAAACCAATCAGCACTTAAATACAAAAATATCATGGACCGACAGGTTTACAGTTATGATGATGCGTTTAACGCATCACTCGAATACTTTGACGGCGATGAGCTTGCCGCACGCGTGTGGGTGAGCAAATATGCATTGAAGGATTCTGCAAACAATCTCTACGAGCGCACGCCCGACGACATGCACCATCGTCTCGCCGGCGAGATAGCCCGCGTGGAGAGCAAGTACCCCAACCCTATGAGCGAGGAGGAAGTGTTCTCCTATCTCAAGGACTTCAAATACATCGTGCCGCAGGGCAGCCCCATGACAGGTATCGGCAACGACCTGCAGGTAGGCTCGCTCTCCAACTGTTTCGTAATCGGTCTTGACGGTCAGCCCGACTCCTACGGCGGCATCATATTGATTGACCAGGAGCAGGTGCAGCTGATGAAACGACGCGGCGGTGTTGGCCATGACCTGTCACACCTGCGTCCCAAAGGCTCGCCCGTGAAAAATTCGGCCCTCACTTCAACAGGCCTCGTACCCTTCATGGAACGCTACTCCAACTCTACCCGCGAGGTAGCGCAGGATGGCCGTCGCGGAGCGTTGATGATGACCGTGTCAATCAAGCATCCCGATGCCGAGTCGTTTATCGACGCCAAGATGACCCAGGGCAAAGTGACCGGAGCCAACGTGTCGGTGCGCATCGACGACGACTTCATGCGCGCGGCAACCGAGGGTAAGGAATACACTCAGCAGTTCCCCGTCGACAGCAACGACCCGCAGGTAAAGAAATCAATCGACGCCGCAGCTCTCTGGGGCAAAATCATACATAACGCGTGGAAGTCGGCCGAACCCGGCGTGCTCTTCTGGGACACTATCACCCGCGAGTCACTGCCCGACTGTTACGCCGACCTCGGATTCCGCACCATCTCCACCAACCCCTGCGGCGAGATACCCCTCTGCCCCTACGACTCATGCCGTCTGCTGGCCATGAATCTTTTCAGCTATGTCAAGAACCCCTTCACCGCTGAGGCGACATTTGACTTCGACCTGCTCAGAAAGCATGTCATCAAGGCACAGCGCATCATGGACGACATCATCGACCTGGAGATGGAGAAGATTGACACCATTCTCGAAAAAATCAATGCCGACCCCGAGAACGACGAGGTAAAGACCATCGAGCGTCACCTCTGGGAGAAGATACGCGCCAAGACACTTCTCGGCCGCCGCACAGGCGTAGGAACTACCGGTGAAGGCGACATGCTCGCAGCGCTCGGTCTCCGATACGGCACCCCCGAAGCCACCGAGTTCTCCGAGAGCGTACACAAATCGATAGCTCTGGCAGCCTACCGTTCGTCGGTAGAGATGGCCAAGGAGCGCGGCGCATTCGAGATATATGACAGCGCCCGCGAGGAGGGTAACCCCATGCTGGAGCGTCTCCGTCAGGCCGACCCGCAGCTCGTGGAGGACATGAAGAAATACGGTCGCCGCAACATCGCGTGTCTTACCATCGCCCCCACGGGAACCACCTCGCTCATGACCCGTACCACTTCGGGTATAGAGCCCGTGTTCATGCCCGTCTACAAGCGCCGTCGCAAAGTCAACCCCTCCGACGTGGAGGCGCGCGTTGACTATGTCGACGACTCAGGCGACGCATTCGAGGAATATATCGTGTACCATCCCCGCTTCATCGACTGGATGAAAGTGAACGGCATCCCCGTCAAGGATGACTACACCCAGGAGGAAATCGACGAACTCGTGTCACGTTCGCCCTACAATAAAGCTACCGCCAATGATATCGACTGGGTGGAGAAAGTGAAGATGCAGGGACGCGTGCAGAAGTGGGTTGACCATTCTATCTCCGTCACCATCAATCTTCCCGCCGATGTCGACGAGGAGCTTGTAAACCGTCTCTATGTCGAGGCGTGGAAGTCGGGCTGCAAGGGATGCACCGTTTATCGCGACGGCAGCCGCTCCGGAGTGCTCGTGCAAGTAGAGAAGAAGAAAACGTCCGAACAGTCGGTCAAGGCCGCACCCCTCGTGCGCCCCTTCGAACTCGAAGCCGACGTCGTGCGCTTCCAGAACAACAAAGAGAAATGGATTGCATTCGTAGGTCTCAAGGATGGCCGTCCTTACGAAATCTTCACCGGTCTTGCCGATGACGAGGATGGTATATTCTGCCCCAAGTCAGTGAACCACGGTAAGATAATCAAGGCAACCGACGAGAACGGCGTGAAGCGCTACGACTTCCAGTTCGTCAACAAGCGCGGCCACAAGACTACCATCGAGGGCCTTTCCGACAAGTTCAACCCCGAGTATTGGAACTATGCCAAACTGATTTCGGGTGTGCTCCGCTACGGCATGCCTATCGACCAGGTGCTCAAACTCGTTTCGGGTCTCGAACTCGACAGCCAGTCAATCAACACTTGGAAAATGGGTGTTGAACGCGCGCTCAAGAAGTATATCCCCAGCGGAACGCGTGCCAGCGGCCAGACCTGTCCCAATTGCGGCCAGGAAACCCTCGTATATCAGGAAGGCTGTCTGATATGCACCAACTGCGGCACCTCCAAGTGCGGCTGATGAAAGCCCCGCGGCGGAGCGCCGGTCGTCGAAACGTATGTTATAAAACATAAAACCGGCATACTGACCCCGCTTTTCAGATACAAGGCCCGATTTTTTGAAATTTTTTCAGGAAATCGGGCCTTTGTTTGAAAAAAACATGCTATATTTAAGCCTTGAAAAACTGTTATATCAATACCGCTGCCTCCCGGCTACCTGTGGTTGGCGGCAGCCAAGGCAGTAAAGGCGCGGAGCGCCTGTGATTTGTGAAATAATTTCCGAAAAATAAAATTAAAATAATAACTATAACTTCTCATCATCTATGAAGCTAACCTTTAATATCGACTATCGCACCAACTGGGGCGAAGCAGTCTATCTGACATCGTCGCTCGCCGAACTTGGCGGAGGTGATTACGACAAGGCAGTCAAGATGCGCCTGATAGGTGACGGCACATGGCAGGCCGTTGTCGAATTGCCCGACAATACTCCCGATTTTGAATACCGCTACATCGTGCGTCACGAGAACGGTTACGTAAGGAACGAGTGGGGACACGGCCACCGCTTCCACCGCGGACGTGCGGCAAAGACCTACGAGATATATGACCGCTGGCAGGACCAGCCCTGGGACAAACCCTTCTATTCTACAGTGTTTACCGACTGCGTTAACGGTCGTGCTGACCGCGACGAGCAACTTTCGGTGAAGAACGGTCTGCTCAACCTCTCGGTGGCAGCTCCCATGGTGGCTTCCGGTCAGGTGCTCGCCATTTGCGGCGAGTGCGAGGCACTTGGCGAGTGGAATCCCGCCAAAGCCGTGCGCATGAACGATGCCAACTTCCCCGAGTGGAGCGTGAACCTTGAATTCAAGACCCTCCCCGAGGTATTTGATTACAAGTTCCTTATCCTTGATAAGGCAACCGGCGACGTAGTGGCATGGGAGGGTGGCGACAACCGCACTATGGTTTTCCGTCCCGCGCAGAAAAATGAAGTGCTTATAGTAGGCGGTCTCCGCTTCAACAATCCTCTGAGCCCGTGGCACGGTGCCGGCGTGGCTATCCCCGTATTCTCAATTCGTTCGGAAGAGGATTTCGGTGTGGGTGACTTCTACGATCTCAAGAAAATGATTGACTGGGCTGCAACAACCGGTCAGCGTTTCCTCCAGATTCTCCCCATCAACGACACCACGATGACCCATACGTGGACCGACTCTTACCCCTACAACGCCAACTCAACCTTCGCGCTCCATCCCATGTATCTGCGCCTGAGCGAACTCGGCACACTCAACGACCCCGAGCGTCAGGCCTACTACGATAACCTCGCGCGCGAACTCAATAACCTTAAGGAAATAGACTACGAACGTGTCAATGAGGGCAAACTCGCTTTCACCCGCGAAATCTTCGCGCAGGAGGGTGAGAAAGTTGTTGCCGGCGCCGACTTCAAGCAGTTTGTCGACAAGAATGCCGAGTGGCTGACACCTTATGCCGCTTTCTGTGTGCTCCGTGACATGAACGGCACCCCCGAGTTTGAGAAGTGGGGCGAGTATGCCGTGTATGACAAAGATAAAATAGCCAAGTTTGTAAAGGCTAATATCAACGAAATCAATTTCGTATATTACCAGCAGTTCAACCTCGACAAGCAGATGCGCAACGTGCGCGACTATGCCCACGCCAACGGCGTAGCCATCAAGGGTGATATACCTATCGGTATCTCCCGCACGAGTGTCGATGCCTGGATTTCACCCCGACTCTTCAACCTCGATTGCCAGGCCGGTGCGCCGCCGGATGACTTCTCGGTGCTCGGTCAGAACTGGGGCTTCCCCACCTACAACTGGGAGGAGATGAACAAGGATGGCTTCAAGTGGTGGCGCGAACGTTTCAGCAAGATGTCGGAATATTTTGATGCCTACCGTATTGACCACGTGCTTGGTTTCTTCCGTATATGGCAGATTCCTATGGACGCGATTCACGGTCTGCTCGGCATCTTCAATCCCGCGCTTCCGTTTACTCCCGACGAACTGCGCAACAACTACGACTTCTGGATTGACGTTGACCTGCAGACTACGCCTTTCATCATGGATTACTTCCTCGGCGACTTCTTCGGCGAGAGCGCAGGCGAAGTCAAGGACCGTTTCCTTGTCGACGCAGGCTATGGCCGCTACAAGCTCAAACCCGAGTTTAACACTCAGCGCAAGGTGGCCGAATACTTCGCTACGCAGGAGAAGAACGAGCACAACGACCGTCTGTGCAACGGATTGCTCGGACTCATCGATCAGGTGCTCTTCATCGAGGACCCGTATGAAAAAGGCAAGTATCACCCCCGCATCTCGGCGCAGTACACCTATACCTACCGAGCGCTCAACGACTACGAGCGCTGGTGCTTCGACCGCCTCTACAACGACTTCTACTACCACCGTCACAACGACTTCTGGTATGGCAAAGCGATGTGGAAACTTCCCCCGCTCATTGAGGCTACCGACATGTTGACATGTGCCGAGGACCTTGGTATGATACCCGATTGCGTGCCCGCGGTGATGAGCGCTCTCGAAATACTTTCGCTCGAAATACAGCGCATGCCCAAGGACCCGCGCACCGAGTTCGGCAACACCTGGAATTATCCCTACTACTCGGTTTGCACCACCTCTACCCACGACATGGGCGGCATACGCCAATGGTGGGAGGAGAACCGCGAAAAGACTCAGCATTTCTACAACAGTGTGCTCCACGAGGGTGGCGCCGCTCCGCAGTATGCCGAGCCTTGGATATGCGAGAAGATTGTCGACCTGCACCTCAAGTCACCCTCAATGCTCTGCATTCTGCCGCTGCAGGATTGGCTCTCGATTGACGGTAATCTGCGTCGTCACAACCCGCTCGAAGAGCAAATCAACGTCCCGGCCAATCCGCGTCACTACTGGCGCTACCGCATGCACATGACCATTGAGGACCTGCTCCGTCAGGATCTCTTCAACCGTCGCCTCGCCGGAATGATTCACGACTCCGGTCGCTGATGATGCCGGGGCTTGCGATATAATTTTATAAGATATATAAGACTTATAAGATTTATAAGATATATAAAGAATAATATATCCCGCTTAAAGATGGGGATGTGTCATTTGATTTTGGCGCATCCTCATTTTTTTTGATTTTTTGGCTTTAGGTTTAAATTTGGCTAAAATTGTGGTAATTATCGTTTTATGGTTGTTATTCTTTAAAAGGGGGGATAATATGACGTATTAAAAACAAATGATTATGAGAAATACGATATTACTTATATTGATAGCCGGAGCAATAGTGCTCTTCGGAACAAAGATGATAGGCGTGGACGCTCACCCCGAAGAGGGACGACAGGCGCCTGACCTTACAGTGGCGCGCAACGACTCCACATTGAAACTCAGCGACCTGCGAGGCCGATATGTGTTGGTTGACTTCTGGTCGTCGGCCGATGCCAATTCCCGTTTGAAGTCCAATGAGTACAACCGTTTACCTATCTCAAGCGCGGCCCGTCTGGAGCGACTTTCAATCAACTTCGACCGCAGCGAGGAGCTTTTCAATGAGATAGTTAACCGTGACCATCTCGACCCCGCCGACCAATACTTCGCAGGCGAAACCGACTTCGACAAGATAATCCGGGACTACGGCATCACTCAGGGCTACAACTCCTACCTGATTGACCCCAAAGGCAAAATCGTAGCCGTAAACCCCGACAACGACTACATCTCATCCTACATGAACCAACGCCCGGCCCTCACCCAAAAGTAACCGGGATTGCCCGGCACGCGCTTGGCAAGTAGCGATAATGGCCGATAGGTTCATTAGGCTTGGTAAAGCCAATAGGGTTGGTAATGTCCTATGCGACTTTACCAACCCTATTGGCTTTATTGATGTTAGAGGTGGTGGCTTTGACGGGGGTGGGTGGTTTTATTAAAAAATTTTAAATTGGTGGCGGGTGTAGATTATTTGATTAAATTTGTAGCGTGTATGTTCGCTTTTTGTGCGGATTTATAAGTAGTCACATTTTTTTATTTATGGGAATCAGGAAAGTTTTAGTTTTAACCGGGTTGGTCAGTCTTGGTTTTGCTTTCGGGCAAGCGCAGGATAGGTATGATAGTCATCCGCAGGAGAGTAATAGCTCTCTGCCGCAGAATGAAACCGGCGGGATGTTTAGCGATGTCAGTGTGCGCGATGTGAAGCGTGACAGTAGTGTTGTTGCGTGGGCCGAGTGGTCGTATGACGATTGCGTGGATATTGCGATTGCCAACAATCCCGACATTCGCCGCACTATCATTTCCATTTTGCAGGCCGAGCAGGACATCGAGAGTGCAAAGGACGCGTATCTCCCCACCGTGGACTTCGCTACAAGTCAGGGGTTTACAAATTACCCCAAGCCGGCTGACGGCCGCAATGCCAATGCCTACAACAGTTCTTACGGCGTAAATGCCTCATGGACAGTGTGGGAGGGTAACGCCAGAAAGTACCGTCTGGAGTCGTCGCGCCTTATGCGCCGACAGCAGGAGCTTGCGGGTGAGGACCTTGTAAAGGAACTCAAATTGCAGATACTCCGCGCCTACCTTAATATAATGTACTCCCACGAGGCTGTAGCCATAGCGAAGCAGACCCTCGAAGTAAGCACGGCCCAGGCAGAGCGTGCCCGCAAACTCATGGAGGCAGGCCGCTCCTCGATAGTGGAAGTGGCGCAGATAGAGAGCCAGCGCGCGCAGGACGAATACAACGTTGTGGAGGCCGAAAGCTCGCTTGCCTCATATAAAATGACAATGAAACAGCTGCTCGCCCTCGGCATCGACGACGACTTCGAGATAGACCGCACGGCCTTTCCCGACGGCGCTGTCAACGAACTGCTCCCATCCATGGACGCCACCTACCACGCTGCGCAGTCATGGTTGCCGGAGTTGAGAAGCAACGAACTGAGCAAAGATATATATGCCAATGACGTGAAGGTAGCCAAAGCGGGCAGAATGCCCAACGTGGCGCTGCAGGGCGGACTCGGCACCGGTTACACCTCCGGCGGCCGCAGTTGGTCATGGCAGATGTCGCGCGGCTTCAATGAATACATCGGTCTGTCGCTCTCCGTCCCAATCTTTGACGGCAACAAGACGCGCCGCGCTGTCGCCAAGGCCAATATCGCCGCACTCGAGTATGACGTGAACCGCGACAACCTCCTCGACGACCTGTCGCAGACAATCGAAAATCTCTATATCGAGGCACGAAGCGCCCGCGCCCGCTATGAAAGCGGCATTGCTCGTCTCGCCGCGATGGAGGAGACCGACCGACTTGTCAACCGCCAGTTTGAACTCGGCGCCGTCAACCCCCTCGACCTGCTGACTGCCCACAACAACCTGCTCTCGGCACGCCTCGAACAGTTGCAGAACAAATATATGGCTATCCTTTCGACCAAGACCATACAGTTCTACAACACTCAGCAGGTATCAATCCCCTGATTTCCAACTCCAAGATAACAACAAATCGACTATATGAAATATTCGTCAATCATTATGACCGTGGCTGTCGGCTCCATGCTGTTTGCCACATCCTGCTCCAAGGAGGTAAAGACCGAACTGGAGACCTACAAGGTAGAACCAACCACGCTGACCGAGACCGTCACCGCTACCGGAACGATGGAGTCGGTGACGCAGGTCGATGTCGGCACGCAGGTGACCGGTATCATACAGAATCTCTACGCCGACTTCAACGACGTAGTGCAGAAAGGACAGCTGCTCGCCGAGCTTGAAAAAACCACACTCGACGCCGAGCTGAAAAGTGCCGACGCCAGCGTGCTCTCGGCAAAATCGACCTACGAATACACTCAGCGCAACTATCAGCGCGACAAGGCTCTCCACGACGAGAAACTTATCTCGGACTACGAGTTCCAGACCTCACAGCATGATTACGAAGTGGCAAAACTCAACTACGAGAAAGCGCAGGCCGACCGCGTGCGCGCCGCCAAGAATGTAAACTATGCCGAGATTTACTCGCCCATCGACGGCGTTGTCATCTCACGCGAGGTTGAGGTAGGGCAGACAGTCGTATCAAGCATGAACGTAGCCAATCTCTATATCATCGCCGACCTCGACCAGATGCAGGTTGTAGGCAATGTCGACGAGGCTGATATAGGTAAAGTGAAAGTGGGCCAGCACGTGACATTCACCGTCGATGCCTACACCGACGACGTGTTTGAGGGAACAGTGAAGCAGGTGCGCCTCAATCCCACCACCACCTCCAACGTTGTCACCTACGAGGTAATCGTCTCGGCCTCCAACCCCGAGCATAAACTGATACCCGGCATGACGGCCAACCTCACCATCTATGCCGTGCAACTCAACAATATCCTCGCCATCCCGCCGAAGTCAATGAAATTTGCCCCGATGATGGACGACGATAAGGAGAGCGGAGAGCGCGATGTCACCGGCATGGCCGTAGAGCCGCTTGCCGAGCCGTCGAAAAACTCGGTGTGGGTGGTGCGCGACAACAAGCTCGTGCAGACCGCCGTACAGACCGGCATCACCAACGGTATCATGCAGCAGATAACAGGCGGACTTCAGGCCGGTGACGTGATAGCCGTGCAGTATATGACCGAAGCGCCCGACGGCGATGACGGTAAGGCACAGCGAAGCCCGTTCATGCCCAAGCCCCCCGGTTCTGACAAGAAGAAAAAGTAATCACGAAAGAGCACAACAGTATGCCCAAAGAGATAATCAAAATAACCGATCTCAAACGCTACTTCAAGGTAGGCGACGAGACCGTCAAGGCATTGCGCGGAGTCTCGTTCACCATCTACGAAGGGGAGTTCGTCACCATCATGGGTACGTCGGGCTCCGGCAAGTCGACCCTGCTCAATACGCTCGGCTGCCTCGATACACCTACCTCCGGCGAGTATCTGCTCGACGGTATCTCGGTGCAGAAAATGGGTAAGAACGAGCGCGCGCGAATACGCAACCGCAAAATAGGTTTCATATTCCAGAACTACAACCTGCTGCCCAAGACTACGGCTCTCGAAAACGTTGAGCTGCCGCTCATCTATAACTCCTCGGTCAAGGCAAAAGCCCGCGCCGCCAAGGCCGAGCACTGCCTCCGCGAAGTGGGTCTCGGCGAACGCCTTTACCATAAGAGCAACCAGATGTCGGGCGGACAGCAGCAGCGCGTAGCCATAGCGCGTGCGCTGGTCAACGACCCCGTCATCATCCTTGCCGACGAGGCTACGGGCAACCTTGACACCCGCACGTCATTCTCCATCCTGACCCTCTTCCAACGCCTGCACAAGGAGGGGAAAACGATAATCTTCGTGACCCACAATCCCGAGTTGGCACAATACTCCTCGCGCAATATCATGCTGCGCGACGGGCATATAGTCAGCGACGAGATTAACACCGACATTAAGTCGGCCGAGGAGGCTTACCGCAATCTCCCCGACGATAACGAGTAGTTCATCACAACCATTGCCACATGAATATTAACAATCTTGTAAGAATAGCCCTCAAGGCTATGAACAACAATAAGATGCGCTGCTTTCTGACCATGCTCGGCGTCATCATAGGCGTAGGGGCAGTCATTGCCATGCTCGCCATAGGCCAGGGGTCGAAGGACTCTATCAAAGCGCAGATATCGGAGATGGGCAGCAACATGATAATGATAATGCCCGGAGCCGAGAACCGCGGCGGTGTGCGTCAGAGCGGTTCCGACATGCAGACACTCAAACCGGCCGACTACGAGGCCATACGCAACGAGGCCACGATGGTGCAGTATATCACGCCGTCGGTCAACGGTTCGGGCCAGTGGGTCTACGGCAACAACAACTACCCGTCGTCAGCCCAGGGTGTCAACACCGAGTATCTCGACATACGCCAGCGCAAGGTGGCCGACGGTGAGATGTTCACCGAGGAGGATGTAAGGAGCGCGGCCAAAGTATGTGTGCTCGGTCAGACACTTGTCGACAATCTTTTCCCCGACGGAACCGACCCTATCGGCAAAGTGGTGCGTTTTGGCAAAATACCGATGACCGTAATCGGAGTGCTTGAGGAGAAGGGTTACAACACGATGGGGCAGGACCAGGACGACCTCGCCCTCGTACCCTACACCACCGTGATGAAACGCATCCTCGCGAGTGACTACCTGCAGGGTATTCAGGCATCGGCCGTCAATGAGGATATGACGCAGGAAACCATCGAGGAGATAACCGAGATACTCCGTCGTCAGCACAAACTGCGCGACGACCAGGACAACGACTTCACCATACGCTCCATGCAGGAGCTTGCCGAGATGATATCGTCAACCTCGTCGCTACTCACCGTGCTTCTCGCCGCCGTGGCAGGCATATCGCTGCTCGTGGGCGGTATCGGTATCATGAATATAATGATAGTGAGCGTCACGGAGCGCACGCGTGAGATAGGTCTGCGCATGAGTATCGGAGCTACGGGCCGCGACATCATGATGCAGTTCCTTATCGAAGCTATTATACTCTCTGTTACCGGCGGTGTGATAGGTATTCTTATGGGATGCCTTGCCACGTGGTGTATATCGACCTTTGCCCAGTGGCCGGTGTCAATCAGCGGCGCGTCGGTAATCCTCTCGTTTGCCGTCTGCACATTTATCGGCATTGTGTTCGGCTTCTATCCCGCAGCCAAGGCGTCCAAACTCGACCCGATTGAAGCCATCCGTTACGAGTAAAGGTTACACGACAGCAGTAACCGGCAGAATATAGCAGCGCCCCGAAAGACTGAACCATCTTTCGGGGCGCTGTCTATGTAGTTTCAAACGTGTCAGATACTGTCGGCCTCCGCGGTCGAGGATGAGTCGGTAGCGGTGGATGATGACGAATCGGTTGCTGCGCTTGATGTTGAGGTGGACTCTGTTGCTGAGGTGGCAACTGCGGTTGTGTCGGAGCTGTTGGCGGGCAGTTTTGCTTTCGGGACGTTGGGGTCTTTGAAAAGTCCGGTGAGGTACTTCTCGTTGATTGACTGCATGAGCGCCCAGAAGTTAGGAACGAAGAGCGTGCCTATGATGGCGTTGAGTGCCATACCGAATACTACCGCCGTGCCGAGTTCGATACGCGAGTTGGCACCTGCACCGGTGGCAAACATCATGGGCATCACACCGAATACGAATGCCAGTGCCGTCATCATGATGGGTCGGAATCGTATAACACCCGCATCGTGAGCCGCCTGACGGATGGAGACGCCTGTCTTGCGGTAGTCCATAGCGTACTCTACGATAAGGATAGCATTCTTGGCCGACATACCGAGCAGCAGGATAAGACCAATCTGGGTATATATACTGATGCTCTGCGACATGAATATACAGCCGAGCACGGTACCGAGAATTGCCACAGGCATGCTGAGGATTACGGCGATAGGGTCGGTCCAGCTTTCATACTGAGCGGCAAGCACGAGTATGGTCATCACGATAGCGAAGATGAACACGAAGCTGATGGTAGTTCCCGACTGCGTCTCCTGATAGGCAATGCCGCTCCAGGCGTAGGAGAAGTTGTCGCCGACGGCCTTATGCACAATCTCTTCCATGGCTTCGATACCCTGAGCCGAGCTGACACCGTGGGCCGGAGTGGCGGTGATTGAGGCCGTGGTGTACATGTTGTAACGGCCTACCGAGGGAGAGCCTTCTGACGGAACGACGGATGCGAATGCCGAGAAGGGTATCATACCGCCGTCAGGGCCTTTGACAGTGAGAGCGAGCACATCCTTCGGTTCGGAACGGAAGTTGCCGAGAGCTTGCATGTTGACCTGGAAAGAGCGGCCGAACTCGTCGAAGTCATTGATATATGTGCCACCCATGTAGTCGGAGAGGGCGCTGTTGACAGCGTCGAGCGATAGTCCGAGCTGCTTGATGCGGTCGCGGTCAAATTTTACATCATACTGCTTCACGTTGCCTTCGAACATTGAAGTGACCTGAGCTATGCGCGGGTCTTTCGCAGCCTCATCTTGGATGGCTGTGATGGCATCCATGAGAGCCTGCTGACCGAGACTGTTGATGTCGAGCAGCTGCATCTGCAATCCCGACGACATACCCAGACCGGGAATGGCGGGCGGGTTGAGGGAGAAGATGCGGGCCTCCTCGATGGTAGCGCCGAGCGAGTCGGCGTAGGCTATTACATTGTTGATGTTGCCGGCGCGTCCGCGTTCCTTCCATGGCTTGAGCACGGTGATGAGACCGCCCATGTTGGAGGTGTTGCCGCCGCCCATGAATGAACGGCCCGTGATGGCCATCACATCTTTCACGTAAGGATTCTTGCGCAGTTCGGCCGACATGCGGTCAACAACGTCCTGAGTGCGCGACAGCGATGCGCCCGTTGGCAGCTGCACTGAGGTCATGAAGTAACCCATGTCCTCATCGGGTATATAGCTCGACGGCCATTTCAGGAAGCCGTAGAAACCGGCACCGGCTATGACGAGGAATATGAGCATGGCGACAAGCGGGTGCTTGAGCATCTTCTTCACAGTGGCCGAGTAGAAGGCGAGTACCTTCTCAAAGCCTTTGTTGAACCACTTGAAGAGGAAGAAGCGGGCGGGCTTACGCGGGTTGAGGAAGAGGGCGCAGAGGGCAGGGGTGAGAGTCAGTGCGTTGAAGCCGGAGAAGGCTGTGGATACGGCGATAGTAAGGGCAAACTGTTTGTAGAGCTGGCCGGTGATACCGCTGATGAAAGCCGTGGGGATGAACACCGACAGCAGCACGAGCACTTCGCCGACAACAGGGCCGGTAAGTTCCTTCATCGCTTTTGTGGCCGCCTCCTTGCGCGAGATGTTGCCCGCGTCGACAAGTCGGCTGCAGTCCTCCACAACCACAATTGCGTCATCGACCACAATGGCTATGGCAAGCACCATACCGAAGAGCGAGAGCGTGTTGAGCGAGAATCCCATTGCCTTCATCACCGCGAGAGTTGCGATAAGCGACACAGGGATAGTTATCATGGGGATGATGACCGCTCGCCAGTTCTGCAGGAACAGTAGGATTACAATCATCACGATAAGCGACGTTTCGAGGAACGTGATTACCACGTCGTCGAGCGATGCGCTGACGTAGTCAGTGGCATTCTCCACCACGCGGTAGCTGACGCCGTCGGGGAAATATTCCGATAGTCGGTCCATCTCTGCAAGAGCCCCTTTGGCAACGTCAAGAGCGTTCGCTCCCGGCAACTGCTCCACGCCGATAAGTGCGGTGGCTTTGCCGTTGACCTTGGCTGTGCCGGAGTAGGAGCTGCTGCCAAGCTCCACGCGGGCCACGTCGCGCAGGCGCAGCATACCGTTGCCGTCGCTGCGTATAACGATATTGGAGAACTCGTCAGGAGTGGAGAGGCGCCCCTGGGTGGTAAGGGTGAATGAAAATTCGGAGTTATCGTCGGGAGGATTGCCCACCGAACCGGCGCCAACCTCCATATTCTGTGACTCGATGGCCTGCTGAATATCGGATGTGGTGACATTGTGGGCCTGCATCAGCTGCGGGTTGAGCCATATACGCATGCTGTATTCGCCGCCACCGAATGCCATAACGCCGCCTACGCCTTTCACACGCGAGAGGGGGTCGGTGATATGAAGCTGTGCGTAGCTCGTCAGGTAAAGAGCGTCGTAGCGCGATTCATCACCCTCCAGGGCGAGGAACAGCACATTGTCGCTCGACTGCTTGCTGACGCTTATACCCTGCTGCTTAACCTGCGTAGGGAGAGTGGCATCGGCATATGAGATACGGTTCTGCACCTCAACGGCAGCCTCGTCGATGTCGGTGCCGTTCTCAAAAGTGATAGTAAGACTGTAGCTGCCGTCAGAGCCTGAGGTTGAGCTCATGTAGAGCATGCCTTCCACACCGTTGACCTGCTCCTCGATAGGCACACCCACGGTGCGGGCCACGGTCTCGGCGTCGGCACCCGGGTAGGATGCGTTGACCATGACGGTAGGGGGAGTGATGTCGGGGTACTGTGCCACCGGCAGCGAGTTATAACACATGATTCCTGCAAACACCATCAACAGTGCCAGGACCGTCGCGAATATAGGACGGTTTATGAAAAATCGGGAGAACATAGTCGACGGTTATTTGGTGAGTACAGGTTTTACTTTTTCACCGGGACGGACGTTGAGGAGCGCTTTGGTGACATATTTCTGGCCTGCACGGATGCCGGAGTTGACTATGCGCAGCGAGTCGTGATACAGGTCGCCAACCTGCACGGGAGTCTGGTGTACCTCGTCATTGTCATCGACCGTGAAGAGGTAGTAGCCGAGCTGGTCGGAACCGAGCGAAGCGTCTTTCACGAGAATGGCGTGAGGCTCAACACCGTAGGGGAGAGATACCGAAACGTACATGCCGTTTTTGAGTTCGTTGTCGCGATTGGTGACGGTGCCGATGAGGTTGAGTGAAGCGGTTGACTCGTCGACGCTCGGTGACTCGTAGAAAAGGTTGGTGGTGTAATTGTTTTTGAGCGAGTCGCGGAATGTCAGCGGCACGTTGCGGTAAAGGCTGTCGGTGAGGCCGCCGGTCTGTCCCATGAGAGTTTCGTACTCGGTGTCGCTGATTGAGAAGCGCGCCTGAAGGTCGGAGTTGTCGTAGATGGTGGCGAGAGTCACGGCCTCCGCTTCGCCGCTCACGTAGTTGCCGGCATCGATGATACCCTCGGATATGTAGCCTGATGAGGGAGCGGTCACTGTGCAGTGGCTCAGGTTGGTACGGGCGGTGGAGAGCGCGGCCTGCGCTGTCTTGATTGAGGCCGCGGCCTGGTCCTTGCTGCTCTGGGCCTGCACTACCTGCATCTTGCTGACGGCGTTGGCTTCGAGGGCTCGCTCCATGGCGGTGAGCTGCTGCGAGTAGTAGTCATACTGGCTGCGGGCCGATGCGAGCGCGGCTTCGGCCTGCTGCACGGCATCGCGGTAGGTGTCCGATTCGATGGTGTAGAGCACCTGACCTTTCTTCACATACTGCCCGCCGGTGAAATGCTGCGCGATGATATTGCCGTTGACGCGGGCCACGACGTTGGTTTCGGAGGCGGTGGTAATCATGCCGGGGAGAGTCTTATAGAGGACTACCGAGTCGGTGACGGCTTCAGCAACCTGTACACTTCGGGGAGCTGACGACTCCTCGTTATCTTTCTTTTTGGAGCAGCTGCCAAGAGCCACGCAAAGGGTGAGGGCACTTGCGGGAAGAACTCGTTTGATGAAATATCCATTCATAGCGATATAGTATTATTCCGTTTATTAATTGTAAGTATGAATTAGTTGAATTATTTATCGACAGTGCTGCCGCCGCCGAGAGCTTCGTAGAGGGCGACCTGAGCGGCATAGACATTCCCCCTGGCGCTCGCAAGCGAATTTTGATTCTCGAGGTAGGTGAGCTGTGAGTTGTTCACGTTGATGAAGTCGCTCAGGCCGTCGCGGTAAAGGTCGACGGCGAGGTTGTAGCTTTTTTCGCTCTCCTCCACAACCTTTTCGAGCAGACTGACCTGCTCAACGGCCGAGTTGTAGTCGGAGATGGCGTTTTCAACCTCCTCATAGGCGGTAAGCACCGTCATGTTGTAATCGTCGGTGGCGGCTTCGAGTTGGAGTTTGGCCTGCGCCACGTTGTTTTTGCGCGCGAAGCCGTCAAATACTGTCCATGAGAGTGACGGCCCGATGGAGTATTCCAGACTGTTGGAACCGAAAAGGTTGTCAACCTTATGGGCCGATGTGCCTATGCTGCCGGTGAGCGAGAGCACGGGGAGAAAATCTTTTTTGGCTACACCCACTTCGGCCGCCAGTTCGGCGAGTTGCATCTCGGCCTCAACTACGTCGGGACGTCGGCGCAGCAGTTCGGCAGGCAGTTCCGGCGCGAGTACCGCGGGAGCATCGGGCAGAGATGTGTCGGCAAGAAGTTCGTCAACAATCCCTGAGGGGTATTCGCCTATGAGTATTGCAATGGAATTGGCGGTGGTGCGCATCGCCGATTCGAGCGAAGGAATCGAGGCTTGCGTGGAGTAGAGCACGGTCTTGGCCTGCGCTATCTCCAGGGCATTGCCCAAGTCGGCATCAAAGCGTGCCTGCGTCATCTTTACTATCTCCTCCTGCGAGGCGATATGTGCCTTTGCCACACGGTATTGCTCCTGATATGTGCGCAGTTGGAAGTAGGCTTTGGCAACGTTGGCGCAGAGGGTGACGATTACGCCGTCATACTCCGCACGGCTCACTTTCACTCCCGCTTTGGCCGCTTTGGTTTTGGAAGCTACGCGTCCGAAAACGTCAATCTCCCAGTTGACCGATGCACCGAGGTTGAAGTAACTGCTTGTGCGGGAGGTGGTGACAGGATTGTTCATCGCACCCGGAGTCTTGGCTGCGTCCCATCCGGCCGATACGTCGAGAGTGGGGTATAGGGCGCTACGGGCTGCTGTTATCTGTCGTTTGGCTATCTCTATGCGTTTGAGGGCCGCGGCAACGTTGTAGTTGTTGCTCTCGGCTTTGGCAATCAGACTGTTGAGCATGGGGTCGTCATACTGCTTCCACCACGCGTCGTCGGTGGGTGATGGCTGCATATGCTCAGGCATGTATTGCCAGCGTTCGGGCAGTTGTGAGGCTGCGTCGTGTATTGTAGTAGAGCCGGATGATTCAGGAGTATCGGCTGCCGTTTGTTGCGCACTTAATCCCTCGGCCGACAGCATGACAAGGGTACCCGTCAGAAATAAATATTGAAACGTTTTCATAGATGAATAAAAGTTTAAGTTTATTACGCTTTTGGGGGGCATAAAGTTCGCATTCCGTCTAATAATCAATATTATTATTTAGTGGAAAGATGGTGGTTATTAATGGAAAGATGACGGTTTTTCTTGCGGTGTATATAATTTTGCAGGCGTTTTGACGTTATTTCCTTAGTAGAAACTATATAAAATTATTCTCAACTGCTACTTATTATAAGTATATCAGGAAACTGTAATGAAGCTTTTTAAATTCTATATATCCATCATTGCCGTTATGCTCTGCAGCATGGCGGGATACGCTCAGGTAAAAATCCACGGTAAGATTGTCGACAATGAAGATAAGGATCTGGAGTTTGTCTCGGTGCGCATAGCGGGCACAGCCCTGGGCGCAACGTCGGGACTCGATGGCACTTACTCGCTGTCGGTGCCTCAGCGCGACACAATCAATGTGGTGTTCACCTGCATCGGTTACAAGGAGGTGAACCGCCGTCTTATCGATGCAACCGGTGACGTGACCCTCAATGTGAAGATGTTGCCCGCCTCCTATGAGATAGGCGAAATCGAGGTCACCGACTTCAAGAAGCAGACCTCGCAGATGCAGAGCGTCGACGCCTCCAACGTGCGCCTCTCGCCCGATGCTACGGGGGGCAGCGTGGAAGCCATGCTCGCAACTATCGCAGGCGTCAACTCCAATAATGAGCTCTCGTCGCAATATTCGGTCAGAGGTGGCACGTATGACGAAAACTCGGTGTATATCAACGGCACTGAGGTGTATCGCCCGCAGCTCATATCGTCGGGACAGCAGGAGGGATTGAGTATCATCAACCCCGACATGGTCGGTGCCATCGGCTTCTCCACCGGAGGATTCGGTGCAGAGTATGCCGACAGAATGTCGTCGGTGCTCGACATCACTTACCGCGAGCCGGAGGCTTTCGAGGGCTCGGTATCGGCGAGCCTGATGGGCGCTAACGTGTCGATAGGGCAGAACTCTCGCCATTTCTCTCAACTCCACGGATTTCGCTACAAACGCAACTCGTCGCTGCTCAGTTCGATGGAGACCAAGGGGGAGTATAACCCCAACTTCCTTGATTACCAGACCAACATGGTGCTGAAAATGAACAGCAAGTGGCAGCTGTCGTTCCTCGGCAACATAGCCGTCAACAATTACAACTTCACCCCGACAAGCCGACAGACCAACTTCGGCACTTCGGATGATGCCAAGCAGTTTAAAGTTTACTTCGACGGTCAGGAAAAGGACCGCTTCGAGACCTATTTCGGGTCGTTGAATCTTACCTACCGCGCTTCCGACGCTACGAAGTTCGCGCTTAATGCCGCCGGCTATCTTACCAACGAGCTTGTGAGCTACGACATTTCGGGCGAATATTGGCTCGATCAGGCTGGTACGACGGGTGGCGGTGATTCCGACAATGCGGTCGGTGGCGAACTTGGTGTGGGACGCTACCATGAGCATGCCCGCAACCGACTGAAAATGTCGGTCATGTCGCTCGGCCTCAAGGGGCAGACCGGTATCAAGCGTCACAACCTGTCCTACGGTCTTGACTTCAAGCATGAAACCATACATGAGCGTTCGCGCGAATGGGAATTGCGCGACTCGGCCGGGTTCACTCTCCCCTCCGACCCCAATGCCATCAAGATGATATACAACCTGTCGTCGCGCCACGATATTTCCTCCAACCGTCTTGCCTTCTACCTGCAGGATTCCTACCGCGTCAACATGTCGTCGGGCTATCTCGCCATCAACGGCGGTCTGCGATTGAGTTACTGGGATTTCAATAAGGAATTTCTCGTGAGTCCGCGTGCGTCGGTGGCCTTCGTGCCCGAGCGCAACAGCAATCTTACCATGCGCCTTGCGGCCGGCATGTACTATCAGTCGCCGTTCTACAAGGAATACCGCATGCCGGTTGAGGATGGCGAGGGCAATACCGTCATAGCGCTCAACACCGACATCAAGTCGCAGCGCTCCATTCATTTTATCCTCGGCTCGGACTACACGTTCCGCGCGTTTGACCGTCCGTTCAAGCTCTCCGGCGAGCTGTATTACAAGAACCTCGGCAACCTCATACCCTACGAAGTCGATAACCTTAAGATAGTTTACTCGGGTAAGAACGAGACCTCGGGCTACACCGCCGGACTTGACCTCAAACTCTTCGGTCAGTTCGTGCCCGGCACTGACTCGTGGATCAGTTTCTCGCTTATGAAAACCAACGAGAAACTCAACGGCGTGAATGTGCCGCGTCCTACCGACCAGCGTTATTCATTTGCTCTCTTCTTCACCGATTATTTCCCGAAGTTCCCCAAACTGAAATTCTCGCTGCGTGGAATCCTCTCCGACGGACTTCCCACTACCGCTCCCCACAGCACTCGCGACAAGGGTTACTTCCGCGCTCCGGCCTACAAGCGTGTTGACGTCGGCCTCTCTTACGCGCTCCTCTCGCTGCTCGGCGAGGGTGACAATCCTTCGGGACTTCACCGCTATCTCAAGTCAGTGTGGCTGGGAGTGGACGTGTTCAACCTGCTTGATATATCCAACGTCAGCTCCTACTACTGGGTGACCGATGTCAACGACATTCAGTACGCCGTCCCCAACTACCTGACCCGCCGTCAGTTCAACGTGCGTCTGACGATTGATTTCTAACAGCATATTCGCTGACAGTTCATTCCGATTATTAAGAAAGTTTATTAAAAGAGCAGGGAACTATTAAAAAGAGCAGGGAACGCGACTGATTGCGTTCCCTGCTCTTTTATGGTAATGTATTGATGTCAGTCTTTCCAGGTGAGGGGAGTGGTAACATTGAGGGGGAGGCGGGAGGTGATGTTGGCTGAACTGTTGCCTATCAGGATTTCAAATTTGCCCGGTTCAACTTCCCACTGACGGGTCTTGTCGTTGTAGAATGCGAATGCTTCCTTGTTGAGAGTGAGTGTGACATCGACTGTTTCGCCGGGAGCAACCGATACTTTGCGGAATGCTTTCAGTTCCTTGTAGGGGCGCTCAACAGAACTCTTGACGTCGCGCACATACACCTGCACTACTTCCTTGCCTTTGCGGTCGCCGGTGTTGGTGACGGGTACGGTGACAGTCACCGCGCCGTCGGCAGGGAGGGTGGAGGCGGAGAGGGTGGCTTTGCCCAGCTCAAAGGTGGTGTAGCTGAGACCGTGACCGAAGGCGTAGTTTACGCGCGAGGGTTTGAGACGGTCGGTGTAACGGTAGCCAACGTTGATGCCCTCTTTGTAATGCACGTCGCCATCGACTCCGGGATACATGGCAGGGTCGTTATCGGCATGCGCGGCGTAGTCGGTAAGCGCCGAGGCAAAGGTGATGGGCAGTTTGCCGGAGGGATTGACGTCGCCGAAGAGTACGTCGGCCAACACGTTGCCCGCTTCCGAACCGATGTACCAGTCCTGCACGATAGCCGGCACTTTATCCTTCCAGGGCATCGCATAGGCGTTGCCCGTGATGTTGACTACAACGGTATTGGGATTGGCGGCGGCGAGGGCTTCAATCACTTTGTCCTGATTATAGGGGAGAGCGAACGAGTCGCGGTCACATCCCTCGGCGTCCTGACGGTCAGACTTGTTGAGACCGCCGATAAAGAGCACTACATCAGCCTCTTTGGCGGCTTTGACAGCGTCGGTGATAAGTTGCTCGGCCGTGCGGTTGTCGTTGAGGTTCTGACCGGTGGTCACGCCGTTGTATTCGCCGGTGATGTCACCTACGTAGCCGCGTTCGTAGCTGAGTTCGATGCCTTTGTCGGCTGCAGCCGCTCTCAGTCCGTCGAGCGGAACGATTTCACGCTGAGCCTTGAGCGAGGATGAGCCGCCGCCAACGGTCATCATCTTGAGCGCGTTCTCTCCTACGACAAGCACCTTCAGGTCCGGCTTGAGCGGCAGCAGAGAGCCTTCGTTTTTCAGCAGCACAACGCCCTCGCCGCCAATCTGACGGGCTGCGGCGTAATGCTCCGGAGAGTTCATGGAGCCGAAGGGGCGGTTGCGGTCCATGGCCGTGCGCATGATGAGGCGAAGCACGCGGGCTGCCTTGTCGTTGAGGTCGTCGACGGGGAGTCGTCCTTCAATGATAGCCTGCTCGTAGGGCTTGGCAAGGAAGTAATTGTCGTAGGCATCGGAGCTGCCCCAGTTGAGGCCGTTGGTCCATGAGCCGAACTCCATGTCGAGGCCGTTGCGTGCAACCTTGTCGGTGTTGTGGACAGCGCCCCAGTCGGAGATGGCTACGCCGTCAAAGCCCCAGTCGCCTTTGAGTATGTCAAGCAGGAGCACGGAGTTCTCGCAGGCATGGTCGCCGGCATACTTGTTGTAGCCCGGCATGATGGCCCATGCACCGCCATCCTTCACGGCGGCTTTGAAGCCGGGGAGGTATATCTCATGGAGGGCGCGGTCGTCGACAAGCACGTTGACGTGGTCGCGGTCGGTCTCCTGATTGTTGAGCGCGTAGTGCTTCACGCAGGCAGCCACGCCGTTATCCTGCACGCCGCGCACGTAGGGGGCTACCATCCGCGAAGTAAGGTACGGGTCCTCACCCATGTACTCGAAGTTGCGGCCGTTGAGCGGAGTGCGGTTGATGTTGACACCGGGACCGAGGAGCACGCTCTTGTTGCGGTAACGGGCTTCCTCGCCGATTGACTTGCCGTAGAGGGCTGCCATGTCGGGGTTCCAGGTCGCGGCAAGGCAGGTGAGCGCGGGGAAAGCCACGCAGGAGTCGTTGGTGGCACCGGCCTGCTCCCACTCGTCCCAAAGCACGTCGGGGCGGATGCCGTGCGGACCGTCGGTACACCATATCTCGGGGATGCCGAGACGCTGCACGCCGGGCGATGAAAATTTGCTCTGCGCGTGTATGATACCGATTTTGTCGGCGATGGTCATGCGTGACAGAGCGTCCTGCACTCGTTCTTCAAGCGGCTTGCTCTCATCGAGATAGACGGGAGTCTGAGCCGAAAGGGCTGAATGTGAAACTGTCGCAACGGAAACCATTGCGACAGCCTTTAAGAGTTTTTTCATACGAATATAGTTTTTGCGTATCGTTATATCGCGGTGGAATCAACGCTGGTTGTAGACGCCGATTTCGTGGAGGGTCATTTCGGATACTGTGGGGTGGAATGTAACTTTCACGGCCGAAGCGTAGACGGGGTCGAAGCGATGCACCTTCACTTTGCCTGACTGAGGCTCAACCGGTATCTCAACCCACTCGCCGTCGGCATCGTAGTAGATTTTGTAATCGTCGAAACTGCAGTTGTGGTCGGTGAGGGTGATGGTGTTGATTGGTGTCGAGCGGTCGAGTTTCACCATGTACCAGGGTTCGGCCACGCAGCGGTTGGAAATCCATGCCGAGCCGAAGTTGTCGTCGTTGGCATAGTCCATGATAGAGCCGTCATTGCTCCATGATGACTCGGCGGGGCGACGTTTGGCTATGTTCTCAGCAGTGATGGGATGACCGCCTGCGGTGAGGGTTTTGTCCTTGCCTTCGCGCGGTTTGTAGAGGCGGCCTATTTCGCCGAGGGCTTTCATGGCGTTGTCGTCGATGAGGCCGTCGGTGTTGGGCGCTACGTTGAGCACGTAGGTACAGTAGGCTTCGTTGCAGGGGAGCACGTTCTCGTTGACAATCCATTCAGGCGACTTGACGTCGGTGGTGGGGTAGTAGGATTTCCAGAACCATGCATCGTTGAGCGGCAGGCATGAGAGCGAGGGGAGCACGTTGGTGTCGGTTGAGATGTGCTGTCCGGCATTCTGCTCGAATGATTTGATGTCGGTGTAGAAAAGCACGTCCTGCGGATACTTGGCGGCGTTGAGGTCCATTACGAGGCAGTCGGGCTGCAGTTGCTTGATGTAATGGTAAATGTCGTCAAAGGGCACTTCCTCGTAGCTGATGCGTGACCAGGGTGCGTCCCAGCCGTCTATGATGATGCCGGAGATGGGACCGTAGTTGGTCAGGAGTTCGTGGAGCTGGCTCTTGATGAAGTCGGTGTGAGAGGGGTTGATATAGCCGGGGCGTATGCGGTGGTGGGTGTCGAGGATTGAGTAGTAGAGCATCACGCCGAGGCCGGCATCGCGGAATGCGTCGGTATATTCCTTGACAACGTCACGACCGAAGCCGCTGTCAACGCAGTTGTAGTCGGTGGTCTCGGTGTCCCAGATGCAGTAGCCACTGTGGTGCTTGGTGGTGAGGCAGCCGAATTTCATGCCTGCGAGTTTGGCACCCTCGGCCCACTGCTTGCAGTCGAGCTTTTCAGGCTTGAAAGTTTCGGCGGGTTGGTCGGGGTCGGGCCAGTCCTGGTCGACAAATGTAGGCATGTTGAAGTGAATGAACATGCCGAAGCGGTCGTTGACGAAGTTTTGCTGGAGATCTTTGAGATTGTCGGCATACGAGCCGAGACAAGTCATGGCGGCAATCGCCGATAAAATTAGTTTTTTCATGCAGATGTTAGGGTTAGACTTATTATATATAATAGAGACTGTTCAAGTCTGATACAAAGGTAGACAATTTTCTTAAATTTTCAAAAAATTTAGATTCAAGCGACTGCATTTAGGGAAATTTTGCTTAAATTTGTTGTGAACTTTAACCCAAAACCTAACAATTTAAATTCATGAAGAAATTGGAAAAAGTGATTGCTGTGGCATGCGTGGCATGTGCGGCGACACAACTTCCTGCTGCGGCCTCGGCTCAGGCCGTGCAGTATGATGTAAAACCTTTGTATGGCTTTCACAAGGACAAATCGGCCGGTCGTATAGTTGATGTGAAACTCGACGGTTCGGGCCTCTCAGGCAAACTCACCGTAGAGGCTAAATGTGGAAAAAAGAAAGAGAAGAAAACCTATGACATCGCAGCAAAAGGTGACACTACACTGACATTTCTCCTGCCGAAGAATGTAGGCGTCGACAAGGACGAGACGGTAGTCATGACGCTCCGCGCCGGTGGCAAGGTGCTGGTCGACACGGTCAATGTGCCGATGATGCGACAGTTTACCGTATATCTTTTCAACCACTCCCACGTTGACATAGGTTATACCAATACTCATAAAAATATCGAGACTCTCCATAAAACTAATGTAATAGAGGGTATGCGTCTCGGTCAGGAGACGGCCAACTATCCCGAAGGCTCGAAGATGGTGTGGAACCCCGAGGTGACATGGCCTATTGAGCGATTGTGGAATACGCGCCCCGAACTTCGCGACAGCATTATCTCGGCAATACGCCACGGTCATATCGCGGTCGATGCCTCTTATGTCAACCTCAACACCAGTATCTGCGCCGACGAGGAGCTGTTCCATCTCTTCGGATTCTCACGTGATATGCAGAATCTTTCGGGCGTTGACGTTGACGTTTTCCAGCAGTTTGACATTCCCGGTATCTCGTGGGGTCTCGTGCCCGTGTTGCAGAATCAGGGTGTGAAGTATATCATCTCATGGCTCAACGGCGGCGACCGCACCGGTAACGCCCACAACGACCTCGACGGCAAAGCCTTCTGGTGGCTCGGTCCCGACGGCAAGTCAAAGGTGCTCTTCTTCCAGCCCGGCAGCTATGCCAACAGTGGCAGTATGAACAAAGGAGGCGAGACAGGCCGTCCGTGGCTCGGACAGCGCAACCCCTCGAAAGTACCCGCTGTAATCAAGATGGGTTATGCCAACGTTGACTTCACCAAGCAGCTTACCGAACTTCAGGAGAAGGGTTATCCCTATGACTTCGCCATGCTTTCATGGTCACTCTGGGACAATAACCCAATTGATGCCGATATACCCGACGCCGTGCGCGAATGGAATGAGAAATATGCCTATCCCCATATCAAAATAAGCAACGGCCGCGAGGTGGTGCAGATGATTGAGGAGCGCTACGGCGACACTCTCCCTGTGGTTTCGGGCGACTATACCGAATACTGGACCGACGGCCTCGGCACTGCTGCTAGCCTCACCGCCACCAACCGTCGCTCCAAGGAGCGCATGATACAGGTGGAGACCGTGGCATCGCTGCTTGCCGATCAGGGCGTGCCCGCTCCGCGTACCGACATCGAGGAGGCATGGCGCTATATCATCCTCGGTTCGGAACATACATGGTGTTTCGAGAACCCCAACGACCCTTACTTCGGCGATGCGATTCTCGATGTCAAGAAGTCATATTTCGAGGAAGCTGACAAGCGTTCAAAGGCTCTCATGGACGAGGTGCTCGCTCCCGTGACCGACAAGTCAAACGGTGCGTTCAGCCCCTGGGACGGCGCGTCGGAGGGTGGTGTGACGGTAATCAACACTCACTCATGGCCGCAGAAAGGTCTCGTGACTCTCGCGCATAAAGAGAGCTACCGCGGCAACCGTGTGGTCGACGACAACGGTAATGAAGTTCCCTCGCAGCGTCTTTCGACCGGCGAACTCGTGTTCCTCGCCAACGAAACTCCCGCTTTCGGCACTACTCACTACACTGTGGTAGGCGGCGACTGCTCGCTCCCCTCGGCCAACAGTGTGTCGAAATCTGAAATCACCAACGGTATTGTTAAAGTCAACATCGATACCGTCACCGGTAACATCACAGCATTGACCCTTAACGGCAGCGACTACAACTATATAAGCGAAGGTTCCAACCGCTTCGTATGGCTCCCCGCCAATGTTGACAATCCCGAAAGCGACAGCGTGGTGTCAGTGGAAGTGACCGAGAACGGTCCTCTCGTATCGGAAGTAACCGTTACCTCAAACGCCCGCGGTTGCCGCTCGGTGACTCGTTCGGTGCGCCTCATTGCCGGACAGCCCTGGGCCGAGATGTCAAATACCGTTGATAAGCTCCCCGTGTCTGACAAGGAGGGTATCCACTTCGGATTCAACTTCAATATCCCCGGTGCTGAAACCCGCATCGATATTCCCTGGGGCGTAATGCAACCCGATAAGGACCAGTGGGAGCAGGGCAACCGCAACTGGATGGCACTGCAGCGCTGGGCCGACCTGTCAAACGATACTCACGGTGTCACCTGGTGCTCGCTCGACGCTCCCCTTATGGAATACGGCGGTCGCTTCGCCAACAATGCCTACGGTTGGGGTAACAGCGGCGACTGGAAAACTTCACTCCCCGAACACTCTACCGAGATATATTCATGGGTGATGAACAATCACTGGCACACCAACTTCCCCCAGACTCAGGATGGCCCCGTAACATTCCGTTACCGCATGATGCCTCACGGAGCGCTCGACGTAGCGGCCGTAAACCGTTTCGGTATGGAGCAGGCGCAGCCGCTCGTGCATGTCCTTTCAAAGAATGCAACTGAGGTTAAAGCTCCCGTAGCTCTCGACAACGATAACGTGGTAGTATCAATCATCAAGGATCAGGGCGACGGCAAGTCATTCGTAGTGCGCCTGCGCTCGCTCTCCGACAAGGAAGAGACCGTCAACTTAACCTATCCCCGCAGCACTCCCGCAGCAGCCTACATCTGCGAGATAGGAGAGGAACCCGCCGCCGACTTCAACGGCACCGTAACAATGCCCCCCTACGGCATGACAACCCTCCTCCTCAAATACTAACATACCACCTCCCAACTCAACTATAAGGCCGGCACTTCCAAAAAGTGCCGGCCTTCTTTATATATTACAGCAATTATTACCCCGTCACGCTGCCAATTCCTCAGACATTCAGAACCATGCTTATGTGGGGGATGTTTTCGAGCATGAATACTTCGGAGCTTTCTTTGAATCCCAATGATTTGTAAAATTCACGGAGGTAGGCTTGCGCTTCAATCTCAATATTGTTGGAGAGAGTGGACGCTATGCGTATAGCCTCGGTCATTAGCGAGCGTGAAAGCCCTCTGCCGCGATACTCTTTCATCGTCAGCACGCGTCCTATTGAGGCCGCACTGTACTTAACTCCGGGGTCAATGACACGCAGATAAGCCATTATCTTACCATCTTCCTCATAGTAGATGTGGGTCGATGCCTGGTCAATCATATCAATATCCTGATATATGCATTTCTGTCCTAAAACGAATACTTCCGATCTGCAACGCAGTATCTCGTAAAGTTCCGCAGTGGTCAGTTCCTCAAAACGCTTGATTTTGATTTTCATATCTTAAACTTTCTTTTTTATAGGAATAGGTTGGATTCTTTGAAATCGGGCAATGAGATGAATTCGGCTATGGAGTTGAGGTAGAGAAAGGACTGCCGTCCGGCGGGGATAGGGGAGACGGGGGCGAGGATTAGCAATCTGCCTTCCGAGCAGCGTTGGAAATCGCGTCCGGAGGGCTTTTCTCTGTCGCTGAACGGCTTGTTGGTTAATAGAACGACCTTGCCGTTAACCTCCTCGCATTGACTGCGCACGTCCTTCTCTTCCGCAGAGATAAAAGGCGAGACCAATACTCCGCCATTCTCAGCCAAATGCTTCCAGCGCCTATATTTATCGGCTTTGAGCGATTCGGAATCGGAGCGATGGATTACGACGGGCGCTTTGAACGGATTGTGAAGCAATTGCACGTTCCCGTATGCCTGCCATGAGCGTCCGTCTATTTCAATATTGTTAATACGGCGGAAGAATTCAGGATGCAGTTCGCGTACCAGCAGTCGATAAGGATTGCTGCGTATGTACTCGAAGATGGTGGTCAGTTTATGACTTGGCCTCAGGTAGCGGTCATGAAAATCTTCGGTGAAAATATCAGTAATTTCGGGATAATCCGCACGTATCAGTTGCCCGCATTTTACTTTCATCATGCCTATGTAACGTCCGATTGCGCGTTGCAGATAATCGCGAGCGAAAATAGCAAAATGGATATGGTCCGGCATTATTACATACTGAAGTATCTGCAGACCGGAGCAAAGATTGGGGAGATTGAGAATCTGCGATTCGATTATCTTCCCGATGGCGGTACGTTCAACAATCGGTTGGGTTACAGAGCCATGGACTCGCGAAAAAGCAGGACAGCCGGAGGCTTTACCGATAGTGATGTGGTAAATGCACCGGCTTCTATAATCATGCCTCGGATCTCGCCCCATTATTTATTAATTTTAAAAGTAATTGATTATGATTTTTAAAGTAAAATCTTAGCAGCAAGGCTTCGCTCAGAGCCCAACCAAGCCGCAAGCGGCTTTTGCCCGTTACAGAGCTAAAGCAATTACTCCGCCAAGAGATGAAGCAGCGGAAGAAATGCCCGGAGGTTAAAGGAATTTCTCTGGTTAAAGGTAATTCTCAATTGCAGAATCTGTCCTCCTGTAGAATTTGTCCTCCGAACAACCGCTTGCGGTTGTCATTCGCCCCGCAGCTGCCGCTCGCCTCACCCTCTCGGTTACTATCCATCCGTAACCTTGGAATAAACATCATGAGGGCAGGCCTTAATGCACTTGTAGCATCCGATGCAGGCATCGCTATGCTTGAAGACGATATGCTTGTGGAACCATAAATCCACCTTGCCGATAACACCTTTCGGACAAGCCGGCAGGCACTTCCAGCATGCAACGCACTTATGCGGATTAATCTTAACAAAATTCGTAGCACGTCTACCCATAAGAAACTGATTAATTATTAATTATTGCGTTATTGATTCTCGATTATCACCCGCAAAGTTACTCAAAAAAGTATCAAGCTACAACCGCCTGCATAAAAACCTACCGCCGCGAATCCCGGACGACCTACAACGAAAAATTGCCGGTCAGCGTTCCTTCGCTAAATTGCAATGTGAACGTCCCGCTACAGATTTGTTTCTCTTTGTTATAAGAAGTAATCTTAAACGACCCTTCCTTTACGACTTCAGTTTCCAAAGTCGAAGCCAAGAATATAGTCGCGAAGTTGATTTTATGCTCCCTGCAGTAATTCTTGTAATCCGATATACTTTGCGCGTCATCGGTATTTACGAGTTCGATGGTTTCCGTTGTGGAAAGAAAGCTCCAAGGCTCATCAGCATACACCTGTATTGTGACATAATAAAGGGGCATAGTATGGCGGTCAACGCTTAAATCGCTTGTAAACTCAGCCTCATGTTCCGAAGCTATAACATACGGAGTTCTCGGACCGAGACCCCAGTTAAAAGGCGTCTGGTCAATTAAATATTGACCATTAAGGTCGGCCTCGCATTTTGATTTGAAATAAACAATGTCATCATGCTTTTCACATGACGACAGAGACATCAGCGCGCACATTAAAGAGCCGATTATAAAGGAAAAACGTGCCGGCCTGGCCGACGAACTAATTGATAGCTTTTTCATACCGTAAAGATAAATATTTTTACTTGAAACATGCTCAACAAATGTTGATTAACATTTGTTAAACTAAAAAAATATTCCCGGCTTATGAAGAAAATAATATTACTTGTCTCATTGATTTTCGGCTTCACCGTAGCTTCCGCAGAAACCATTACCGCCACATATTACGGAACCGAGATTGATCTTTCCCAAAAGAATAATCCATGCAAAGGACCTACCGACGGAGGCGCACAGGTTATTGTCGTAACCAACGTTTCATCGGTAAAAAATGCTCCAAACCGTACAGTAGTCCAACGCACATATAAACTTCCGTCAGGTGAAATCCTGAAAACCGACCGCGAAATAATCGACTCCCCCAAACCCGCAGTCCTTCACGCCCTCTTCCCCCACCAATACCCCAAAGTAAACTATTAATATATCTTGAATAAGTGTCTTTTCGCATTCCTTATAGAGTCCATAACCAGGCTGCACAAATAATCTCAGCCGGTTATGGACTTACTTTTTTTCTCTAACTTAACTTGTTCTTTGTCGAGAATGTGTGTGCCGTGCATTGAGGCTTGCGCCGACTTTTGATATATTTTGGCAATATTTAGATGATTTTCACGTTATAACAGTAAAATTTGAGTCTTACAATGAAGCAGTTACACATTTTCCGGCCTAAGCAGTTGTCAATTTCTATCATCGGCTTATTCATTCTTGCATCATGCTCGAGTGATGATGAGCCGGAATATCCCGTTTTTATGCAACCGGCGTCTATTATGACAACGGATGCAACCGGCGATAACCAGACTTTCGAGTATGATGATTATGGGAGAATTATTTCATGGAATTGCGCATCAAACAATTCTAATTCAACTGCTTCATATTCGGCGCATTACTCTTATCCCGACGAGAACACAATAAAAGTTACGTCTGAAGAATTAATCCTCGGCCGGCATTACGCTTTTGAGGAAACCATTCAACTGAAAAATGGCAGAGCGTCACAGTCAGAGGGAACATTTATCTTATCGGCTGAAGCGAACGCGCAGATGCGAAAAACCTATCGCCTTATATTTAACTATCTCCCGTCAAATCACCTTAATACCGTTGAACACTTGGAGGTAACAGGTATAGGCGACGACATTAAGGATAATGCATGGGATAATGCATGGAGGTGGACGAATTACTTGGTATGGGAGAACGGAAACCTCAAAGAATTTCAGGATTGCCAGGGGAATGCTGCTCCCTATCAAACAACCAAATACGAGTATTCGGATGAGAAGGTCGCATATCCTGTCATAATACCTGCGGTAATAAACAGCGCACACCATCTGCCACTTTATATGCAACGCGTGTTCGGACTTACTTCGGTCAATTTGGTCACATCCGCTTCGTCATTTGACCGTAATGACAATCTATATCTTTCCCAACAGTATTCCTATGAACTCGAAGAGGATAGAATAAGCAAGTACACTCAAACGTTCCAGACAAATTCCACATTCTCCAATCCAATAACCTACACGGTAATCTGGACTGAAAAGTAAACGTTCGTAAGCAGTTTCAAGACCGTTGCCGGGCCATTGTAAATCGAGCATAGGGTCTCTACTGTAGGTATTATTGTTATTTTGTATTCGAAATATTTATTTATCGTTATGAAAAAGAAACTCTCCCTTTTATTGGCATTCTTCATAGTATGGGCGTTCACAGCCTTTATATGCTATTTGCTAAACCTGATATTGGGCAGAAACTTGTTCACTAACGGTTGGCAGGAATACGTAATCATAGGTTTTGCCGGTGCAACAGCCGGTCTACTTGGCCCCAAATTAGCCACCTGGATAACGAAATCTTTCAAAACGAATTTGTAATTATTTAAGTTGATTAAGGGTACTTTACTAACCCCGACCCAATGACAAAATGTTTCACCAAACTTAGATTTTGATGAAACATTTTGTGTAAAAGACTTCGAGAATATCCTCGAATACTCGGATATGTGCGACAAGCACGGTAACGATGCAGTCGATGACTATATAGAGTTCAACGACTCGCTCGACAACTTCGAGGTTATCGCGCAGCGCTTGGTTTAGCCAAGAACCCTACTGCGGCGAGTGAAACATAGAAGAAGACTTCGCCCGACACATCATCGAAGAGTGCTATAATCTCGAAAAGATGATGGGTAATCACGCCAACTACTTCGATTATGAAGCCTTCGCAAGAGAGCTGTTCAACTGGGACTACAACATGGGAGCAAACGGCCATGTGTTCAGCCGCATCTGACCCCGAATCTCCCTCTCTCCCCATTAAGTGCTTTTCCGAAAGGAAAGGTCCTTTTTCCGTTAATGTTTCCGCCTGTTTGTTTCAAAAGCCGAGGGCTCCATTCGATAATTGTTCGGATCTTTACTTGCGTCATATCCCACGAACTCGGTTTTTCCAGAATACAAAAGAGGCTTAATTTTCATACGTTTAACTGGCTCAATTCTGAACATAGCGCGTATGTATCTATAAGAATGATTGCCGCCTCCATTTTGATTCTTCTGGCGAAAATGGTTAATCAATCCCTCCAGTGAAGATGCATGGTAATCACAAAACGGGCATTGCCACGCATCTTTCGGCCAATCTTTCTTCTTCATAATGATTCAATATTGCACCAGGCATCATTATCATCCATCATTGAACTAAATTGACGATTACATTCGTCGGTATCATCACAATATCTCGGTTTATTTCGTTCCTCAACATAATTTGTTGCTTCACATAAAATATCAGCGAAGCTATATTTATGATTTTTACTTACGACGTAACAATGTTCGATTAATTCATCAAACATTTTAACTAATTCCATACAATCTAACCCCTTATTCGCTAAAAACAAGACTTTTTCCTCTGGATTGTCAAAAAGATTTACCATTGACACATATCTTCCTAACTTATCGACCCCTCTAAATTCATCTCCTATATAGTATTTAAGGCCCCAATCTTCAACAATAGTTGAGGCTACTTCATACACTTTTTGCAGTGAGTCAAAAGCGTAAAAATATTCAGTTATATCCTTCTTCATAAGTGTAAAGTTACTCATTTTTCGGGATATATGAACGGAAAAGAGTCGGTAGAAACCGACTCTTGCTGGGGATATGCGGGTTTACTCAGCTTCCGTCTCGCATCTCTTTGGAGACCTGCCGATGGGCGGTTGCCCGCATCCGGACCCATGCTAACGATTATATCTTATCGTGTACGAACCATATAATATCAGCGGAGTAACCATTCTCAGAATCTTCGTATTTCAATACATGTTCCCCGGTTTATAAAAATTCGGCTATATGAATAGCCAAAATTCTTCGTACATATCACCTTGCATCTCAGATGAATACCACCCCTCATCTGTTTTCAAAGCCTTTGCTATTTCTGCGACTATACCACGTATTCGTCGATATTCTTCTTCATCATAAATCCATAAGTCTCTCTTATGAAAAACGATATACACAGAAATAGCTTATTCTCTTTATCAACCTGAAAAAATGGCTCACTGATACTTATGCTAAACGGCTCAATATCGAGGTATAATCCATCATCATTATACTCATACTGCGGCAATATACTCCTTAGAAATCGTTTAATTCCTACGAGGGAATTAAAATGAAATCCTGGTTTCAGTATTACAGTAAGGCAATTCATAACGTCTGCAAAGTTACTCATTTTCGCTGAAATGAGTGTCTTTTAGCCCCTATAATTACAGCGGTAACTTCGTGGCAAAGTTAGTTTGCCATGTGTAAAACAGCATACAACTTTCAACTCAAAGGCTACGTCGGAGGCTGGGACTTCGACCGTAGCGACGTGGACGCGGTGCTTGCCGAAAATGACGGCAAGCGCGTCAATGTCCTCATAGACTCTCTCGGTGGTTCACTCGCCACCGGTCTGTCTATCTCCGCCGCTTTCCGCAATTACGGTGATGTTGCCGTGCATTTCGTCGGACTCAATGCTTCTGCCGCCACAATCGCTTCACTCGGTGCGGCTCAAATCTCCATTGACCGCGGCGGAATGTATCTCGACCATAAGTGCTCCACCGCCTTCTTAGAGTGGGGCAGTCTCAACAGCGACCAGTTCGATACCCTCATTGCCGACTGTGAGAAGATTAAGGCTGACCTTGACAAACTCGACCTTAATGTAGCACAACTCTATGCCGCCAAGTGCCGCAAACCGGTGGGAGATCTGCTTGCACTTCTCCGGCGCAACGATGATCTCTATGAAAAACCTGCTCGAACCCCTTGGCTACAACTTCGTATTCTTCACAGGTATAAACAACAAGCCATGACTTAAGCCAAAAGTATATGACTCAGTTTTTGTAAAAAAAGTTCTTCGATATATTTAATCTCAACCTCACTCAGTTGAGACTTTGCGCCTATGAAGAATTTGTAAAATTCAACCAATTTGCTCTTGGAATTACTTGTGTATAACTTGATGTATTGATATACACTTTGAGAAGATTCAAGAGGTTCTGGAATAGAATTAAGGAACCTTATGCAGTTCTGGAACATAGCCGAGTACATTCTGAGACCATTATACTGAGCATTCAGCCATTTTGTTTTTTCAACTCTCTCCAAAAGTCTATACGCATCTGTTAAATCGCATATAGGCAATCCATTTTTGGTTACTCGGAGTTTTGTGACAAAGCTTTCATTCCATTGCTTGTTTACAAAAAATTCGTCAAGTATCCACCCAGAGAATGATAACCGATTCCTATGTTTATCAAGTGGGCAAAACGATGTATGGTCGTTTCCGAAATAAGTATAAGTATTAACCCTGACTTCAGCTACTGTGTCTGTAGGTTCTTCAACGAAGTCATAAGATGGGGTAAGAAATAAAAGGTCATTCATTTTTACTGTCTTATAGACTTCAAAGTTACGGATTTAATTTTGTGATTGCAAATTAGAAACACATGATGCTCCAAATTGTAATTCGTGCTTCCTCGTGAATGCTTACGTTCCTTTCTCCAATACTTCATTAGCCGGAGCAGTGGATGCAAGAAAAAATTGGGATAATATGTTGCGGAATTGCATTGTAGAATGTGCCTCCCTAAAACCTGTCGTTATATGCGGAGATCTGAACGTTGTCCATACACAAAAGGATACATGCGAAAAACGTCTGGTTCAAAATCGCGGCTGCTTCTTTGAGTGGGAGCGCGACAATTTCAATGCGCTTCTGCGCGAGGCTAATCTAATTGACGCGATCCGTTACCTGCATCCCGATGAGCAGGCAGTTTCCTTTTACGGAAATTATCGCTCTATGCAAATAGGTAACCGTATAGATTATTTCCTTATAAGTAGTTCAATGCTTTCCGGTCTTATCGCATCTGAAATACTATCTGACTTTGGTAACGGACAACGCGCACCAATATCAATTCACTTCAAGCCATAATTTACATGTTTCAACTCTCAGCTATGGGAGCAAACGGCCACGTTTTCCGCCGAATCTGACTCCTCTACCCCCCCCTCTGTATCAAGGGCTTTTGGCTCGGTCAAGCCTCCCCGAGCTAAAGGTTCCGAAAGGAAAGGCTCTTTTTGCAGAAAAGAAAAAAGGGTAGTTAAATAACCACCCTTTTCAACCGGAAAATCCGATCCATAAAATCGTTGCCTTCGCAAGCGAAGTGTTTCTTTATGGGGAAACTACCCGTATTTCATACCACAAAGGTAATAAATTTTTTCTTATCTTCAAAATATTAACGGACGAATAGCCGAAAATGTTTTAATGAGGTATAACCTTTTGTCCCAAAAGTCGTCCGTTATCCGAGAAGATATTGTGTTTGAAAGATTCATAGGCAGGATTGTTTCTTTCAGGATATAAAAGGTGAATCGTAATAGGATATGCTATGAGGTCAGCAATCTGCAAGCCGATAATGTTATCTTTCTTAGCCTTGAAGTTAAATTTACTTATGCGACTCCGAAACCTTTCCACGTCTACCCATTTTGTACCATTATTTCTTAAGCCATTGTAATAATTTAAGAGTTTTCTATCCTCTTTTCTTCCCCTTTCCTCTACAATGACGTGGATATTCGGGTTAGGTTCATCACTATTATCAACACAGAAAATACTCCGCTCCAAAAGATAGGCTAAAGATAATCCGTAAACATCACTTTCTTCTCCGCGCACACAGAATTTATTGAGCTGCTCCTTCAAAATCGTACAACTTACAATGACATAAGTATCGTGTTGCTGCAATATTCCGGTTATCCCTTGCAGAAACCGTTCTCTTAAATCCTTGTCACGAAGCACCCTAAACTCATCTTTCCATTTTCTGAGGTCAACGGAGTGTATGATTATTTCCTTATTGCCAAATGTCTGCACCTTCAACTCCTTAAACGCATTATTCAAGGCATTTAGGTTCTTTTCCGGAACAAGTATGCCACATAAGGTAAATATTGGAAAGTTGGGGTCATAGTGTTCCAGATTTTGGTCTCCACATTCATCAATGTAGAGATAATATTTTGTTTTACTTTGTTTTTCTTCTTCCATTCTACCTGCAAAGGTACGAATTTTTCCTGTCTTTTTCTGTCATTTCCACCGCTTTTAACGCGCGGTAACTTCGTGGCGTAATTCGCAATACGCCATGCCTAATATAGCTTACAACATAACGCTTAAAGGCTACGTCGGAGGCTATGACTTCGACCGCCCAAAGGTTGACAAGGATCTTACCAAAAACGAGGGCAAGCAGGTGAATGTGTTTATCGACAGCCTCGGCGGTTCCCTCGCCACCGGCTTGTCTATATCCGCTGCTTTCAAAAACCACGGCAAGGTCAATGTGCATTTCGTCGGACTTAATGCTTCGGCCGCAACCATCGCTTCGCTCGGCGCGGCTCACATCTCCATTGATGCCGGTGCTATGTATCTCGTCCACAAGTGTTCTATGGCTTTCTTCGAGTGGTGCAGTCTCAACAGCGACTAATTCTCTACGCTCATTGCTCCTCTCGACAAAATTCTCGTGCAACCGTTCACGGCTACTGACGACCAGCGCGTTCTCGGCATTGAGCCAATCCCGAACATCAACGAGAAAATCTCGCAGATGATTGAAAAATACCGTAAGGAAACCATCGACATTGAAGATGTCGAATTGAGGAATGTGATCTGGAGTTTGATGCACTATTCCCATCAGATAATACAGCCGATGAATGCGATGATGCAACCGAGAATTATTAAGCCAAATCCTATCGTCCTTTTTTTAGCCCACTTAGTTTTCATATCCTCAGATAGGATAGGATCATTCTTTGATTTATGAAACGCATAGGCATATTTAATCGCGTAAGCCATTAAAAATAAAGCGCCTACGACATTTATTCCGATACCTCCATATATTAAAACGTCTTGCATATAAATAAAGTCTTACATATAAATAAAACAGAATGGGAGACAAAAAAGTTTACTTTAACAAGCCACAACGCTTGACGCAGCGTATTGGAGCGAACACTATCGTTATCGTCGCTGGGCGAAGAACAGGAAAGACCGACTCAATAGCCGCGCCTTTCGTTCTCCGCAAGATGCAGCGTATACCCGGCTCGACAGGTGGCATCGTTGTGCCTACCTTCAAGCACAGACTGACTAAAACCATTCCGGAAATCTCATTATGTTTACATTTATGTAAAACTTTTTTCATAATTTTGCGGTATCTTGACCCTCGCCATGCTGTCTACTTTCTTTGGCAAGTCTATTATAAATGTATGATTAATCTATGAAATCAACGGCTCCTATTAAGAATAATATATCTGCCAATTCCGGTTCAGCACTTCGTTATGGTATGTTCATTTCATTGGCTTTTATGATAGCGTCGGTAATTACCTGTTGCTTTTCCTATTCAAACGCTAAACAGAATATCGCAAATGACCTTAATAATGCGATGATTGCTTTAGCTCATGAGAATAGAGACCTGTGGACGCGCCCCGACACTATCGCAGCCATACGCCATTTGCACGAAACCACCCATAAGCCTTTGTTATATCAGGCATCAGATGTAAATTTCAGAAATCCGATGTTGAAAGATGAGGCTTACTTCACTCTTGAGCTGATTAATACTAATAATGGCTTGCATAGAATCGGAGGAAATAAGATAGCATCGGATTCAATTATTATTATGCCCGAACGCGTTGCCGATGGGCTTGCAATACAAGTTCAGGGGTTTGCCGACTGTTCAATGGCTTCTATTTTCTATGCTTCGGATCAGACAATACCTGGAATCCTGTTTTCGTTTGCTATTCTATCAATGGCAAGTATGTTTATTTGGAAAAAAAAGGAACCCGAGACTCCCGAAACAGAATTTATTGCCGTTTCCGCTTCTCCATCGCTTGACGGTATCAAACTCACTCCTATGCAGCGGCAGTTGACTCAAATGCTTCTTGAAGCACCGGGTATGAAAGTGGATAAAAGAACATTGTGCGAATCTCTTTGGGGTAATAAAAGTAATGCCGAGGAATCACTTTATACCCTTGTAAAACGCACAAAGAGCGCTCTTGCCGAAGCTAATATGGAGATAGTATGTAATAGAGGCGACTCGTATGAGCTTCGGATAAATGCTTGAATTACAGTCTTGTCAGAATTTATCAGATAAAAGTCAGACAAATTTTTAGGTCAGCCTGAGGCATTTTCACTTGCTTTGCAGAAAAATTCGCAAAGCATGAAAACTAAAATTCTAATCTCCTTTCTTAGCGTCTTTCTCTTCTTTGAAAGCGGTTATGCGCTAAATGAAGAAGCGACCGATAGCCTCACTCACGAGCTGCAAGAGGTTATTGTTACCGCTAAACAACCGGCGACCAAATTAGTCGGTTCAACTCTCGTATCAACTATTCCCGGCTCCAACCTCGCTGAACTTGGTACCGCTCTCGATGTGCTTGCTCAATTACCGATGATTAAGGTTATTGACAATGCAGTCAGCGTTATTGGTAAAAGCAATATTGAAATATATATTGATGGACGGCCGATGCGCGACGATATGGCGTTACAGCATTTGCTGTCCTCCAATTTGAAAAAAGTAGAACTGCTGATGGCTCCCGGTGCTGCTTACGAAAGCACAACAGGCGCGGTTCTTAAAATCACCACGCGTCGTAATTTTGTTCAAGGGCTCTCATTGACAGATCAGTTCCAACTCCAACGCCGTCGCAAATGGTCCGTTATGGATTATCTCGCTTTGAGTTATCGCACCGGTGATTGGGAGTTTTTCTTAGACGGTACGATAAACCACAATAATTCAGTAAATAGAGGAACTACAACTAATACTCTTGTCTATGAGGGAAAAGAAACGGTTGTAGGTAGTAGCCAATTCAATTCTTTCCCGACGACAACAGGTGTAGTCAAGGGAGGATTTAACTACTCTCACGGAGCACAATCGTTTGGTGCATATTACCGTTACAATCCTGAACGTGGTGATTTTTCTAACTCCGGCTCGGAATGGCTTGATAATAATCCGGCTGTCGCTCGTGATATTGACAAGCGTTTAACAGCACACAGCCACCTCGCTTCTCTCTATTATGAAAATACATTTGCCGATAAATATCTTCTTCACTTAGACGGCGATTTCCGTAGTGCATTCGATGCGAATGATGTGGCTACAACTTATCCCTCATCTACCATCCCTGCCGTAAACTCTTCCGATAAACGGATTTCAACTCTATGGGCCGGTAAGTTATATCTGAGTTTTCCCCTTTGGAATGGAGAATTTACCGTTGGTACGCAAGACAGTTACACACATACCTCTCTTGATTATCGTATGCTGAATACCGATGTAAGCGAATATATACCATCCTCTTTAACTGATGCCCGACAGACTTCTACCGCCCTATATGCGTCATGGTCGCGTATGTTCGGTAAGTTTTCCCTATCTGCCGGTGCGAGATACGAATATGTCAATTATGACTTCAAAGTCAATGGCAAGCGCGACGGTGACATCAGCCGCCGCGACCACACGCTTACACCCGACCTCTCTCTCGGTTATTCTTTCAACGAAGAATCGCAAATAAACATCAGTTATAAAATGGCTACTGTCAAGCCTCCATACTTGCAGCTCACGGGCTCTCTCAATTACACCGGTCAACATGAGATTGAAGGTGGTAATCCCGGACTGCGTGACGAGAGATTGCATGACGTCCGGCTGTTCGGCGTGTGGAAAGGCTTCATGCTCCAGGCTGACTGTTTCCGCTCTCTTGACACATACGCATTTGTTAAGCAGGTATATCCCGCCGACAATCTGCAATTACTTACGCACCCTGTGAATATCGACGTTTCTGCGTTAAGTCTGTATCTTGTGTGGAGCCGGCCTATACGTTTTTGGACTCCCGGTGTTACAGCAGGGTTGTACCGACAGTGGCTCACCATTGATAATAACAGATACAACAAGCCTATATACTCGTACTATATTGACAATACTTTTTCTTTGCCGCATGGGTGGTCTATTACTGCCAATATCAACGGAAGATCACAGGGCGATATGCACACTAACCGCTTCGGTGGTTCATGCTTCACTATGGACGCATCAGTGGGCAAGTCATTCCTTAATAAATCCCTCACTCTCAAACTGTCTGCTACCGATATTTTCAACACAGCAAACAACGACTGGACGATGAACACCTATGGCGTTTTCGTCGATAAACGACAGAGTTATGACCGTAGAGGCATAGCCCTGAACATAATCTACAATTTTCAGCCTCGTAAAAGTAAATATAAAGGTTCGGCGGCAGCAGAGTCAGAGATGAATCGACTTTAATAGAAACAGCTACTCATACTACACGGAAACCTCGGCAATGATTGTCGGGGTTTGCTTATGGAGTTGCGGCACCGCCGCCTTCAAAGTCAATGACCTTGAAGTATTCCTTTGATTTCTCGCAAATTATCCGTAACTTTGCATATAATTTATACCTGGTGGCTCGCTTTAACTCCTTTCTCGACAACTTAAATCTCACGGAAATAACAGAATTTTTCCGCGAGAAAGGTTGTGCCTGCCATTATAAGAAAGAAGATGTATTCATCCAACAGGGAACT
>JAAVEW010000029.1 GCA_014801075.1 Barnesiella sp. | reverse complement strand
ATTTGCTCGGTGTCCATTCAATGATACACTCACGTAATCCCGAGTCAATGAAGTCGCGGACGACTGAGGAGGCTAACGTAGCGCGGATAACGTATTTTAATCCCGCACGTTCAAGATTGAAAATCATCATCATAGAGAAGAATCCGCGGTCAAAAAGGCAAATTGACTGTAAGAGATTGAATGGCAACATGCTGACAAGCTCAGGAAGCATGTCGATAAAAGCTTTCATCTCGTTGACTTTCTGCGGCAAGAGCAGACTTTTTAAGGTGAAACCGTTCAGAATGTCGCTGACCATCATAGCTTTAGCCATCGGAGAGGATTGTCCTTTATGGCCTATGTTTGTGGTGAAATTACGCTTCCCGAAATATTCAGCGAGCGCATCGGTATCAGGCAAAACGAGATCAGAGCCATCACAGGCCATAAGATACCAGCCATTCCATCGTTTCATGGAGTCTGCAAACTGTTGGTAACAACTGCTTATGAGCCTGGAATTAAGATAATTGAATATCTCCGGGTTCAGCCGTGTTCTCTTCTGGCTGATTGCACTCTTGGACACAGGATTCCGTCCTATCTCATCGAAAAATTCATCGATACTTATCTGACTGGACAGAGGATTATGCCGAAGCAGATAGTTAATCAGTATCGGAGCCGACAGAGGTGACTTGCGTACAAACAGATTGTCCCTGCGATCACATTCATCCGGCTCGATGAAACATTCCAGATTTTCACGTCCCTGCGCAGTTCCGTAAGAAACAATTTCGTTCTTAAGATTGTTAATAATATCAAATACATCGGATTTTAGAAAAGCCATAGTCAAAAGGGTTTTAGTTTCAATTATATATACCATTTTGACTATGGTTTTTCTTTTTTTGTGCCGTTAAATATATGTAAATAAGGCGTTGAATCCTTAGCTTAACCGCATTGAGGAGACCCCCGCCACGCCCCCCGCCACAGGGGCGTTACTGCTTACGTGCGGCCGAGGACGGCCCCACCACGACGCTCCACCACATAACAAAGGGACTGTCTAACAATCAAAGTTAGGCAGTCCCTTGTTGGTATTAAATTAGTAGGATTCGTGGTCGTGCTCGATTTCGGTGGGGGTCAATGGGGGGGAGGAGAGTTTGCGCCATACCACGAAGATGTAGGCTATCACTATCGGGGAGAGGAGTGATACCCAGGTCATTACCTTGAGGGTAAACTCGGTGGAGGAACTGTTGACTATGGTCAGCGAGCTCTGCGGGTCGGAGATGGAGGGGAGGTAGGCGGTGTTGTTGTAGCCTATGAGGCAAAGGAGCGCAAGGATAGCAAGCACTGTGCCTGCGCCTGTCCACCAGATGCCGCGGGCGTAGACTTTGCGGAGCGCTGTCTTGCCAAGGCCGTAGAGCACCATCACAACGCCGAGGAGGAACACGACGCCTAACCACCAGAGTGTCATGAGATTGTCAGCATACTTAAAGGACACTTCAGTGATGACGCCGTTGTCGTCGTAGCCGTAGCCTTTGGAGGTGAAGATGACTGCCACGAGCACGAGGAAGAGCACTACGAAGACAGCGCCGTTGACAAGCGCCGCCTTGCGCTGCTGCGCCCTGAACCCGGTGCCCTCCTCGATATTGTTGAGGAAATAGAGAGCGGCGTTGGTGCGGGCGAGGAACAGCACGGTGAAGCCTACGAGCAGGTTGCGCCAGTTGAAGATGGCTTCAAGGCCGTGAGAGTCGTTCCACACCGAGATTACGGGGCTGGTGCCGTCGAGGATATTGCCCTTGGTGATAGTGAAATCGGCACCGAATATCATCATGCCAACTGCTACACCGAGCAGGATGCAGCCTATGCAACCGTTGAAGAAGAGGAACGCGTCGTAGACACGTGTGCCGAAGAGATTGCCGGGCTTGCGGCGGAACTCGTAGCTGACGGCCTGCAGGATGAAACTCAGCAGAATAAGCATCCACAGCCAGTAAGCGCCGCCGAAGCAGGTTGAATAGAACAGCGGGAACGAGGCGAAGAACGCGCCGCCAAAGACTACCAGCGTGGTGTAGGTAAGTTCCCATTTGCGTCCGAGCGAATTGACTTTGAGGTTGCGCGTCATTTCGGACCGCGAGCAGAAGAGCAGAGTCTGACCACCCTGGACGAAGAGCAGGAACACCAGCAACGCCCCGAGGAGTGCAATCAGAAACCACCAATATGTTTGAAGTGCTTCCATATTGTCAGAAGTTTTATATTGTTACTTTTATTATTATGTTAACGTACAGGACTGATTATCAACATCTGCATGCAGTCGGAGCGTTATTTCTCAGGCTGGGCGAGGATATCGACCTCGGCTTTGCGGCGTATCTGGCGCACCATGATGCTGACTTCGGCAGCGAGCAAACCGGTGAAGATTACAACAAACACCCAGAAGGTTGTCTGCACCGAGCCGGCCGAAATCGAGGACACGGCAGCATTGACGGGGAGCAATCCCTCGATAGTCCAGGGCTGACGGCCCACCTCGGCGAGCACCCATCCCGCCTCGCTGCATATCCACACTACCGGGATAGTAAGCAGTCCGAGCAGGCAGAACCACTTGTTGTCGAGCAGATTGACCTTCTTACGCCATGAGGCGAAGGCCACCACGAGGAAGAAGAGGAGCAGATAGCCGCCGGCCATCACCATCACGCGGAACGAGTAGAACGATACTGCCACGGGGGGCACTGCATCCTCAGGCGCGGAGAGATAACCGTAGCCGAAATAGCGGAAGTTGTCGTCGACCGCCTTGAGCGCACGGGCCATAGCGGCGGAGTCGCCGGCAGCCTTGGCCACGCCATAGTCGCGCAATCCCTGCTGCGCCTCGCGACCCATCATGATACGGTCGGCCACCGACACATCTTTATATATAGTGTCGCCAGCCTCATTGACGGCATAGCCGCGGATGATGTCGTCGATACCGGGCACGAACGAGTTGAAATCGTGGTTGGCAAGGAATGAGAGTCCTTTGGGTATGCTGATTTCGGCATAGAGTGCCTGATTGTCGTCGAGAGGTTTCTTGTCGGGGTTGACGATACCGAAGGCCACGAGACTCTGCCCTTCCGATCCGGCATAAAGGCCTTCCATAGCGGCGAGTTTCATAGGCTGATGACGGGCCACCTCAACGGCCGAACCGTCGCCGGTCCACATAGTCAGCAGGATACCTGCAAGGCCCACACCGCCTGCCACCTTGATAGAGCGCAGGGCGAAATCGCGGTTGTGCTTGCGCAGCAGCAGCCAGCAGCTCACGCCCACCACGAATACAGCGCCGAGCACCCATCCGCTCAACACCGTGTGGAAGAACTTGTTGATAGCCACGGGCGAGAACACCACGTCCTTGAAACTTACCATCACGTTGCGCATCTGGTCGGGGTCAAACTCCATGCCCGCAGGATACTGCATCCATGCGTTGGCTACGAGAATCCAGAGCGCCGAGAGGGCTACACCAATGGCTGTCAACCAAGTAGCGGCGAGGTGAAAGCCGGGGCTGACACGTTTCCAGCCGAAGAACATGACGGCTATGAACGTCGACTCAAGGAAGAAGGCCACGATACCCTCGATGGCGAGCGGCGCACCGAAGATGTCGCCCACAAACCACGAATAGTTCGACCAGTTGGTGCCGAACTCAAACTCCAGAATCAGGCCCGTGGCCACGCCGCAGGCAAAGTTGATGCCGAAGAGGGTCATCCAGAATTTAGTGATACGCCGCCACTTGTCGTCGCGAGTGCGGTAGTAGACGGTCTCCATTATGCCTATTATCAGCGACAGGCCGATAGTCAGCGGCACAAACAACCAGTGGACTATCGCGGTGAGGGCAAATTGCCATCTCGACCAGTCCACAACATTAATCAGTTCATCCATGATAATATATTAAATTTTAGTTTCACTTTGCGGTAATCAGCTTATTTATTGACGGTTGCAGTCACCTTTGCGGCGGCCGCGCCGTCACTGCGGGCGGTCAGCGCCTCTCTCACAGCCTCGGCCCGGTCGCGGTCGTTGTCATAGCGGCTTGCGAGCAGGTCGGGGAAGAAAAAGAGTTTGAGGATACCGAATATCACAACCAGTTTTATAATGATGATAGTCCACAGCTTGCGCCCTATCGTCATCGACCGGAAACCGTCGGCATAAAACCGGAATATGCGTTGCGGCAGGTGAAATATCGCGTTCATCGTTGAAGTCATTTAAGGTAAGCGGCAACGGGCCGTGGCCCTATTACCGATGCAAATTGCAAAAATTTAATAAAATAAACAAGTATTTAACAAAAAAAGTTATCCGACGCTAAAAAATATTGTTTGCCGTATCGCGAAATCTCACTAACTTTGTCTTGATAAAAATAAAACACAATTATTATGGCAAACTGGTTTGAATGTAAGGTAGCTTACCGCAAAATAATGGAAAATGGCGTCGAGAAGAAAGTAAATGACACCTTCCTCGTTGACGCACTGACTTTTACCGAGGCTGAGGCCCGCATCATCGAAGAGATTACCCCGTTTATTTCGGGTGAATTTTCGGTATCTGCAGTGAAACGCACCAAGATAGCCGAGATATTCTGGGACGACTCGGCCGACAAATGGTACCTCGCCAAGGTAGCTTTCATCACCATCGACGAAAAGACCGCGCAGGAGAAGAAATCGACCTCGCTCATCCTCGTTGCCGCCTCCGACTTCAAGGGCGCGCTCGAGCACTTCATCGACGAAATGAAATCATCGATGGCCGACTATGAAATCGTATCGATAGCCGAGACCCCGATTCTCGACGTGTACAAGGTGAAACTGTCGGGCGACAACTCAGCCGATAAAAACTAATCAGCTGACACTCACCGCACAATCACGATGTACAGTCACGTAGCAGAACAACTCGACGAGGTGCGCCGCTCCCTTCCCGGGGGCGTCGACCTCGTCGCTGTTTCAAAATTTCATCCCGTGGAGGCTCTCCGCGCGGCCTACGATGCCGGCCAGCGCCGCTTCGGCGAGAGCCGCGTGCAGGAACTCCTTGCCAAGCTCCCGGCCATGCCCGACGACGTGGAGTGGCATTTCATAGGACACCTGCAGACCAACAAGGTGCGTTCGCTCATAGGCAAGACGGCACTCATCGAGAGCGTCGACACCGAGCGCCTTCTCGACCTCATCGACAAGGAGTCGGAACGGGCCGGCGTGGTGACACGCGTGCTGCTGCAGCTCCACGTGGCGCAGGAGGAGACGAAGTTCGGCTTCTCGGTCGACGAACTGATGGAATACTTCACCAAGCGGAAATTTGAATCGCTCAAGGCTACCCACATCTGCGGTCTCATGGGTATGGCATCAAACACCGACGACGAGGCCCGCATCGCGGCCGACTTCGCCGCCATAGCCAGGTGCTTCAACAATATCCGCAACGACGCCACACTTATGCTCCGCGGATTCGACACCCTCAGCATGGGCATGAGCGACGACCGCGACATAGCCATCGCCTGCGGTTCCAACATGGTGCGCGTAGGCACAGCCATCTTCGGCGCCCGCGAGTATTAAGACCCGTGGCAGCAGAGACCATCAAAACGGGAGTCTGCCGCGATATTTTACCCCTGCGAAACGGCTTAATTTGCCAATTCGACCATATTTTTTCCAAATTTGATGGAATTTTTTTGCTTATTAACAGTAAAAAAATCTATCTTTGCAAGAGGGAAAGAATATTGCAGTGTGACTACACCCGCGTTTTCCCATTCCTGCAACGTTTCAACAACCTGCTGATACCAATTGAAATTTCATTTATAAACTAATCCATAAAACTCAATCACTAATGTCATCCAACACAGCCTCCGGCAATCGTAACCTCGTGCCTATCATCACGATGATGTTCCTTTTTGCCATGATTTCGTTTGTTACCAACATGGCAGCGCCTTTCGGTAACATCTGGGGCCATCAGTACCCCTGGGCCGGCATGCTCGGCAACCTTATGAACTTCGCCGCTTACCTCTTCATGGGTATTCCGGCCGGTAAGATGCTCGCTCGCTCGGGCTACAAAAAGACTGCCCTTCTGGCGCTCGTCCTCGGTTTCGTAGGTCTCGGCGTGCAGTACCTCAGCAGCGTATTCGGCGCCGACATCACGGTGTTCACCACTCACGTTGAGGAGACCAACTACCTCGGTGAGACACTGCCCGTTGACCTGCCCGTCACCCTCAATCTTTTCGTTTACCTCTTCGGCGCATTCATCTGCGGTTTCTGCGTATGTATGCTCAACACCGTTGTAAACCCGATGCTCAACATCCTCGGCGGCGGCGGCAAGAAAGGTAACCAGTTGCTCCAGACCGGTTCGTCACTCAACTCACTCGCCGGCGCTCTCACTCCCATGCTCGTGGGCGCACTCATCGGCACCGTGTCATCACGCACTTCAATGAGCGACGTTGCTCCCCTGCTCTTCATCGGTATGGCTATCTTCGCCGTTTCTTACCTCATCATCTCTATCGCCCGCATCCCCGAACCCGGTTTGGAACGCGCCAAGGCCGACGCAGCTGCCGGCAAGGTGACCGAGAAAGGTAAATACTCACCCTGGTCATTCCGCCACTTCGTGCTCGGTGCCATCGGTATCTTCTTCTATGTAGGTATTGAAATCGGTATCCCCGCCGAACTCAACTTCTACATCTCCGACTCAAGCGCAGCAGGTGCCGGCGTGCTCGTCAACGGTGCTGCTATCGCAGGTGCTATCGTAATGGTTTACTGGTTGCTCATGCTCGTAGGCCGTGTGGCTTCAGGCGCTATCTCAGGCAAGATTTCCACCCGCGTTCAGCTTCTCGTTGTGTCGGGCTTCGGTGCTATTCTGGTTCTCATCGCAATCATCCTCCCCAAGGACAACAGTTTCGACGTGCCCAAATTCATCTACAACCCCGAAGCCAAGACTGAAAGCATTCTCGCCGACGTAGGTCTGCCCACCTCGGCTATCGAGCAGTTCAAGGCCAATCCCGAAGCATTTGTCTGGAGCGAGGACTATGACAACCCCGAAACACCCGAGGTAGAGCACATCAACCTCCGCGCACGTCTCTACGACGAAGCAGGTGTGCAGCACAACGATGCAGCACAGCTCCTCGACACTCCCAAACTCCCCGTCAGCGCTATCCTCCTCATCCTCTGCGGTCTCTGCACTTCACTCATGTGGGGCGGTATCTTCAACCTCGCTGTCGAGGGTCTCGGCAAATACACTGAAGCTGCTTCAGGTATCTTCATGATGCTCGTTGTAGGTGGTGGTATCATGCCCTTCATCCAGCACAGCGTCCTGACTCCCGCCGTAGGCTACATGGGCAGCTACTGGCTCGTTATCGCCATGTTGCTCTATCTGTTCTACTACGCAGTGGTAGGTTGCAAGAACGTCAACAAAAACATCCCCGTAGACTGATTCTCCACTCAGTCACAGTAACGATACTGACAGGGCAACGGCGCGTAGCCGTTGCCCTGTCGCGTTATTAACGGGGTTACTAATAAATCGGCGGCCTGCGGACGCCTCCCGTCGTGCGTCATCGGTTTTGACTCAAACGGGCGCATTATTGACTCATTATTGCACCTGAGAGGGGCGTTATTGGTTTTTACGGACATATTATTGGTTTATCCGCTGCGTGAAGTATTAATAATTTTCACTAACTTTGCGATAGTGTTGACCGACAACGACAATTTTTAATCATATAACCAAACATACTTTTTAATAATGAAAGCCGATAAGAAAACTCTCGAGAGTGCAGCCGACAACATTCGCGTGTTGTGCGCATCAATGGTTGAGAAGGCAAAATCGGGTCACCCCGGAGGTGCCATGGGCGGCGCCGACTTCATCAACGTGCTTTACGCCAAGTATCTCGTAACTGACCCCGACGATCCCACATGGTTTGCCCGCGACCGTTTCTTCCTCGATCCCGGTCACATGTCGACCATGCTCTACTCTACCCTCGCTCTTACCGGAAAATTCACCACCGCCGAGCTTGAGCAGTTCCGTCAGTGGGGCAGCGTGACACCCGGTCACCCCGAAGTTGATCCCAAACGCGGCATCGAAAACACTTCCGGTCCTCTCGGTCAGGGCCACACCATGGCCGTAGGCTGCGCCATCGCAGAGCGTTTCCTCGCAGCACGTTTCGGCAAGGTGGTTGAACACAAAACCTACGCCTTCATCTCCGACGGCGGCATCCAGGAGGAAATCTCGCAGGGCGCCGGACGTCTTGCCGGTTACCTCGGCCTGCACAACCTCATCATGTTCTACGACTGCAACGACGTGCAGCTCTCCACCACCGTCGACGCCGTCACCAAAGAGGACTACGCAGCAAAATACCGCGCTTGGGGCTGGAACGTAATTGAAATCGACGGCAACGACGCCGACCAGATATCCTCAGCTCTCGAAACAGCTATCGCCGAGACTGCCAAGCCTACCCTCATCATCGGCCACACCGTGATGGGTAAAGGCATCGTCAAAGCCGACGGCACAAGCTTCGAAGGCGAATGCTCTACCCACGGTAACCCCATCAGCAAGTCAGCGGGCGGCGACTACGCAGCTACTATCAAGAACCTCGGCGGCAACCCCGAGCATCCCTTCGAAATCTGGGAAACCTCCAAGGCCCTCTACGAGGAGCGCAACAACGAGCTGCGTGCCATCGTGGCAAAACGTCGCGAAGAGGAACACGAGTGGGCTGCCGGCAATCCCGACCGCGCTGCCGTGCTCAACGACTACATCGCCGGCAAACTTCCCGAAATCGACTACTCGGCCATCATGCACAAGGCAGACCAGGCTACCCGCTCGGCATCGGCCACCGTGCTCGCCTTCCTCGCCGAGAATGTTCACAACATGATTGTATCGAGCGCTGACCTCGCCAACTCCGACAAGACCGACGCCTTCCTCAAAAAGACAGGCGCTCTCATCCCGGGCGACTTCTCGGGCGGCTTCCTCCACGCCGGCGTGGCCGAGCTTACAATGGCCGCCGTGATGAACGGTATCGCCCTCCACGGCGGTATGCACGAGGCTTGCGGTACATTCTTCGTATTCTCTGACTATATGAAGCCTGCCGTGCGCATGTCGGCTCTCATGGAGCTCCCCGTCAAGTATATCTGGACTCACGATGCATTCCGCGTAGGTGAGGATGGTCCCACCCACGAACCTATCGAGCAGGAAGCGCAGATCCGTCTCATGGAGCAGATCAAGAACTTCTCTGGCAAACCCTCGATGCTCGTGCTCCGTCCCGCCGACTCTGCCGAGACCACCGTTGCATGGGAAATGGCGATGGAAAATAACGACACTCCCACCGCTCTTATCCTCTCGCGTCAGGACATCAAGGACCTCCCCGCAGTTACAGCCAGCCGCTACGAAGAGGCTCAGGGCACACGCCGCGGCGGTTACGTTGTGATGGACACCCCCTATCCCCAGGTAGTGCTCCTCGGCAACGGCTCGGAAGTGTCACTGCTCTGCGAAGTTGCCGTGCTTCTCGAAGCAGGCGGCGTGCCCGCGCGCGTGGTATCTCTCCCCTCAATCGGTCTCTTTGAAGAGCAGCCTGATGACTACAAGGATAGCGTGCTTCCCCGCAACGTACCCCGCTTCGGTCTTACCGCCGGACTCCCCTCCACACTGCAGGGCGTAGTGGGTGCCAAAGGCAAAGTATTTGGTATGAGCCGCTTCGGTGCATCAGCCCCCTACAAGGTGCTCGACGAAAAGTTCGGTTTCACCGCCGACAACATCACCGAAGAAGTCCTCAAATTCATCGGCAAAATCTAATCTCCTGGTAGAATGTAACGCCGTTACCTTAACCCAACAATAACAACGAGAGGCTGCACCCATACGGGCTGCAGCCTCTCGTCATGTTTATGCAGGGGGGAAACGGCCACTACGTGGCGGGGGTCTCCCGACCCGCGCTCACCCCGCGTGGTGCGACCTGCCCGTGGTGGGGCCGTCCTCGGCCGCACATTATCAGCCTCGTGCCAATGCATTGAAGACCTAACTATCTTGCTATGGCTCAGGCATTTTGTGTGCGGCCGGGGACGGCCCCACCACGTTTTTTGAGCGCGGGTCAGGAGACCCCCGCCACATTGCTCCAAGTCTACAAAAATGACGACAGCCCCGCGCGTTCGCACGGGGCTGTCGGGTATGTTACTGTTCAGTAATTGACGTTACGGCTTAGTAGATGTAAACCTTTTCTACTTTGTTGCCGCGACGCATGATGTAGAAGCCGCGTGAGGGATTGCTTACGCGCATACCCTGCATGTTGTAGTATTCAACGGGATAATCCTCTTCGCCAACTACAATCTCATCAACACCTGATGACTGGAACTCGCCGGCGTCAACCCATTTGCGGTTGCCCAAACCTTTGTAGATATGGTTGTGGATGGGATTGTTAATATCGTCGGTCTGGTCGCCGTTGCCGTTGTTGAATACAACGCCGGTGGTGCCTTCGGGAAGTACGTAAGTGTAGATGTCGCCTTCTACTTTCTCCATTTCCACACCGGGCCACTCGGTTGCGTCAACCGACCAGTGGTGAATCAACACTTTGCTCCAGCGTGTCTCCGAGTTGTCGTAATAAACCACGATACCGTCGGGAACAACGGGCTGCTCAATCTTGGTGAACTTCACGCTGCCGGTCTTGGTCTCGGTGCCGTTGGTAGCGCTCCAGCTTACTGTTACGCTCTCACCGATGGCCATATCGTCGCCGAGAGTAAATGTGGCGGTAGTGCCTGAGATAGTGGTCTCTGCACCGTTGCCTATGCGGTAGGATGCGGAGGTAGCGTTGGAAACGGTAGCGGTAACTGTCACGTTGTCAACGAAGTTGCCACCGTTGGGCGAGAACTTCACTGCGGGCACGGGAGTCACGTTCACGTCGATTTCTTTAGCTGTAGTGTTACCGTCATATTCAAAATATGTGTCGGAGGAGATACCCTTGATGTCAGGAGTCTGGTTGCCGTTGCGGTTGAAGATTATGTTGACCGATTCGAGGCCGTCGAACGTAAAGTAGTAGAAATCATCACCGTCAACATTTACGGTCTCGGTAAGGGTCTTGCCGGACCATGAGCCGCAGGGTTCTACGGTTTTACCGTTCTCGTCGGTGCCCCAGGCGTAGAGCTGGATACCTTCAGGACCTTTTACATATACTGAGAAGGAAGCGTTGGGGTCAACTTTCTTGTAGACAACCGAACCGGTGATTTCCTCAGAGCCGTTGCTTGCGCCCCACTTCACGGTCACGGTTTCGCCGTAGCTCATGTTCTGACCGATAACGAAAGTCTTGGTTTCGCCGGCCGAGAGTGAAATCTTCTGACCATCAGCTACCTGGTACCAGCCTGAAACGGCTACTTCGTTGAGCGATACGTTGACGCTCATTGTCTCGGTCTTGAATGTGCCGCCTGCGGGCGAGAACTTAACCGATGCGCTGCCCACTACGTCGTCGGCAGTATAGTATTCGGTAGTACCGTTGTCAACGAACGAGGGGTTACCGCCGTGAGCCACAGCCGAGGTGGTGTAGATGAATTTGCCGTCAGTACCGATTTTGCCACCGGTCCAGTCTTTCACGAGCACGCGGAGCTGACCCTTGTTGCCGGGAGCGCTGACGGTGATTTTACCGCCTGCAGGAGTGTAGCTTTCGCCGGTTACGACGTCAACATAGTTGCCTTCGGGAACGTCGGAGAATGTAGCGCCGCCGTTGATGCTGACAAGAGCGTAAGAATCCTTGTAGGCACGCTTGAATGCCCAGCCACCGCTTGCAGAGCAGCCGTCGAAGGTGTACTGACCTTTACGGAGCGCGGGCACTGCGGCACGGATGAGGTTAAGACGGATGATATGCTGCGAGAGGTCGCCGTTGAGGGTAGCGTCAACATTGCCCGATGCGCTGAACACGCCGAAGTCAGAAGCCTCAACACTGCCTTCGAGGTAGTGGCCGAAGTAGGCGCGGCCCGACTCCTTGCGGGGAGTCTTGTTGTTCTCACCGCCCACGTCGATGGGTTTGCCCTTCATGAATTCTACTTCCGAACCGTAGTAAATACAAGGAATACCGCGGAATGTGAACATCAGCGAGAGGTTTTCGGCCCACTGTTCGGTGCCGCCGTTGAAGCGGGTCTGGTCGTTAGGACCGGGGCAATAGTCGTGAGAGTCAACGTAAACCACGTTGTAGGAAGCGTCGTTGTACTTGTTGTCGCCGCTGCGTGCGATGCTGACAGCCGAACCTGCGTTGTTGAAGCAGTAGTGCATGGGGAAGTCGATTACCGAGAAGCCTGAATACTGCGAGTAGTCGGGCTCATGCCATGCGCCGTTGAGCATCAATACGTTATTGCTTGTAGGCTTATCCTTGGTGTCCTTTTCGCACACTGCCATAGGGCCTACGGGTGAGTCGTGACCTTCGGGGAGCACCTGAGTGTCCCAGAACTCCTGGCTGCCGTTATACTCGTCGAGGAGAGCCTGGTCGGATTTCCAAGTGTAGAAGTAGCTCGAAAGGTTGGGCTGGTCGCGGTAGACAACGCTGCCCTGGAAACGCTGGCAGCACTCGCCGAACATGAAGAAGGGGCACTCGTTGAGACGCTTGCTCTTATTCTCCTCGGCGATAGCGAGGAACTGAGGGATGAACTGCTTGTTGAAAGTAAGCGGCGCGATGTGGCCGGCGGTGTCAATACGGAAACCGTCGACACCCATCTTGATGAACTCGCCGTAACATTTTACTATATACTCGGCCACGGTGTTGTTCTCGGTGTTGAGGTCGACGCAGTCGCCTGCAATCTGACCCCACCAGCGGTTGGGAAGGTCCCAGTTCCAGCCTGTTCCGTAGTGGTGGTAGTAGTTGTTGGGCTCGTTGTTGGGGTCCTTGAAGTATTTCCAGCGCTCTGCATACTGAGCCTTGCCATCCTGGTCGAAGTAGTTGGTGCTCAGACGCTCGGTGTTGACGTGGAGCGAACCGGCGGGAGTAGCCTGGTTGCGGATGTCCTGGTCGCGGGTGAAGAGCGGGTTGAGGTTCACTTCGCCGAAGTTACTTGTGTGCTGCAACACGATGTCAAGCACGATTTTCATGCCCTTTTCGTGAGCTGCGTTGATAAGGTCCTGGAACTTGACGTCGCGCTGCGAACCCCACTCGGTGCGGCTCTCGTAGCGGAGGTCGACACTCGTGAAGTCCATGGCGTGGTATCCGTGATAGTCCTCGCCCGATGCGTTCTGCACCACGGGAGTGATCCACACTGCGGTGAATCCGAGGGCTTTGATATAGTCAAGTTTCTCGATAAGGCCGGCGAAATCGCCACGCCAGTCGGGGTCGTTGTTGGCAATCTGCACGTCGGCTTTGTCCCAACTGCAGACGTTGTTTTTGGGGTCACCGTCGTAGAAACGGGTTGTCATGGCGAAATAGATTGTTTCGTCACGGAAGTCGGTGCGGTCACCCACAAAAGTACCTGCTGCCGATGGGAAAGCTACTAAAGCCGTCATCGCCAGCACAAGCCATTGCATAAATTTTCTCATGTGCATGGTTGATTTAGAAAGTTAAGAAATTTAAGAAATGTAAGTAATTGATATTAGAATATTGTGCCTTTTACCTAATCCGGCACATTTTTATGCAAATATAGAAACTTTTTTTATACTCCGCAAAACAATTTAACAAAAAAATACCGTCAACCGGGAAAAAACCGACAACACGGGGGCGCGATAAATCGCGGAGGCTATAACGGATTAAGGGCGCACCCCTTTATGGGGTACACCCTGTGTCGTATATTCGTTGCGACTCACTTACCGTGACGAGGCCTGCAGGGCCGGGTCACACTCCTATTAGTTGTTGGCTGCGGGAGCTGCGGGAGCGTCCTGAGCTGCGGGAGCGGTAGTGTTGAAGTCGGTCTGAGTAGTCTGCTGTTTCTGCTTGGTTGTGTCGTATTTAGCTCCGGGGAGGTCGGGAGTTACGATTGAAGAGAGAATCGAGAGGAAGAGGATAACGATGGCAAGAGTCCATGTTGCTTTCTCGATAAAATTGTTGGTACGACGAACACCCATAATCTGGTTTGAACCGGCAAAATTGGAAGCCAGACCGCCACCTTTGGATTTCTGAATGAGAACTACGCCAATCAGGAGGATTGACACAATCACTGTAAGAACAATTAATAATGTTTGCATTTCTAAATTATGTGATAATTTTAATATTCAATGATATCAGTTTTTACCAGCCGCGTGCCTCCGGTTGTTGATAACTTTACGGAGAAAGCGCAATTGGTCTGCAAAGTAAACACTTTTTTCCGGATATTTCAAACTTAATTGGCTTATAATTTCAAAAGCACGCTCATATTGTTTCTGTCGGATGAAAATTTTGGCCAGACTTTCACTCAACAGCGAGCTGTCGGAGGGTGCGGGGGCGGTTGTCGCGTCGTCGCTGTGACGGTTCTCAACCGTTGTGGCGGGTATGCGTTGCAGCTCGTCGGCGGGCACGCTACCCTCCTGCCGCTTCTGCTTGATGATGAAGCGGTTGAGCAGGTCGTCCTTCGACCCCGGTTCGGCAGCGGGCTCGTCGGGCAGATTGTGCTGCTCCTCGCGGGCGAGCATTTGGGCATAGTCAGGCGTGGGGTTGAATATCAAGCGGTTGAGCACTTCATCATCCTCCGGGCCGTTGCCGTAGGTCGAGAGAAACGTGTCGATAGCGCTCTCGGTCGACGGCGTGGTCACCTTCTCGTCGGGATAGAAGGGCTCTTCATCCTCGGCGAGCAGGGCGGCAAGCACTGACGGCGAAGTGGCAGTGCGCGCCAGCATGGCGGCATAGCGGCTGCGCTCACCCTCGGAGAGCGTAGCGTCGTTGCGCAGCAACAGCGCAGCGGGGAGCGCGAAATAGGGGTAACGCTCCGCCAGCGCGTCGACCTGCGCCGGGCTGAGCGCCCCGTCGGCCACTTCCCCTTCCGGGAGCAGCCGGCCTATTGCCTTTATGATAGTTTCGTCTGACATATACTGTAATTACTATAATTACCGGTATTTTAATTACCAGTTGCCGAGAGTAGCGTTGAAGATAAGGTCGACAAGCTCTTTGGAAATCTGTTCGCAAAGCTCGTCCTGCACGTCGGTCAGCATCTCGGTGGCGTCGAAATCACGATAGGCCGAGAATGTCTGGTCGATGTCGTTTTTATCATCCTTGCTGTCGGTGTACTTGACGCGCACGGTGATGGTAAGACGTGTCTTGGAGGCGTAGGCATCCTCGGTGACAGCCTGCGGAGTGAGCGTATAGCCTGTGATTTCACCCTCCATAGTCAGGTCGGAGGCGCCGCCGTCGATGGTGCGCAGGCGGGTGTTGCGGGTGATATAGTCGAGTAGCGCGTTCTCAAACGTCTGCTGCAAGGGGGGATACACCAGCGCGGCACGGATAGGGAACTCCCCTACCGATATGGTTTTATACACCGAGTAATCGATAGACGTGCCGTTGAGCTTATAGCTGATGCTGCACCCCTGCCATGCCACGCCGCCGAGCAGTGTGGCCGCAAGCACGACGAGGCGATGCATCATGCCCCGCCGCAGAGTGCGCTTTATTACATTATTCAAGTCCATATTCTTTTATCTTGCGATAAAGTGTTCGTTCTGAGATATTAAGTTCGGCGGCAACGGCCTTGCGACGCCCCTGGTTGCGTTCGAGCGAGCGGCGTATCAGCTCCTTTTCGGTCTCTTCGAGCGTAGTGGGACCGGGGGCCGAGGGTGTCACGTCGACCACATCGTGAACGGTGGTATCGCGTGAGGCCGCGTGGGGGAAGATGGTGCCGGGGGTATCGGAATATTTCACCACCGAGGTGACACCGTGGCCGGGCATGCTCCTGTCGGCAATGACGGCGCAGGGGCGCGGAGCGGTGCCGCCCACCTGCTCCTTGAGCGATTCAATCTCGCGCTGGAGCTTGAATATCATATTGAAAAGCATTTCGCGCTCACGCTCGTAGGCGCCGGTCGAAGTCTGGGCTACTGCGGGCACGTAGCTGTTGACGCTTTCGGGAAGATAGGGCACGAGGTCGTCGGCCGTGATAGTGCGGCCCGCCTCGAAGAGCGCTATCTGCTCCACCACGTTCTTGAGCTGGCGCACATTGCCCGGCCAGCGGTAGTGAAGCAAGCGGGTGCGGGCCTCGTCGTCAAACGTCACCTGCGGCATGCGGTAACGCTCGGCGAAGTCGGAGGCAAACTTGCGCGTGAGGAGCAGGATGTCGTTGCCGCGGTCGCGCAGCGCGGGCACTGTAATCTGCACCGTCGACAGGCGGTAGTAGAGGTCCTCGCGAAACTTACCCTCGGCCACGGCGCGGGCCATGTCGACATTGGTCGCGGCCACCACGCGTATGTTGGTTTTCTGCACCTCCGACGAGCCTACCTTTATAAACTCGCCGCTCTCGAGCACGCGCAGCAGGCGCGCCTGCGTTGTCAGCGGCAGTTCGGCCACCTCGTCGAGGAATATAGTGCCGCCGTTGGCCTCCTCGAAGTATCCTTTGCGCGAGGCCACAGCGCCGGTAAAGGCGCCCTTCTCGTGTCCGAACAGTTCGGAGTCGATAGTGCCTTCGGGTATGGCTCCGCAGTTTACAGCTATATATTTACCATGCTTGCGGGCGCTGTTGAGATGGATTATCTGCGGGAAGAATTCCTTACCCGTACCGCTCTCGCCCGTCACGAGCACCGACAGGTCAATCGGGGCCACGCGTATGGCGCGCTCAACGGCATTGTTGAGCGCCGACGCATTGCCCACGATGCCGAGGCGCTGCTTCATGGCCACTACCTGCGGGGATATTTCCGACTCGTTTGACATTGGTTATGTTAAGTAACTGTTTAAAATTATTTTATATTAACCGTCCTAATTATCTTAATATTCTGTCGGAGTCTTTTCCGCCGCTTTTCCCCTCGTCATCAGTCATGTAGCTCGCTACACTCCTTCTTCCTCGTGAAAAATCGTCAGGAAAATCCTTCCGCCATAAT
>JAAVEW010000028.1 GCA_014801075.1 Barnesiella sp. | reverse complement strand
CGCAGAGCGAGTTTTGACATGTGAAGAAGGAGTGTACTTGATGTACACGACTGATGAACAGGGCAAAAATCGCCTGCGAGATGCGCTCTTAAGGTAATATTAAACAAAATAAAGATTTACAAATTTTAAAATAACCACCGATACCCAATGAATGTTACTTTCGCCTCGGTCGCTTTTTGGCGTATTTGTCCGTCGGTTTCAGTCGTTATGGAACCCCATAACTCCTTCAACCGCCGAACAAATGCACTCAAAAATCGACCGCCGAGGTTTTAACAAATATTGGGGAACGGGGTCTAAACCGTCATCAACGATATGGCAGAAGAGAAATTCACCACTCCCGAAGAGGATAAAATGATAGAGGATGCTTTCAACGAGGTGCTCGACGGCTACCTCAAGAGCAACCACCGCAAGAAAGTGGAGATAATAAAGCGCGCCTTCGACTTTGCCAAGGAAGCACACAAGGGTATCAGACGCCGCTCCGGCGAGCCGTATATCATGCACCCCATCGCCGTGGCCAAGATAGCCAGTCAGGAGATAGGTCTCGGCTCCACCTCGATATGCGCCGCGCTGCTTCACGACGTGGTGGAGGACACCGACTTCACCGTGGAGGATATAGAACAGCACTTCGGCAAGAAGATAGCGCAGCTCGTGGCCGGACTGACCAAGATTTCGGGCGGTATATTCGGCGCGCAGGCTTCGGCCCAGGCCGAGAATTTCCGCAAACTGCTGCTGACAATGTCGGAGGATATACGGGTAGTGCTCATCAAGATGGCCGACCGCCTGCACAACATGCGCACCCTCGGCTCCATGGCCCCCAACAAGCAGTATAAGATTGCCGGCGAGACGCTCTACATCTACGCTCCGCTGGCCCACCGCCTCGGCCTCTTCGCCATCAAGACCGAACTTGAGGACCTCGCCTTCAAATACGAGCATCCCGACGCTTACCGCAAAATAGAGGAACAGATACAACAGACCGAGAAGAAGCGCACCGCCGAGTTTGAGGACTTCGCCGCTCCCATACGCCGCATCCTTGACAACATGGGGCTCAAATACACCATGAAAGCAAGGGTGAAATCAATATATTCCATCTGGAACAAGATGGAGACCAAGCATATACCCTTTGAAGAGGTGTATGACCTCTACGCCGTGCGCATCATCTTTGACTGCGACGACCCCTCGAAAGAGAAGGCTATATGCTGGCAGATATACGGTGCTATCAACGAGCTATACCGATTCCACCCCGACCGCACCCGCAACTGGATAGGCAACCCGAAAGCCAACGGCTACCAGGCCCTGCACATGACGGCGATGGGCCCTGACGGCAACTGGGTGGAGGTGCAGATACGCTCGCGCCACATGGACGAGATTGCCGAGAAAGGATTTGCCGCCCACTGGAAATACAAGGTAGGCGAGGGTGACGAGGAGAGCGAGCTCAACGCATGGCTCCGCACCATCAAGGATATACTCGACAACCCGGAACCCAACGCCATCGACTTCCTCGACACACTGAAGCTCAACCTCTTTGCCTCGGAGATAGTGGTGTTCACCCCCAAGGGCGAACTTATCACGCTGCCCAACAACGCTACGGTGCTCGACGTGGCCTTCGACCTGCACTCGCAGATAGGCTGCCACTGCATCGCGGGCAAGGTGAACCATAAACTGGTGCCTCTGAGCCAGAAACTGCGTTCGGGCGACCAGGTGGAGGTGCTTACCTCGCAGTCACAGACACCCAAAGAGGAGTGGATGGAATTTCTCGTCACGGCCAAAGCCAAGACACGCCTGCGCTCGGCGCTGCGCAAGCTGCAGCAGCCCATCATAGCCAAGGGCAAGGAGATATTTGACAACTTCCTAAAGCAGCATGACATCACCGACACCAACGAGGTGGTCACCAAACTGCAGGGCATGTACCGCGTGAACAACCGCGACGAGCTTTACCTGCTGCTCGGCCGCGAGGAGATTGTGCTCTCCGACTACCTGGTGAAGTCGCTCAAGAAGCAATCGTCGTCAAAGGGGCTGCTGAGCAAGATATTCAGTCTGCCGCTCGCCGTGGTGCCCAAGTCAAAGGAGAAAGAGGCGGAGGCCACCGAAACGGAGAAGCCGCAGCCTATCAACACCAAGGAGACTTACCATCTGCGCTACGACGAGAACGGGTCAAACTTCCGTCTGGCCGACTGCTGCTCCCCCATCCCGGGCGACAATGTGCTCGGCTTTATCGAGGACAACGGCGAGGTGGTGGTCCACTCCATCGACTGCCCGAGAGCGCTCGCGCTCAAGGCAAGCTTCGGCCCGCGACTACTCTCCACATGCTGGGACGCCACCAACGGCAAGTTTATGGCCCATATCCACATAGAGGGCATCGACCGCTTCGGCATACTTCAGGAACTGATACAGACCATCTCCACCCACATGTCAATCAACATACGCTCGCTCCATATCGTGGCCGAGGAGGAGGTGTTCCGCTGCGACCTTACGGTGCTGGTGGAGGATTCCGACGTGGTCACCGAACTCTGCTCGCAGGTGAAACGCATCTCAGGTGTGCGCCGCGCCACGAGAATACACTGATAATCAACAACTCATCCGATTCATCACAATCTCCCAAGCTGATGCCTATAATATGAAACTGCCATTTAAAATCCCTGTCGACAGGAAGTTCTGGATAACGTTTGCAGCCTATGGCGTGGCCGCGCTGCTCATAATATTTTTCCTGCCCCGCGCCGAGAAGGTGCAGCTGTCCTACGAGAAGAACCGTCCGTGGAGCAACCCGCAGCTGCTCGCACCGTTCGACATCCCGTACTATCTTGCCGACGAAATCAAGCAGGAGAAGATTGACAGCATCGACCGCATGCTCGTGCCGGTGTATGACATCGACCCCTCGGTGCAGAAGAACCTCGTAGGCATGATTCTGGAGCTCGACAGCGTGTCGCAGAGCACGCGCGATGCCGTAATCATGGCCGTGAAGAAGATATATGACGCGGGAGTGATTTCAACCGACGACGCCCAGCGCATAGCCGTGGGCGAACTGCAGCGCATCAAGATTTCCTCCGGCTCGGGCAACGAGGAGATTGCCACGACGAAGATGCGTACCTCGCGCCAGGCTTTCGAGGAACTGGAGCAGAAGTACAAGATGAAGAATCCCAACCTGTGGCGCATGCTTCAGTCGCGCAATATCAGCTCCTACCTACAACCCAACATGAAGGAGAATGAGGAAAAGACGGCCGAGGTGCGCAACAGTCTGCTGACACCCGTCGAGGCCGTGCAGGGGGTAATACAGAAAGGTGAGGAGATAATAAACCGCGGCGAGATGGTCACTCCGCAGCGCTATCAGATATTGCAGGACTACGAGCAGGAGCTCGCACGACGCGAAAAGGAACGCGGCCGATCGAAAATCAATGTCGTGCTCGGCCATCTGCTCTTCGCAGCGGCGCTCATGGCTGTCATCTACCTGTTTCTCAGCATCTACCGCCGCGAGATATTCAACAACATTTCGCGCACGGTGTGCCTGCTCTCGCTCTACGCAGGCTTCTTCGCGTTCACCACGTTCATGGCCGACCACTTTGCCGACGGTATATATATTGTGCCGTTCGCCATTCTGCCCATACTGCTTGTGGTGTTCTTTGACTACACAGTGGCGATGTTCTTCCTGGTGATGGAGATTGTGCTCTGCTCGCTGATTGCCAAGCTGCAGTTTGAATTCTTCTTCATACAGTTCTCGGCGGGCATGACGGCGATATACTCGATGAGGGAACTCTCTCGCAGGTCGCAGCTTATGCGCACCGCGCTGCTGGTGTTTGTCACCTACGTGATTACGTATGCCGCGGCCGAACTGGTGCAGATAGCATCGCTCAACACGTTCTCGTGGAAACTGATAGGCTTCTTCGCCATCAATATGGTGCTGACATCGTTTGCCTACATCATGATATTTGTTGTTGAGAAGGTGTTCGGGTTCATCTCGGTGGTGACGCTGGTCGAGCTGTCGGATATCAACAACCCGATACTGCGCGAGCTGTCGGAGGAGTGTCCAGGTACGTTCCAGCACTCCATGGCCGTAGCCAATCTGGTGACGGCAGCCGCCAACCGCGTGAATGCCAACGTACAGCTCGTGCGTGCCGGAGCGCTCTACCATGACATCGGCAAGACGAAGAATCCCGCTTTCTTCACCGAGAACCAGCATGGCGTCAACCCCCACAACGCGCTGACTCCGGTGCAGAGCGCGCGAGTAATCATAGGACACGTGACCGACGGCCTGCGCATGGCCGAGAAAGCCAACCTGCCCAAGGTAATCCGCGACATGATAGTGCAGCATCACGGCACTACTACGGCCCGTTATTTCTATAATACTTACTGCAACGAGCATCCCGGCGAGGAGGTGGACCCCACGCCGTTCACCTATCCGGGCCCCAACCCGCAGTCAAAGGAGGCATCGCTGCTCATGATGGCCGACGTGGTGGAGGCTGCCTCGCGCTCGCTCCCCGACCATAAGCCCGAAACGATACGCAATCTTGTCAACCGACTCATTGACATGCAGGTGTCGGAAGGATTGCACAAGGACTCTCCCCTCTCGTTCCGCGACATAACAACCATCAAGGAGGCTTTTGTCAACTCGTTGCTCACAATGTATCACGTGCGAATAGCTTATCCCGACAAGAAATGAAACTGTCACGCAAATTTATTCTCGCTCTCTTTGCTATCATAGCGACCACAACAGTCAGCGCCCAGCGTCCTATACGCCTGGAGGTGACGCCCCATCAGCTGCCCGACTCTTTTGACCTGAGTTATTATGGAAAGAAAGATCCGTGGCTGGCGGGAGGCGAAGTTTTTGGTTTCAACATGGGTGTATGGGCCATAGACCGTTTCATCCAGAAAGCAGAATATGCCTACATCAACGGCCACACCATCCGCAATAACTTCCGCCGCGGCTTTGTGTGGGACAACGACCAGATGGGTACCAACATGTTTCTGCACCCCTATCATGGCAATCTCTATTTCAATTCGGCGCGCTCCAACGGCTACAATTTCTGGCAGTCAGGGCTCTTCGCGCTCGGCGGCTCCGCCATGTGGGAGTTTTTCATGGAGAATGAATATCCGTCGCTCAACGACATTATAGCCACACCCGTAGGCGGTATGGCCATCGGCGAACTCACCTACCGCGCCTCGGACATCGTGCTGAAGGACAACTCAACCGGTTGGGAACGCTTCGGACGAGAGGCCGCAGCGTTTGTCATAGCTCCTACCCGCGGGCTGACCCGTATAATCAACGGCGATGCGTGGCGCAAGCGTCCCACTACGGGGCGTCAGTTCGGCATCCCCAACGTTGCCATCGAGTTCTCGGCCGGTATCCGCATGCTCCAGTTGAAGGACCGCCTTATTGACGAGGGGGCAGGCGGCGCTTTTCAGTTCAACCTCGAATATGGCGACCGCTTTGAGGTGGAGTCATCCCCCCGACCGTATGACTACTTCTCGTTTAACGCCGAGCTCAACGTGCATAAGTCACAACCGGTTCTCGGTCAGCTGAATATCGTTGGACGACTTTTGTCGAAGGAGTTGCTCGACAACTATGCCACGTCAATGAGCATAGGTATGTATCAGCATTTCGACTACTATGACAGCGATACCATATCGAAAGTGTCGAGCGTTACGCCCTACAAGCTTGGTGTACCGGCAAGCGTGGGCGCGGGATTGATGTTCCGCGACGTGCAGCGCGGCCGCTTTGCCATGGACGCGTTTCTGCATGCCAACGGTATAGGACTCGGAGCCATACTTTCGGACTATTATCGTGTGGCCCAGCGCAACTACAACCTCGCCGCGGGCTATTCGATTAAGGGTGGTGCCAACCTCGTGCTCAACCACGACTTCCTGTCGCTCGCCGCATCCTACGAATACTACCGTCTCTTCACCTGGGACGGCTATCCGCGCGACATCGACTGGGAGACCGTCAACCCCCACACGCTCGATGCGCAGGGCGACCGCTCTGTCGCCGGCTTCGGCGTATTCTCCGGCCGCGCCGACATCAAAGTGTGGCGCAAACTCTACGCCACAGTCCACTTCACCCACTACCGTCGCGCCACCCACTACCACTTCCACCCCACAGTCCACTCCTCCACCTACGCCCTCCGCTTCATGCTCTCCTACAAACTGTAACAAGCCGTCAGACTTTGTATTGCATGACCGGCAGTAGGGACGCGATATATGAACTGCACCCCAAAAGTTAGACATAAAACTTTTGGAGTGTAGTTTTATTATCGCGTCCCTACTCATAAAGCTAACAAAGCTTTAGCTGCGGTTGGGGATTAGGGAGGTAGCTTTGCGCCAGAGGTATTCGAGGGGACCGTAGCGGTGGGTGCGACACCAGAGGATGGAGAATGCCATCTGCAGGAGGTAGAAGGCGAACATTACTGCCAATTGCTGTGCCAGATGCAGGCCGCAGGGGATGAACCATACGCAGGAAAGGGTGACTCCGACCCAGCCCTGAAAGAAGTAGTTGGTAAGGCCTAAACGACCATAGCACGCCAGAGGTTGCTGCCAGCGCGCCTCTTTACGACACAACCACATGAACAAAATAGCCATACTGAGCGCCTGAATGGTGAACAGCCACTCTTCGCATACCCGATACAACCGGGTACTGCCATCGCCTCGTATAGCCAGAACGAATGCAAACATCAGCACGGTAATGATACATGCAGGCACCACGAGTCTTGTTGTCACTACAGCTTTCCAATTGGTGATATATCCTTTGCATCCTATCCAATAGCCGAGTACCATGAGTCCTAAAGTGCGCAGCGAAAGATTGTTCAGCACGGCTTTAAGACTTTCTTCCACGCTGTAAATAAGCGGATAGTCCAAAATCTGACGCAGTGAGTAGTCCGAGACATATCTGTCGGGCAATGTTTCGGGGAACAGCCAATCGCTTATATGCAATGCTGCCACAAATGGCGATGCAATCAACAATGCAGCCGACAATACGAGCAACACGCGCGGCGGACAGCGGCGAACCGCGACAAGAAGCATGCCGCACAGGCCGTACCAGAACAATATGTCGTAGGTATAAAACAGCTTGGCTACAACGCCTATTGCGGCCAACAATACGCAGCGCCACACGAATTTAACCGACGGATATAGCGGATTGCGCAACAGAAACCAGAAACTGCAACCGAAAAGAAGAGCGAAGATGGCGTTGCTGCGATTGTGAAAGAGGTTGCCGAGCAGCATCTTCAACGCGTTATCGACGGGACCTTCAATTAGGGAATCTTCAAAGAACGCGAATGTTTCAACAGTATGAATCAGCAGAATACCGAGCAGGGCAAACCCTCGCAGGGCATCTATTGCCGATATTCTGTCCGTCTTTATAGGGTATGCCATGTGCCTATAAGCGATTTATTTATCAGATACCGCGGACAGCTACGGTCGAGTATCATCGAGGTCAGCAACCAGTAGAGGAAGAAGCTGGCGGAGCCGGCATAGAGAAACCATCCTTCAAACAGTCCGCCGACTGCCATGAATATCAACAGTGCGCCGAACAACGGTGCATTGACATCCCCTCCTTTGCGCCGCTTTCTAACTGCGGCAAACAGACCGACCGTCCAGACCACAACGATGCAGAACCCCGCTATACCGGTGTTGGAGAGTACACTGAGCCATGACGACCCTGGCTCTTCCATTGACGAACGATGAGGGGTGACATCGACAATCTTATTATCGTAGAGCGTAGAGACTCGCGTTACGTTTGTAAAACCTATACCGAGAAGCGGCTTTTCGCCAAACTCTTCAAGACGAGATTCCCACAACTGTTTGCGCGAAAATATCAGTGAATTGTTCGCTTTGCTGATTTCAAATTTTTTCTTGACGCGGTATGTAGCATCACCCCCTACGATTGATATAATCACAATGGTCGAGGCTAATGCGAGCAGCAGCCAAAGCAGTTTTTTCCAGCGGTCGTAATAGATGATGAAGAGATATATCTCAGCGGCGCACACACTAAGTATTGTGCCACGCGAGCCACCCCATATCATGACAAGGAGTGAGGCTGCGAGCGAGCAGCAGTCAAAACAGATTGCCGCTACGGAATCGTTGTTGCGTCCGCGCAGGAGTCGCGATGATACCGTAACCGCTGCGAATCCGGCAAAACTACTGAGAAGCATGGGATGACGCACTACCATAAACATACGTCCACAACCATCGAAAAGGGATGTCTTGAGATAGAGTATAATCGACAGGATGACAACGAGCTGCACGAGGCGGACGACATAACGCCACAGGTAGCTGCGGAAACTCTGGATGTGAATTGAGTTGACAAGCGGCGAAAGCAGACAGAGCATGCCGCAGAAGAAACAAAAACGCACCACCGAGTAATGATTGTCCACGGGACGGTTGAGCAACAGCGACACACCGCCTACGGCGCAAAAAAGCACAAGTATCCAGTTGACTGTAAAACGCTTTGTCATTGAAAGAAGAACTAACGGCGTGACGCAGAATATCGCATAGCACAGATTAGGCGAAATGATTTTGCTGAAATTTCCAAACACATAAGTCTGGCGGCCGATTTCTATCAGCGATATCAGCAATGCAAAAATAACTATTATTTTTGTATATATGTGATGCCTGCGTTTAAAATATAATCTTAGCTCTGAAAAATCCATAGCGATGAATATGATATCGCAGGCCAGACACCGAAGCGTCTGATGCAATACAGCCACTATGAAAGGATTCAAAAATGGGAAAATGGTCGTGGAATCACATCAACTCTACCACAGTCAACCCGCAATACTGCATAATGCCGGCTATGATTATTTACCTAATCATATTGCCGCGGTCAATTCTCCTCCGTGAGGGAGGGACAATCAATCCGGCAAGATACTCAATTGAGATGCTCACAACGGAGCTGTTTCCTAATCCTTATCCTCTTATAAAGGGCCGCAAAACCCTGCTTTAATTATTTACCGGATAAAGGTAGTGTAATAAATATTTTCGACCAAATATTTTTGAATAATTTTATTCAAGTATTCAAAAAATATTCAAAGTACACTAAATTCACTGTGCCGATAAAACCTCGGGGAGCCGATTTAGACGAGTTTCTGCTATAAATCGGCGGTCTCCGAGCGCCTTTTTCCTTTCTATCATTATTACCCGGGGGCGCCTTCGCTTCGCTCGGCGACCCCGGTTACGGGTAAATCGGCATCCTCCGGATGCCATTCCTCACGGTTCTCAGCCTATATGTTGTTATATATGCAATCTGTTTGTTATGATACCTTTGGTGCAGAGTTTGTGGTTGCCATATATGCAATCAGGGCGCTGCTTTTGCGCAGCGCCCTGATTGATTTTGTTATCGTATTGTTTTTGGATGAACGATTTAATCTTTTTTGTCATCTTTCTTCTTGATGTAGCCATAGCCATAGCCGTAGCCGTAACCATAGCCGTAATATCCGTAGCCGTAGCCGTAACGGTTGGCACTGCTGAAACGCGATGCGGTGGGATCAAGAGTGCCGTTGAGGATAATGGCCATATTCTTGTAGCGATTTTCGGTGTAGAAGCGTTCAATCTCACCGAGCATGCTACGCTCAAGATAGCCGGCGCGGATAATGAAGAGCGTGATATCGACGTAGCGGTTGATAATCTTGGCATCAGCCACAACCTCGGCGGGCGGACAGTCAATGATTACATAGTCATATTCTTCGCGAAGTGACTCGATAAGGCTCTTAAGATTGTCGGAATAGAGCAACTCGGCGGGGTTCGGGGGGATAGGACCTGAGGGATAAACATCGAGGTTCTCGTTACCTTTCACACCTGATATTACAATCTCCTCTTTGGTCTTGTTACCTGTAAGAAGGTTGGACAGGCCGTGGCCCTTTGCACCGATAGCCGAAGAGAGCGAGCCCTTACGCAGGTCGAGGTCAACGATAGCTACGCGTTTGCCCTTGAGCGAGAGCACTGTGGCAAGGTTGAGCGATGTAAATGTCTTACCTGAAGCGGGGTTGGCACTGGTAATCATTATGACACGCGCCTCGGAGTTGTCGGCAGGTCGCATAAACTCAAGGTTGGTACGAATCACGCGGAAAGCTTCGTTGATGATGTCATGTCCACCTTTATCTACCACAATATCGGAAGAGCGGTCAGGTGTTTTATTCTTGCTGAACATGCGGCTGAGGGCCGACTTGGGCTTACCGTTCTGCGGCACTTCGCCTACGAAGGGAATAGTCAGTCGCTCGATGTCACGACGTCCTCTCACCTTGGTATTGAGCATTTCGAGCAGGAAGAGGATGGCACCGGGCACGAGAATGCCGATAGCCAGAGCCATCATATATATCTTCTGCGAGTGGGGGCCTACGAGACCGGAGACGGTAGGAGTCATCACTACCTTGGTGTTGTAAGCGGTAAATGCCTGTGACAGTTCGTTTTCCTCACGTTTCTGAAGGAGGTAGAGATAGAGCTGCTCTTTCACTTTCTGCTGGCGCTCCTTGTCAAGAAGATGCTTTGACTGAATGGGGTTACTCTGCAGGCGGGTAGTCGCCGACGCAAGTTTAGAACCAGAAGCCTTCATCGAAGCATTAAGAGAGTTGATATAACCCTCGACTGATGAAATAATCTGCTGACGCATAACATCCAACGCAGCATCGCGGTCCTTCACGAGAGGGTTGTTCTCCGATGAGTTCTGTACCATGAGGTTACGATCGGTAAGCGCCTCGTTATAGGCAAGAATCTGACTCTCGACACTTCCGTTTCCAAGAGCAGATGATGAAGGAAGAGGCTGGTATGTGGTTGCAGCAGTTTTCAGGTGAGTATTAATACTACGTGCAAGTTCCACTTTCACTGCAAGTTCACCCATTTCATCGCGTGCCTGAAGAGTACGCTGGAAGTAGGCATCAGATGCAGCGCCTGAACTGGGGAGTTCATGCTGGGCCTGATAATCGGAAATCTGCGAGTCAACATTGCCAAGCTCCGACTCGATGACGGCAAGACGCTCGTCAATAAAGTTGGAGGTAGCAACCGAAATCTGGTTACGGTCCTTAATCCAGTTCTCGTTGTAAACGTCGATAAGACATTGCAGTTCAGCCAGTGCGCGCTCGGTGTTCTCGTCGTCAAGCGATATATAAATTACCGATGAATAGTTGTCACGGACAGCAGTTTTGAGCGAACCCAAAATACGGGCAGCACCGGCGGCGTAGCCAACACGGTCAACAGTAATATCGAGCGACTCGCCTTCGCCGAGACCTTTAAACTTTTCGTTGGGCACGACAACTATCTCGCCCAAAGAGGTTTCGAGAGTGGAGTCAGAGGCCACATCATTAAGATTGATTGTGACTTCGGCACTTTTACCGGTAACTTCTATATCCTCACCGGCGACTGCAAACGGGCCGATTTCCAAAGTGCCGTCAGCACTATATTTCATCTTGACCTTAGCACGGCCGTCGTCACCGAGACCGGGGAATTGCAGACTGACAGGGAGAGTATTACCAAAAAGAATAGTGCGGCTCAGACCGGTCTTGATAGTGTAATTGGCGTCAAGGCCGAGACGATGTGACACCTCTTTCATAATGACGGGCGACTTCAGCGCCACCATTTCATTATTGATATTGACATTGGTGTTGAGCATGTCAATTTCCGAGAGAGCCACCGACACGTCAGGTGTGTTACCGGCACCATCCTTCACAAGGATTGCGGCTTCAGCCGAGTAGACCTTGGAGGTTTTGGCGAGATAATAAACTGCATATCCGCAAGTTATAGCCAAAGCTATTACAAACAGATACCATTTTGACAGGCAGAGGAAGAGGAACTCCTTGATAGAGATTGACTGACCTTCCTTGTGCGACTGTTCTTCACTATTTTCCATAGTCAAATTCGTTTTACGCGAAATTATTGTGTGTATTGTCGGGGATTACTTCACAAACAGGAGGGCGACGGTCATTGCGAACGAAGCCAAAGAAATCCAGAATGCGGGGGTAAATGTAGAGTTACCGAGCGGCGTAGTGTTACGCTTCATCAAGTTGTTGGGCTCCACATAAATGACATCATTCTGTTGTATGTAATAAACGGGTGATGAATAGATGCTGTGGGGGTCGGTAAGGTTAACCTCGTAGGCTTTCTGCTTGCCGTCAACCATGCGGTAAACCATAACGTTTTCACGCTGACCGTTGATTTGCAGGTCGCCTGCGAGAGCGATAGCTTCGAGGAGGTTGAGTTTATCGCGGTCAAAAATTATACGTCCGGGGGCGCCTACCGCACCGAGCACGGTGAATGAGTGGTCAATAAACTCAACTGTCACCGTAGGGTCTTTAAGGAGCTGGCGGTTGATAAGCTCGTCCTTGATAGTCTGGGCTATCTCCTGGCGGGTAAGGCCGGCCACATGGAGTGTGCCAAGTTCGGGAAACTCGATATCGCCGTAGTTGTCAACGGTGTAAGCCGACATCTGATTGCTTGACCTTGAGGCGCTTGCGCTGGAGTTACGGCCTGTGGTCACGCTACCTTGCTGACGCGACTGGATAGGGAGGTTGAAAATCTCGGCGAGCTGGCCGTCACGAGCATGGACCGATATTGAGAGTCGGTCGTCGGGCTGAGCCGTAAGAAAGTTGGGAGAAATTACTTCGATTGACTGACCATTTCCCTGGCCCTGAAAATAAGCGATATCCTTGGGTGTGCGGCACGATGACAGACACGCTACAAACCCTAAGGCTAAAAGCAAACTTTTGAAATATGACATGATCTTATGGTTTTACAATATAACGAATAATGAACTTAATTTTTTATTAAGTTTCAAGCACTTACCCATTTCAAGCATCAAGCTAAATCGCAATTATTCAGCCCGCGCAACAGCACAGGTTCACACTTTCCGCGACAAAATTACAAATTTTCAGTCAATCAACCAACTACTGTCATATCTTTTACTAAAAAAAATTAAAAATGTGCCCGTTCCCTCCCGCACGATAACTCCGGCTCGCCATGCGATATTGTTTAGAAAGTAGGGAGAAAAGCAGCACAAGTTGGTCGTGACGTAACGTGGCGGGGGTCTCCTGACCCGCGCTCTCTCACAGTATTGGCCCGTAGGTAGTGGCCTGATTGTGAGAGCGCGGGTCGGGAGACCCCCGCCACGTTGCTGTTACTGCAGTGGAAGGATTATTTGAGGTACCAGTTGCAGGTATCGGTTACGGTGGAGGCGCCGCGGGTGGCTTTCACGGTGATTACGTTGTCGCCGGGACGGAGGGTTACGGTGTCCCATCGGGCTATGCCGCCCTCGGGCTTCACGGTCGACACAGGAGTGCCGTTGACTATGAGCTGCACTTCGTCGCAGTTGCTGTAGACCTTGACCTTGGTCTCGGCATCCTCGCGTATTTCGTGGCGGCGCGCTGTGATATAGGCCATCGGCTCGTCACTCCACTGCGCTTTGTAATAGTAGAATGCGTCCTTGGGCGTTTTACGGTCGTAGGTCACGAGGCCTTTGTCGTTCATTCCCCGCGCATCACCCTCGTTGCGCCACGCGCTTGCGAAGTCAAACATGTTCCACACCCATGTGGCCCATGCGTAGGGTCGCTTGGCCAACTCGCTGTAATTGCCTTCGTGGACTACAGCCTGCCACTCCTCGGGGTGATAATGGCCGTCGGTTTTGGGTGCTTTAGAGATATACGGGTCATGGTCATGGATACTTGCGCCTGCGCCATACTCACTGATTGCCACGCCTTTGCCTTTATTCTTCCAGTCGGTGGAGGGGCCCATAGCCGCAGGCTCGGCCCAGTACCAGCCGGGATAGTTGTTGTAGGCGAGATAATCGGGAATCCAGTTTTCAGGCAGATCGTCCTTGTTGGTGGCGCCGATAGTGGGACGCGAGGGGTCCTCGGCGTGAGCCAACTCGTTGAGTTCTGCCACAATACCTGCGGGTTGCACTGCGCCGGAGTTGCCGAAACCGATTTCATTGAACAGGCTCCATATAAAAATAGAAGGATGGTTGTAGTTCTGACGGATAAGCTCTACAAGCTGGGTCTTAAGATTTTCCGCAAACTCCGGAGAGTCGGTGCCGTGACCAACGAAGGGGATTTCAGCCCACACGAGCATGCCGTTGTCGTCGCACAAGTCGTAGAAATAGCCGGAATGGGGATAGTGGGCGAGACGGATAGTATTGGCACCAATTTCCTTGATGAGAGCCATATCCTCGTCGTGGTCCTCCTTGGAGATAGCCCAGCCTTTGCCGGGACGGTCCTGATGGCGGTTGACACCGGCCAGACGGTAGGACTTGCCGTTGAAATAGAAACCGCTGTCGGGATCGATATTATAGTAGCGCAGACCTATTCGTTGCGAGAGCGTATCGACCACGGTCTTGCCGTCGAGCAGCTCGTGGCGCACGGTGTAGCGGTTGGAGGGGGCAGCCTTGCTCCAGAGAGCGGGGTTCTTGATGTCAAACTCGCCGGTGACAGTCGCCTTACCCTCAACGCCTTTGCCCACCTTGGCAGTACGCGAGGCCACGACATTACCCTCAGGGTCGGTGACGGTGGTGCGCAGCGACATTTTATTGCTCTTGTCGAAGGCCGGACCGTCGAGCTTGGTCACCACATGCAGGTGAGCCGACTTGTCGCTGACATTCTGTTGGGTGATATATGTGCCGGGGGAGGCATAGTCGAGGGGAGTGATACAGTTCTCGGGGAGGATCATCAGTTTGGCCGGGCGGTAGATGCCGCCAAATATTGTAAAGTCTCCCTCAAGAGGTGCTATGTTGTCATTTTTTGCATTGGTGGCATCCACAACTATTATATTGTCGCCTTTATGCAGCTTGTCGGTCACCTCGAAGCAGAAGGCATTGAAAGCGCCCTTATGGTTGCCTACATTCTCACCGTTGACCGCCACGTCGGCCTCCTGGCTGACGCCCTCGAAGCGGAGGAACGCGCGCTGACCGGCAGGGACCGAGTCGAGAGTGAGCGTATATTCATAGCGGGCACCTCCGCGATAGTAGTCGGGAGTGACGCCGTCGACACCGTTCCACGAATGAGGTATCGTGACCTCCTGCCATTGGCGCACCTGATTTTCGGCAGGTGTCTTGGAGAATAACCAACGGCCGTCGAGAGGAACATCCTGACGCAACGCGGCCGACATCTGAAACAATGTTGCTGAGGAGAGGAGCAACGATAAGAAAAGTCTTGACATAGCTGAACGGTTTGTTTTTTATGGTATGTTAAAAATTCTATTGCAAATTTACCTTTTACAGCCGACATATCCTATCACACCTCTCTCAATTTATGCCGTATTCGTATTGACAAGATGCCGTCACGTATCATATAAAGCTGAATTAATGTAATTATCGGTCGAAATACCATAAACTTTTTCAGCCACCTCGGTGTTTTAATATCAAACTGAACCAAGGAAATAATTACTTATATCCAATCAGCGAATAAACACACAAAAACATACTTTTATTAACATCTAAAAATATACTATTATGAACACCGCCCCCCTTCAAGGTATTAAAGTCGTGGACTTGACCGAAGTACAATCAGGTCCTTCATGTACACAGTTGCTCGCATGGCTCGGCGCCGAAGTTATCAAAATCGAACGCCCGGGCAAAGGTGATGCTACACGTAAGGAACTTCAGTTCAATCCCGACCTCCCAAGTTATTACTTCCTGCAGCTTAACTCCGACAAGAAGTCAATCTCTCTTGACTGCAAGACACCCGACGGAAAACAGATACTTACCGACTTGATCAAGGAAGCCGATATATTTGTGGAAAACCTTCACCCCGGGGCAGCCGACAAGCTGGGATTCAGCTGGGAAGCCGTTCATGCCATCAACCCCAAGTGTATCTACGGTACAATCAAGGGATTCCCTCTCTCATCAAAGTACAAAGACCTCAAGGCTTACGAGCCTATCGCACAGGTGACAGCAGCCGCAGCCTCAACAACAGGCTGGTATGAAGGCGAATACAACATTCCTACCCAGTCGGGTGCCGCACTTGGCGACTCCAACACCGGTATGCACCTCACCATCGGTTTGCTCGCAGCGCTCATGCAGCGTGAAAAGACCGGCGAAGGCTGCTACGTATATCAGTCAATGCACAACGCATGTCTTAACCTCTGCCGTATCAAGACACGTGACCAGCTGACACTCGACAAAATCGGTTACCTCACCCAGTTCCCGCAGTACCCCAACGGCAAGTTCAACGGCACCGTGCCCCGTTCGGGCAACATCGAGGGTGGCGGCGTACTTGGCTGGACCTACAAATGTAAAGGCTGGGAAACCGACGACAACGCCTACGTTTACGTTATCCTTCAGCGCGATGCCAAGTCATTTGAGCTTGCATGTAACGCTCTCGGATTCCAGGACTGGCTCACCAACCCCGACTTCAACACTGCCGACGCGCGTGACCGCCACAAACAGGAAATCTACGCACGTATCCAGCAGTTCTGTATCGACAAGACCAAATATGAAGTCACTGACCTTCTGTCAAAGGCCGGTATGCCGGTAGGTCCTGTCATCTCTACCAAGGAACTTATGGCTGATGAAAGCCTCTACGACGGCAACACCCTCGTCAAGATTAATCAGGGTGGTGAAATCGGTGAATTTGTCACCGTCGGTGTTCCTTTCACCATGTCAAACTATCAGCCTACCTACGGTCCCTGTCCTTCACTCGGAGGCAACACCGCAGAAATCCTTTCATCGCTCGGTTACAGCGAAGCACAGCAGGCCGAATTTGCCAAGAACGGTACTACCGAACCGCTCCCCAAGGCACCTGAAGCTCCTGCAGCTCCCGCCAAATAATCAACGGGCATAAAGCATTGATAACATACTTACATTACGAGGCCTGTCGTCGTTGACCGGCGACAGGCCTTATTTTCCTTATCAACTATTTAAAACAACGTGAATCCGGGATGAGTGTACCGCCCCGGCACACGACAAAACAATTTCTATTATGGCAACATCAACTACGGGAGCAACCACACCTCAGTCGGCTCCCCACTTTCCCGAACAAGTTACAGGCATGTATATCCTGGCCCGCGCACTGCGCGAAGTAGGTCTTGACACCATGTATGGTCTTGTAGGTATTCCTGTGACCGAGGCAGCATATATATGTCAGGAACAAGGCATCAAGTTCGTTTCATTCCGTCACGAGCAGCAGGCCGGTATGGCAGCCGCCACCCACGGTTATCTCACAAAGACACCGGGTGTGCTTCTGACCGTATCGTCGCTCGGCTTCATGAACGGTCTTACCGCAACGGCCAACGCTACCGTCAACTGCTATCCTATGATACAGATTTCGGGCGCTACCGACCCCACGATGGTCGACATGAAGATGGGCACCTACGAGGAGCTTGACCAGCTCAACACCGCCCGTCCTCTGGTCAAGGCGGCATTCCGCTGCAGCAAGGCGGAGGATATACCTTCAGCCGTGGCACGTGCCTACCGCGCGGCCGTCAGCGGCCGTCCCGGCGGCGTGTATATCGACATGACCACTCCCGCCCTCGGTCAGATTATGAACCGTGAGGACGCCGAGAAGCTCTTCTACAAACCGGTCGATGTATATTCGCCCGTAGCTCCCAACCAGAGCTCGGTTGACCTCGCCGTCAAGACTATCCTCGGCGCGAAACGTCCCGCCGTACTCCTCGGCAAAGGCGCAGCCTACGCTCAGGTCGACGACAAAATCAAGACCCTCATCGAGAAATACAACATCCCCTACCTGCCTATGTCAATGGCCAAGGGCCTTATGCCCGACAACGGTCCTCTGAGCGCCCTCTCATGCCGTTCGACCATCATGGAACAGGCCGACGTGGTTATCGTAATCGGAGCCCGACTTAACTGGATGCTCTCCTTCGGCAAGGGTAAATGGAATCCCGGCATCAAGTTCGTGCAGCTCGATGTCGAGGCTCAGGAAATCGACGTCAACGTGCCCATCGCAGCGCCTGTCGTAGGTGATATGGGACTGTCGCTCGACGCCATCCTCGCCGGACTCGACGGCAAGACAATGTCGACCGACCCCAACTGGGTAAGTTCGCTGCAGGCTGAGACTAAGGTGAAGAATGAGAAGTTTGCCAAACGTCTTGCCGACAATGCCAACGTCATGCCTATGACCCACTGGTCGGCACTCGGCGCCATCAAACCTATCATCGAGAGCAACCCCGACGTAATCCTTGTCAACGAGGGCGCCAACACACTCGACGATACCCGCGACGCCGTGGATATGAGTCTGCCGCGCCACCGTGTCGACTGTGCTACCTGGGCCATCATGGGCATGGGTATGGGCTCGGCCATCGGTGCAGCCGTGGCTACCGGCAAGTCGGTAGTGGCTATCGAGGGTGACAGCGCGTTCGGATTCTCGGGCATGGACTTCAGTTCAATCGTCCGCTTCAACCTCCCCGTTACCGTGGTTATCTTCAACAACGGCGGTATCTACAACGGTGCCGGTGTCAACATGAGCAAGGACGGTGACCCCGCTCCTACCACACTCGACATCCACGCCCGCTACGACAAGATGGCCGAAGCATTCGGCGCAGACAACTACTACGTCACCACTCCCGCCGAACTCTCACAGGCTCTCACCGCTGCCATCGCTGCCAAGAAGCCTTGCCTTATCGACGTGCAGCTCGCCTACAACTCAGGCGCCGAGAGCGGCCATATAGGCTACCTCAACCCCGCACCCCTCCAGCAGGTGACAGTATAGTATATTCCGGGTTAATCAACATAATTTTTTCACGTTTAAAAACTTTTTATTATGGACCTTTCTCATGTGTTACTATATGCCATCGTTCCTATCGTGGTAGTGATGCTGGCGGGATATCTTTCGGGAAAGAAAGGTGTATTCGACGGTAATGATGCCAAGAAGTTCAACAAGGTAGTTCTTGACTACGCATTGCCTGCCGCCTTGTTCGTATCAATCGCGCAATCATCGCGTTCCGAACTCGGTGCCGACATGAAGCTCTCGATTATCTCACTCGTGGTGCTTATGGCCTGCTTCATGCTCGTTTACTTCGTGTTCCGATACGGTTTTAAGAAAAACACGCAGGCCGATGCCGCCGTGGCCGCCCTTATCAGCGGTTCGCCTACAATCGGCTTCCTCGGATTCGCCGTCCTTGAGCCTATCTTCGAGGTAGCACCTTTCGGCGCTTCGCAGGGCGCAGTAGCCCTCGTGGTAGCTATCGTAGGTATCGTGGTCAACGCAGTGGGTATTCCTGTAGGACTCGCGCTTCTCAATGCCGGCAACGCCAAGGCATCGGGCAAGAAAGAAAGCCCCTGGAAACCTGTAATCAACGCATTGAAGCAGCCTGTGGCGTGGGCCCCTATCCTTGCCGTGGTATGGGTATTGGTAGGTATTCCGTTCCCGAAATGGCTCGCACCTTCATTTGACCTTATCAAGGGTGCCAACGCTTCAATGGCAGTGTTCTCAGCCGGTATCACCCTCTCGGCCATCGCTATCAAAATCAACCTTCAGGCTATCGTCGGTTCGGTGCTCAAGCTTATCATCATGCCTGCCGCAGTGCTTATTGTTGGTATCCTCTTCAAGATGGACTACGTGAACCTGCAGATGCTCGTTGCAGCAGCAGCTCTTCCCCCTGCATTCTCAGGTATCATCATTGCCGATGAGTATGACACTTACGTGGCCACCGGTACTACTTCGCTGACTCTGTCGGTAATTCTATACATCGGCTTCTGCCCGCTCTGGATATGGATTACTGAGGTAGCAGCTCACGCAGCCGGCATTTGCTAAAACAATCCGGCATTTGCTAAAATAAATAAGACTTATCAGACGGAAGCTGACTCAACAACAGCTTCCGTTTTTTTGTTTCTACACTATATTAGAAATCAATACGAAACAGATTAATACGAAATATTACATCATGGACCAGCAGAACAAAAAGATAGTGGACGGTGGCACAGCCGCCGCCTACGTGGCCTACGCTATGAGCGAGATGGCGACCGTCTACCCTATCACTCCTATCGCCGAGATGGGTGAGATAGCCCAGAAGTGGGCAATCAAAGGGATTACCAACTTCGAGGGTATGCCTATGGAGGTGCGCGAAATGGAGTCGGAGCTCGGTGCGGCCGGCGCCACTCACGGCGCGCTATGCGGCGGTACGCTCGCCACTACGTTCACCTCGTCGCAGGGGTTGATGCTCATGATACCCAATATGTTCAAGATGGCCGGCGAACTGCTCCCAGCGGTGTTTCATATCGGTTGCCGCTCGGTAGCCACTCACGCGCTGTCGATTTTCGGTGACCACTCCGACATAATGGCCACGCGCTCCACAGGATTCGCGATACTGATGTCGGCATCAGTGCAGGAGACCCACGACCTTGCCATCGTGGCCCACCTTGCGGCGGTCGACGGCAGTGTGCCTGTGCTCCACGGATTTGACGGATTCCGTACCTCCAACGAGATGTCGACCATCAACATGCTCCCCTACGAGCAGATTTTCACCCTCATCGACCGCGAGAAGATACTCCGCTTCCGTCAGCGCGCCATGAACCCCGAGCATGCCGACATACGAGGCACGGCCCAGAATCCCGATGTATATTTCCAGAACCGCGAGGCGTGCAACCCCTATTACGATGCTTTCCCGGCGATTGTCGAGAAGCAGATGCAGCGCGTGGCCGCTCTCACCGGACGCGAGATTCATCTCTTTGACTACGTGGGCTCGCCCACGGCCGAGAGTGTCATCATATCCATGGGTTCGAGCTGCGAGGTGGTGGAGGAGACGGTCAATTACCTCAACGCCAACGGTTACAACGTGGGCGCGGTGAAGGTGCGTCTTTACCGTCCGTTTGCCGCCGACAGGCTGCTCGCCGCTCTCCCCGCGTCGGTGAAACGTATCGCCGTGCTCGACCGCACCAAGGAGCCGGGGGCGCTTGGCGAACCGCTCTTCACCGACGTTGCCTGCGCCGTGCAGCAGTCGGGACGCGACATCAAGGTCATAGGCGGCCGCTATGGATTGAGCAGCAAGGAGTTTGACCCCACGATGGTGAAGGCCGTATATGACCATCTCGATTCCGCAAATCCTTTCTCAGGATTTACCGTGGGCATCAATGACGACGTGACCCACCTGTCGCTGAAGCTCGGCGACCCGGTGTTCCTCTCGCCCGACGGCATGATTCAGGCACAGTTCTACGGCATAGGAGCCGACGGCACTGTGGGTGCCACCAAGCAGGCGGCTTCGATTATCGGCGACTCCGACAAGTATTACGCCCAGGCCTATTTCAACTACTCGGCCAAGAAGTCGGGCGGCTACACGGTGTCGCAGCTGCGCGTGGCCACCTCCCCTGTCAAGAGCGAATACAATATCGAAAAGGCCGACTATGTCGGTTGCAACAAGGATACATACGTCAATCAGTTTGACCTCACCGACAATCTCAAGGATGGTGGCATCTTCGTGCTGGCCTCGTCGTGGAGCGTCGACGATATGACGCGCATATTCCCGGCCAAACTGAAACGCGACATCGCCCGGCGCGGTATCCGATTCTACAACGTCGACGCGGCTTCCATTGCCCGCAAGACGGGCCTTGGAGTGCGCATCAACACTATCATGGAGACGGTGTTCTTCAACCTCCTGCCCGTCATTCCGTTTGAAACCGCGTATGCCGACCTGCAGGAGCGAATCAAGACGGTCTACGGCCACGAGGGTAACGCCGTGGTGGAGAGCAATCTCGCGGCTATCGCACAGGCCGTGGCGGCTATCACTCAGGTCAAGGTGCCTGCCGGGTGGGCCGACGCTACTGACGAGGTGAAGGCCGAGCCGCAATGGCCCGAATTTGTCGCCAAGGTGGCACAGCCCTGTCTGCATCGCCGCGGCAACGACCTGCCTGTGTCGCTGATGAATGCCGACGGCATCACCCCCACGGGCACTACGGCGTGGGAGAAGCGCCGCATTGCGCGGTTCATCCCGCAATGGGACGTAACGAAGTGCGTAGAGTGTACGGAGTGCTCGCTGGTGTGTGCCCACGCCTCGATACGCCCTTATCTGCTCGACGCGGCGGAACGTGCCGCAGCGCCTGCCGCCATTGCCTCGAAGGCAATGAAGGGTGCGGGCGATGACAGCGAGTATCAGTTCCATATTCAGGTGTATGCCGAGGACTGTACGGGTTGCGAGTCGTGCGCCGTCATCTGTCCGGGACATGCGCTCACTATGGTGCCTCTCGATCAGAACTTGGAGCAGGATATCGAAAATCTCGATTTCCTGCAGAAGAATGTCACGATAAAGGATGATGTGGAACCGTGCGACACGATACGCGGCTCGCAGCTTCACGAGCCGTTGCTGCAGTTCTCGGGAGCGTGTGCCGGCTGCGGCGAGACTCCCTACGTGAAACTGCTCACGCAGCTCTTTGGCGAGCGCATGATTATAGCCAACGCCACAGGCTGCTCCTCGATATGGGGTGCCGACTTCCCGTCGATGCCCTATGCGGTCAATCGTCACGGCCTCGGCCCGGCATGGGGCAACTCGCTCTTTGAGGACAACGCCGAGTATGGCTACGGCATTGCAGTGGCCGTGAAGTATCGCCGCGACCGCCTCGCACGCAGCGTCGCAGCCCTCGAGGCTGCGGTCGATACTCCGGCTCAGGTCAGGACGGCGGCCTCGCAATGGCTCGCGGCGAAGGATGACCCGGAGAGCTCCTACTCGCTCGGCCGTCAGCTCCTCGCTGCCATCGGCGCTTCGCCCAAGTCGACGATTGCCGAGGGTATTCTGGCTCATAAGGACCTGCTCGGCAAGAAGTCGGTATGGGCTATCGGCGGCGACGGCTGGGCCTACGATATTGGTTTCGCAGGACTCGACCACGTGCTCGCTCAGAACCTGAATATCAACATACTGGTGATGGACACGGAGTGCTACTCCAACACGGGCGGCCAGATGTCGAAAGCCACACCGCTCGGCTCAACGGCCAAATATGCCGCCGACGGCAAACGCAATTTCAAGAAGGACCTCGGCCGCATGATGATGACCTACGGCAACGTGTACGTGGCCTCGGTGAGCCTCGGTTATGACTATCAGCAGACCATCGACGCGCTGCGTGAGGCGGAGGCGTGGGACGGTCCGTCGATTGTGATTGCCTACTGTCCGTGTATAGCCCACGGTATCCGTTCGGGCATGAGCCACACTATCGTGGAGGAACGCCGGGCCGTGGAATGCGGCTACTGGCCCGTGTACCGTTTCAACCCGGCTCTCGCCAAGGAGGGGAAGGACCCGCTGACCCTCGACTATCACAAGCCGTCGGCATCGCTTACCGACTTCATCAACGGAGAGGACCGCTACGCCGACCTGAAGATGACCGACCCCAAGGAGGCGGCAATTCTCCAGCCCGAACTGCAATCGCGCTGCGACTATCTCTACGACCTGATGACCTCGCTGACCGACGTCTACTCCCCCACCCCGTCCTCCGGAAAGCAATAGGCCGTCCGGCAGTCAGAACAACGGCGGGGGCACTCCGGGAAGCTTAGACTCCGCCGGCAAATTTCCCGACAAACAAGTCGAAATGCTCCTCGCCCCATTTCATCATGGCATCGATGATGGGCAGCAGTGACCTGCCCAACTCGGTGATGGTGTATTCGGAGCGGGGAGGCAGTTCGGGATATATGGTCTTGGCCACCAGGCCGTCCTCAACCATCTGTTTAAGCTGTATGTCAAGCACCCGGGGCGTGGCCTCGGGCAGACGCTTGTGTATCTCGCAGGGGCGCATGCTGCCGCAGGTGCGCAACTCGTCGAGGATACATGACTTCCATTTCGACTCGATAAGGCTCATCGTCAGCCGCAGCGGACAATCGAGGTCAACAGGTATTTTCTTTTCGTATGCCATAAAGTTACTATTCGTATGGTATAGTGCAACTATGCAGCCACAAAGATAAGCAATATTACCAAAAGAGGATATACCGAAAAATTTTTCGGTACACGAATATTTTTTCGGTACTTGATTCGTATTGCATACATTTATAATTTTGCGGCAGGAATCATTAATCAATTAATTATCGACTAATCATGAGAGATAAAATTCAGGAATACGAAGCCGTGGCCAAAGCTGCGGAACTTTTCGTAAGAAGCGTTGCGGAAGGTAACAGCGAGCATGCCAAGAAACTGTTTACCAACGATGCTGTACTCTTCGGCATATTGAACGGGACAATGGAGCATGGCTCAATCGAGCAGTTCTACACCAACGTGGATACCGTCGGGGCCGACGCCAACTTCAAGGCCCGTATTGATGTTATTGCCGTGGAGGAGACGGTAGCCGTAGTGCGAGTGCTTGAAGAAGGCTGGGGTGGAAGCATCGACTTCACCGACTTTCTCCTTCTCCTGAAAATCGACGGCGAATGGAAGTGTGTGGCAAAAGCATATAATCAAAATTCCGACACCATAAAGAAATGAAAATAACCGTAATAACAGGAAGTCCGCGCAAAAAAGGCAACCCCGACGGCTGCGCGCAAGCTGCCGCCCTTGCCGACAAGTTCTGAGCGCGACACCGATAGATTCATACACCGCAACACTTAGACCCCGTTCGCCAATGGGTACGGGTTTGAACCTTACCGCTGCGCCGTTTGTTTGATTCTTGAGCCTGTGACTCATATAAGATTATAAAACAAAGGACTTAAAATTTCAATATTATGAATTACCTGACCAATGACAAACTCGTCATCATCGGAGCAGCCGGTATGATTGGCAGCAACATGGCACAGACTGCCATCATGAAAGGCCTGACACCCAATATTTGTCTCTACGACCCCTACGGTCCCGGACTTGAAGGCGTGGCCGAGGAACTGAAGCAATGCGGATTTGAGGGCCTCAACCTGACCTTCACCACCGACATCGCCGAAGCCCTCAAGGACGCCAAATATATCGTAAACTCAGGCGGCGCGGCACGTAAAGCCGGCATGACCCGCGAGGACCTGCTCAAAGGCAATGCCGAAATCGCCGAAGAGTTCGGTAAGAACGTGAAGAAATATTGCCCCGACGTGAAACACATCGTCGTAATATTCAACCCTGCCGACATCACCGGCCTCATCACCCTGCTTTACAGCGGACTGAAGCCCTCACAGGTGTCGACACTCGCAGCCCTCGACAGCACCCGTCTGCGCAACGAACTCTCAAAGCAACTCAACATAGAGCCCGACAAAATAGTCAACTGCCGCACCTACGGCGGCCACGGCGAACAAATGGCTGTATTTGCCTCAACAGCCACCGTCGACGGCAAACCGCTCCTCGACATCATAGGCACCGAGCCCCTCAGCGGCGAAGCGTGGGAAGAACTCAAGCAGCGCGTAATCCAGGGCGGCAAACGCATCATCGAACTGCGCGGACGCAGCTCATTCCAAAGCCCCGCCTACCTCTCGATAGAGATGATTGAAGCCGCGATGGGCGGGCCCAAATTCCGTTGGCCCGTAGGCACCTACGTCAACAACGACCGCTTCAGCCACATAATGATGGCAATGGAGACAACCGTCGACAAAAACGGCGTAACAGTGCAACCCGTAACAGGCACCCCCGAGGAAGAAAAAGAGCTCGACCAAAGCTACAAACACCTCTGCGCCCTCCGCGACGAAGTAATCTCCCTCGGCATCATGCCCCCCATCTCCGACTGGTCCGCCCTCAACCCCAACCTCTAACAGGAGGTCCGAACCGAGGTTTCACAAACGGAGATTTCCAAACCTCTAACCAAGACTCAAAACTCGGGCACACAAAACCGCCCTGCACAAAGATACCAACCAAAAGATAACACAACCAAACCAAGTATAAATCCGGCAAAAGAGCAACCGCTCTCCTGCCGGATTTCTTTTTTCAACCCCGTTCTATAAATTATTTCAACGAGGTATTTTATCTATTATTGAGAGTGAAATCAATATCGGACTGATATGAATTAATTGTTAATCGGAAATAATGTTTCTATTCAATAGTCTATATTTGCAAATGGAAAGCGTTGGCTTGTTGTGAGTTTGAGATTAAATCGTTAACTTTGCAACAGAGTTTTTAACGACTATTCGATAGACTCTCGACATAGCAATTAGCTTTGACTAATTACCCGGCTTTAGTAAAATCTGGTAAATTTCACTTTTGAGTTCCGTGTAATAAGTCGAAAGACAGGTTGCACCCGTTCAGGGCGCCGACCGCTTTCCTCTTATTTGAACTCACGGTTTACCAGAGCCGACTAAAGCAGATAAGCGAAAAGGGTGTCGCGCCTTTTTTCATGCGACCGCAGTGCCGAAATGCGTCAATGGAGGTATATAGAGCCTAAGAAATGATAGCTGATTATTCCCAGTCAATACGAGTCCTCAAGCATTTTGGGTACACGGAAAATGAAATTGATTCAATCATTACAGCCATTGAATCTGGCAAATTCACCTGTATGTTAAAAAAACACGGACATGGAGTTAGCAACAGGAAAGAAACTGCAAGAAGTGTTAACGGGATTGATATTCCAACCATGTGGATTCCTGACACATATGCTTACCAGAAGACTATTTTACTTTTGGCACAAGACCCTTTGAGGAATGCTAATTATTGGAATATTAATGAAAGTAATCATATATCGCAAGAAAATCGCAAAGAATATGTAATTATAGGTACGCCTTATGCACTTCATGTAACAGATAACACCACAAAGTCAAAACTGCGACTTAATGTTGGGATTTATTGCGAACTAATTGGATTGTTAATCTCACAATTTAATTGTCGAGTATATTGTACGGATATATTTAAATATTATCCCAACAATAAGTTAATAACAACATTTGACAAAGATTTACTCATTGAGGAGATAAATGCGATAAACCCGGATGTATGCGTTTGTATGGGCAAGCTTGCAAAAAAAGCAATTGAGGTATGTGAAATCGCTAATAAAGCCGTATATTCTCCACATCCTCGCGCTTGGCCTCGGTCTTGGGATAAATGGAGACTGGAGAATAATATGAGCGAATTGTCGGATTATTCTGCCCGAGCCAAGATTGAGAATATTTTGACCCTGGTGAAGCGGATTATTGAATAATCATAAAGTTGTATTTTAAGCATTTATAAAAAGTAATTTAATCAAATTGAAGTGACCCCAAAAAGTTGGACAGGTTATTAACTATCCGATTTGAGAAAGAGTTCGGTATTGCACCGGACTCTTTCCTTTTAACCGGCTTTTAATTCTTTTATTATTATAATAATCAATATATTCATCTAAAGCCTTCATGAAGGCTTCAGTCGATTCAAAATTTTCAGGATACAGAAGTTCGGACTTCATAATACCGAAAAAGTTTTCGGCCATTGCATTATCAAGGCAGTTACCTTTGCGAGACATACTTTGTATAATGCCATGTTCTTCAAGGCGTTTACGGTAACCGTAATGCTGATATTGCCAGCCTTGATCGGAATGGAGGATAAGACCGTCTAGACCATCAAAACGGGCAAAAGCTTTGTCAAGCATGTCATATATCTGTTCAAGATTAGGAGATCTGGATATGTTATACGAGATTATCTCTCCGTTGAACATATCAATAATGGGCGACAGATACAGCTTTTCATGCCCTATGTTTATTTGTGTCACATCAGTAGCCCATTTGCGATTTGGAGCTGATGCAGCAAAGTCTCGGTTGATGATATTTGGAGCAATTCGTCCGACTTCTCCTTTATATGAACGGTAGCGCACTTTGCGGATTTGACTTTTAAGTCCCATCTGCACCATCAGGCGCTGAACAGTCTTGTAATTAAGAACAATGCCATTGTTGCGCATTTCCGCAGTTACACGGCGGTAACCGTAACGACCCTTATGATCGTGAAAAATTGATTTAATCATTTCCTTTTCACTAACATATTTGTCTGTTGCTTTCAGCCGCTTAAAATGATAATAGAATACGGAACGAGCCATCTGTCTCAACTCTAAAAGTAAGTCAAGGGGATATTCCGACCTTAGTTCATCGATGGCTTTTGCTCATTGAGACGTGCTCGGGCTTCCTGTTCCTCGACTAAGGCCTTCACTTTTTTTAGCAGCGCATTCTCGGCTCTCAGACGGAGGTTCTCTGCCTGAAGCTTCTCTAGTTCGGTCTGTGGTTCTCTTTTCTTTGGTCTTGACATTTCTTTGGGTGGTCGTCCTCGTCGTTTGTTATTGAGTGAGATGCCTTGCTGCGCTGTCCGGGCCCACTTCTGTATGGTAGAGCGGCTCAGATCATAACGGAGACAAAGTTCCTGCAAAGGTACGCCTTTAACCGTAAATTCTTCTACAATTTTTAATTTTTCTCCTGTAGAGTAATGATATGAACGCGTTCCATGCAGACCGTCCTCTCCGTACTTCTTATAGCGAAGAAGCCATTGCCTGACGTTTTTCCTGTCCAAACTAAGGACTCTACATACGCTCTCTATCGATTCTCCTGACAGTATACGACTGATTACTTTCAGTCTTTCTTCAAAATTGTGGCGTCTATACATAATACACCCCAAAAGTTTTGTGTCTAACTTTTGGGGTGCAGTTCATACACTTATATGCCCTATAAAAATATTTTACAAAAACATACGGCTAATTCAAATAAATGCCGTAACTTTGTGCTATGAATAATGAATCAGCACATAAGAACGGATTTATAATTCCTGATAGGGGAAACCGTGCGTATAGAGATATACTCCGCGAGGCCAAGGATGGAGAAATCATCAAGATTCGTAATGGGGTATACGCTACGTTGGAAACTCTTGCTAGAGGTATGATTGACATCGATACAATTGTGCCGAATGGGATTCTCTGTTTGTATTCAGCATGGCACCACTATGGAATGACAACACAAATTCCAGATGCTTATTATGTGGCGATTGAAAGAAAACGGAAGGTGAGACTGCCGGAAGCTGTCGATATAACACTTATTTACCAGAAACAAGATTTATTGGATATAGGACGTACTAAGGCTATAATTGATGGTATTGAGGTAGCAATTTATAACAGAGAGCGATGTCTATGCGATGCGATAAAATATCGCAATAAAATAGGCATTGAT
>JAAVEW010000027.1 GCA_014801075.1 Barnesiella sp. | reverse complement strand
GCGTGAGAGTCATGCCCTCCCGCTTCGCTCGCCTTGGCTTCGCGGCGTTGGGAGCTCGCTTGCTTCCCGAAAGCGAGTGCAAAGGTAGATACTTTTTTCTTTCCCACCAAATTTTTCATGAACTTTTTTTCATGATTTTTTGTTACTTTTCGCCGGTTTTAGACGCAATGCGCTGTGTGACATCATGTTGAGCCCATAAAAAATTTTTCGCCTTTTGTCACTTTTTAGCGCACCGTTTTGATATTATTACTTAGAATTTCCCAAAATGCAAAGCATTTTATATTACACATTATTATATAAGGGGAAGACTGTCACTATGGAATTCCGCTAAAATAATACCTTCAATGGCCCGTTAGATTTAATTAACCGAACTATTCATAAATTATCACTCATCTCAGTTGGGGCAATAAAATTTAATTCGTAATTTTGGAGAATCATTTCATTGACCAATCATTTTTGATTACCAAAACCATTATATGGAACCATTCATACATCTACATGTCCACTCCCAATACTCCGTGCTCGACGGTCAGGCCTCAATCAACGCCCTCGTTGATAAAGCCATGAGCGACGGCATGCAAGGTCTTGCCCTAACCGACCACGGCAATATGTTCGGAGTAAAGGAGATGTTCAATTACATAAAAAAGAAAAAAGGCAAACTCAAAGGCGAAGTTGAAAAAATTGAAAAGCAACTCACCGAGGCAAAAGAAGCCGGCGACTCCGAAAAAATTGCCGCACTTGAAAAAGACTTGGCCAAGGTGAAGCATAAGCTCAACTTCAAGCCGATATTCGGTTGCGAGATGTACGTCGCCAACACCCGCCTCACGGAACACACCGACAAACGAGACACGGGACGACACCTCGTCGTGCTTGCCAAAAACGCGACCGGCTACCACAATCTCATCAAACTGGTATCGAAAGCATGGACCGAGGGGTTCTACTCTCACCCGCGTACCGATAAATTTGAACTTGAGAAATACCACGAAGGGCTCATCGTATGCTCGGCCTGCCTTGGTGGTGAGATTCCGCGCCTTATCCAAAATGGTGAAATCGAAGAAGCCGAAAAGCAGGTCGAATGGTTCAAGAATGTCTTTGGTGAGGATTACTATATTGAACTTCAACGACATAAGGCTACTGTTCCCCGTGCCAATCATGCCGTTTTCGACATACAGGAACGTGTGAACCCCGAACTGATACGCATCGCCCGCAAATACGGCATCAAACTCGTATGCACCAACGACGTACACTTCGTAAACGAAACCGATGCCGAGGCCCACGAGCGACTTATCTGTGTATCAACGGGTAAGAAACTGTCGGACGAAGGCCGCATGCTCTATTCCAAGCAGGAGTGGCTAAAGACTCAGGCCGAAATGAACGAGCTATTCAAGGACGTTCCCGAATCTCTCTCAAACACTCTTGAAATCCTCGAGAAAACTGAGACATACGATATAGACCACGCCCCCATCATGCCATTCTTCGAGATACCAAAGGAGTTTGGCACCGAGGAGGAGTACCGCCAACGCCTTTCGGAGCAGGACCTTTTCGACGAATTTACACGCGACGAAAACGGCAACGTAGTGCTCTCACAGGAAGAGGCCGAAAAGAAAATCAAGAAACTCGGAGGCTACGACAAGCTCTACCGCATAAAATTTGAGGCTGACTACCTTGCCAAACTGGCTTACGAAGGTGCCGAACGCCGTTACGGCAAAGACCTTAACGACGAACTTAAGGAGCGTATAAAGTTTGAATTGCACATCATGAAGACCATGGGTTTCCCCGGCTACTTCCTTATCGTGCAGGACTTTATCAACGTAGCCCGACAGCAGCTCGACGTCAGCGTCGGTCCGGGCCGTGGCTCGGCTGCCGGTTCGGCCGTGGCTTATTGCCTCGGTATCACGCAGATTGACCCCGTAAAATACGACCTGCTGTTTGAGCGATTCCTCAATCCCGACCGTATCTCCCTCCCCGATATCGATATCGACTTTGACGACGACGGCCGCGCACGCGTACTGAAATACGTGACCGAAAAATACGGCGAAGAGAAAGTGGCCCATATTATCACCTACGGAACCATGGCAGCCAAATCGGCCATCAAGGACGTAGCCCGCGTGGAGGACCTTCCACTATCGGAAAGTGACCGACTCACGAAACTTATCCCGCGCCACATGCCCGAAGTCAACGGTAAGGAACTCTCCCCCACTCTCAAAAACTGCTACGAACACGTACCGGAGTTTCAGGTCGAACTCCAGACCGGAAACGACACCATCAAAGAAACGCTCCAGTACGCCCAGCAACTCGAAGGCAACGTGCGCAATACCGGCGTACATGCCTGTGGCGTAATCATTTGCCGCGACGATGTTACCGACTGGGTTCCGGTCAGCACAGCCATCGACAAAACCGACGGCCGCGTACTCGTGACACAGTACGAAGGTCGCGTCATCGAGGAAACCGGACTTATCAAGATGGACTTCCTCGGTCTTAAAACACTGTCAATCATCAAGGAAGCCGTCAAGAACATCAAACTTACCCGCGGGATTGACGTTGACATCGACACCGTACCAATCGACGACCCCAAGACTTATCAACTATACTGCGACGGACGTACGACGGGTACATTCCAGTTCGAGTCGGCCGGAATGCAGAAGTATCTCCGCGAACTGCAACCATCTACATTCGAGGACCTTATAGCGATGAATGCCCTTTATCGCCCCGGTCCTATGGACTATATCCCCGACTTCATCGCCCGCAAACATGGTAAATCGCCCATCACCTACGATATTCCCGTGATGGAGAAATACCTCAAAGACACCTACGGAGTCACCGTCTATCAGGAGCAAGTCATGTTGCTCTCCCGACTTCTTGCCAACTTTACCCGCGGTCAGAGCGACACGCTCCGTAAAGCCATGGGTAAGAAGATGATTGACAAGATGAATGAGCTCAAAGGCAAATTCCTCGAAGGCGGCCAAGCCAACGGACACAACGAGGATGTACTCAAAAAAATCTGGGCTGACTGGGAGAAATTCGCATCATACGCCTTCAACAAGAGTCACGCTACCTGCTATAGCTGGGTAGCGTTCCAGACCGCCTACCTTAAAGCCAACTACCCTGCCGAATACATGGCAGCCGTATTGAGCCGTAACCGAAACGATATCACCAAACTGACCAACTTCATGGACGAATGCAAGGCTCTCCACATACAAGTGAAAGGCCCCGACGTAAATGAAAGTTTCGGTGAATTCGGTGTGAACGCCAAGGGTGACATACGCTTCGGACTGTCAGCCATCAAAGGCGTTGGAGAAAATGTATCCGAAGTCATAATCGAAACCCGTGCCAAGGGCGGTCCATTCACGTCAATCTACGACTTCGTGGAGCGCGTACCGCTCGCTACTCTCAACCGCCGCACCTTTGAATCGCTCGCTCTCGCGGGTGCGTTCGACTGCTTTGACGGCCTCCAGCGCGAAGACTTCTTTGAGAAAAACAATAAAGATGAAAGTCTCTCGGAACTTCTGCTCCGCTACGGACAGCTCTACCAGAAGGCGAGCCAGGACCGCACTGCCTCACTGTTTGGCGACGAGGACATATCGCTCAACACCGCAGGCCGTCCGCCGATTCATCCCGCCGTACCCTGGTATGACATCGTGCGCCTTGAAAAAGAGCGTGACCTCGTCGGCATGTACCTCTCGGCCCACCCGCTCGACCCCTACTACATGGAGCTCACACACGGCTGCAACACCAGTCTGAAGGACTTTTCCGAACGGGCCGACGTTGAAGAGGACCGCGACATCACTTTCGGCGGCATGGTAATATCATTCGAGGAGCGTCCGTCAAAGAAAGGCAACACCTACGGACGCATCAAAATCGAGGACTACACAGGGTCCACCGAACTGATGCTCTTCGGCCAGGACTACATCAAGTATGCCAACTTCGGCAAAGTAGGCACTCCTATTTATGTCACAGGCCGTTACGCCAAAGGATATAACGGCGAGATACGTTTCCGCATCACCGACATAAAACTACTCTCCGAGATGAAGGGCCACCTTATCAACTCCATTACCCTGACTCTCGACCGAAAGAACATCAACGACACCCTGATTGACACTCTCATGGAACACATGAAAGACTCAACCACCGAACGCGGAACGCTGAATTTCAGACTCTTTGATGGCGAAGCCAACCGAACCATCACCATGACCTCCGATCTCCGCATCCCGCTCAACCGCAAACTTGCAACCCTCCTCGAGGACCTCAATATTGACTATAAGTTTAACTAAAAAAATTCATATCATGGCATTAAAATTTACTGACGAAAATGTCGAAGAAACGATAGCTTCCGGAAAGCCTGTCGTTATTGATTTCTGGGCCACATGGTGCGGTCCCTGCATGGCAATGGCGCCCGTAATTGACGAACTTGCTGAAGAATACGCCGACAAAGTTGTCATCGGCAAATACAACGTCGATGAAGAAGGTGAATTTGCATCAGCCAACCGCGTGATGTCACTCCCCACCGTCCTCTTCTTCAAAAATGGCGAAAAAACCTCTCTCCGCCTCGTAGGCTCGCAGACCAAAGAAAACCTCAAAGCCAAAATTGAAGAATTAATCGCCCTTTAATCCACGTATTTATATAGCGTAAAGTCATATAGCATATCTATTTAGCGATTAGTTTTAAAAGCGGTTATCGCGTGATATTCCGCTTATTGTCACAACGCCCGTTTGTCCATCGGATTGAATCCATTTCAATCATCCGACAGGACAACGGGTGTTTTGTTTTCAGCAGTTCCGATGAACCAAACATAAAGCAGTAAGTATATCTACGGTAAAGAATCGCGAGATACTATGGAAAAATGCCATCTATTTCACTATTTTATTATAAATAAGTTAAATAAATTGCAAAATTGGCAAAAAATACCTACTTTTGGGGGATTATATTGTAACGAATCGGGGCTATCCACAACAAATATTCCCGTGCTTAATATGCAAATATAGTAACACTTAAAATAAACATTATGAAATTGATTTATGGCGTGTTATCGTCAGCTGTGCTTATTGCGGCATGCAGTAGTTGCAGCGACGATTACAATCCCGGCGGAGGCACTTCGGGCAAAATCAACCCGCAGCTCGACCTCGACGTCAACGCGATAACATCGCGCTCGACCGCCGCAGGTAGAGATGCCGCCCCAATCTCAGTCAACGACCTGAAACTCAGGCTTACGTCAACCGACGGTTCTTTCTCCAAAGAGTGGAATTCAATCACTGATTTTGACAACAACGAACTCTTCAAAGTCGGTTCATACACCCTCGAAGCCATCTACGGCGACGCTGAGGATGAAGGATTTGAAAAACCATATTACTACGCTTCCTCGCAGCTGAAGGTTGAAGAGGACAAGGTGACCACGGTGTCGCTCAACGCCACCCTCGCCAACTCCATGGTATCAATCGCCACAACCGAAGCTTTCCGCTCCTACTTTACCAACTACTCCTTCCAGGCTCATGCCGAAGGGGGCGACTATCTCAATTTCACCTCTACCGAGTCACGCCCCGGCTATCTCCGCCCCGGCAAAGTGACCGTGTCGGCCGACGTTACCAAGCCCAACGGCCTTTCAGCCACACTTGAAGCTGCATCTTTCGTTGCCCAGCCCCGTCACCACTACACAATCACAATTGATGTAAACAACGGTCAGGCAGGCGACGCACAACTCGTTATCACCTTCGACGAATCACTTGACCAAGAGGACATTTACATTGACCTTAGCGACGACATTCTCAGCGCTCCCGCTCCCGAAGTGATAGCCGAAGGCTTCGAACCCGACGCTCCCGTTTCAGTCATCGAATACATGCCTTCCGACATCACCCCCTCATTCTTCATCAATGCCGAAGGGGGCATCAAGTCCGTGACACTGACCACCCAGTCCACCTCACTCATAGAGCAAGGATGGTACAACGAGATAGACCTCGCATCGGCCACCCCGGCGCAACAGTCAAAACTCTCGTCACTTGGTCTCGGCGTCAAGGGTCTTTACGGAAACGTTGACCGCATGGCACAGATTTCACTCGATGCCGTAATTCCCAACATTCGCTACATCGACAACAGCACCAACATATCCAACTTCACAATCGTCGTCACCGACAAATTCAATAAGGTCAGCGAACCGATTACATTCTCAGTAAAGGTCAACCCCATCGAAATCGGTCTGACAGAGGATGTTGCCCCCACAATCGGCCAATCCGACATGACCGTCCTGCTCAACTTCAACGGCACCGACATCACCCGAAACGTCCGACTCCAATACCGTAACGAGCGCGGCACATGGACCGATGCTTCCATTACCGACGTCACCCCGCTCACCGACAACAGCTACCGCGTTGCCATCGACGGAATCCCCGCCTACGACAAAACCGTCACACTCCGCGCCGTAGCTGCCAACAAAGCAAGCAACGAAATCACCGTTGCCAAAGGCGGTTTCCTCATATCATCGACCGACAATGACGTTTTCGCAACACGCGCCCGCATAATCCCCGATTACTACGAAGAACAACTGCAAGCCAACGCAGCCTCCGTGAAATATGAAGTTTCCAAAAACGGCACAGACTTCACTCCCGTAGCCCACACCCTCAATGCCGACGGCTCGGCATGGCTCACCGGCCTCCCTTCCGGCAGCCTGCTCACCATCCGTGCCACAGTCAACGGCAAAACCGCCTCTACTGACATCGCTACCGAAGTCGCAGCCCAAATCCCCGGTTCCGACATGGAAAGATGGTGGCGCGAGCATGGTGGCAGCAACTGGGACTTCTACTACGCCTTCACCGAAGATACCCCTGAAAACGAACGAGTATGGGACACCATGAACGAGGAAACCACCTCAAGCGTAGGCGTTGGAGCAGCTTACACAACAACTTCTGGCACTAAACCCGGCACCGGTATCAACGGACAGTGCGCTGTTATACGCACCGTCGGCTGGGGAAGCGGAAATACCGCCGGTGGCGCCCTCAGTATTGTCAACAACACAACCGCCGGTCAGCTCTACCTTGGCAATTTCAATGCCGTAGGACAGCAGCCCGACTATGGCTACGCATTTCATTCACGCCCCTTGGAACTCGTGTTCAACGCCCGTTATGAAGCCTACAAGTCCGACGACTTCGGTACTGCCGAAATCCGCGTACTCGATGCCGCAGGCAACGAAATCAATGCTCCCGCCAAAATCAATATCGGCACCGACCACGGCGACTGGTCAGAGTTTAAAATCCCTCTCACCTATCCCGCCAACGCCTCCAAAGCAGCCTCAATCGAAATCATTTTCAAATCCACCGGCCACGAAAGCGGAGCCACCCGAAGCTATCTCAAACTTCCCGGCTTTGCAGCCAACGCCAAAACTGAATCAGTTGGTGGTCAGCTCTATATCGACGACATCAAGTTAAACTATTAATCAGACTATCCCGAATATGAAATTAAAGATATTTTCAACATTAGCAATCGCAACGTGCCTGCTGTCGTCATGCCATGACAACTGGACACCCTCCGACGAAGCCGACGGTGTAGGGCAGTTACGCATGGAGGCCATCGACATCACAAATGCCGAGACGGTCATCAGCCGCGCCGGATATGACGTCAGCGACTTTATAGTCACCGTCAACGACGCCGAGGGCAAATCCCTGCAGCAATGGACATTCGCCCAGATGCCCGAAATCGTTACTCTCCCCGTCGGCGACAACTACACTATCGATGTCATCTCACACAAGCAGCAGAAAGCTGCCTGGGATGCCCCATTCTTCAAAGGCACATCCGAGAAATTCAACATCGCGAAAAACCGATTGACTACCGTCGGCACCGTGACCTGCAAACTTTCCAACATCAAAGTTTCAATCCGCTTCTCCGACGAACTCAAATCTCTCATGAGCGACGATTGCAAAGTGACCGTACTTGCCAACGATGAAGGCCGACTCGAATTTACCAAGGACGAAACACGCTGCGGCTACTTCGAAGCCCTTTCCGGCAGTTCCACCCTCATTGCCACATTCTCCGGCACTATCCGCGGCAACTACGAGGAGATTCGCAAAGTATATACCGACGTTGAAGCCGGACAGCACCGCATCATCACCTACAGCATTAAAGGCGGCGACCCGACCATCCCCGACGAGACCGGCAACATCGAAACCGGCGACATCACCATCGACATGTCGACCATCGACGAAAGCATCGAAGGCAATGTATCGGTTGACGAGGACCTAATTGACGGCGAACGCCCCGGACACGAGGGTGACAAAGAGCCCGAAACTCCCACCCCTCCCGTAGGCGGCGATGATAAATACTTCGACTTCGAGACTTCGATGTTATATACCGACGTTAACGATAAGGACCCTGATAAAATCAATGAGGCCGTCGATGGCAATGATTACAGCATCGGCATCAAGTCGGAATTCCCTCTTACTTATCTCAAAGTCAAAATCGAGTCAGACTATCTTACTGAAGAATTCCTCCAGAGTGTTGAACTGACCTCTGAATTCGACCTTACCAACCTCTCTCCCGAACTCAAGGCCAAGCTCAGTGACCCCGACGGATTCAACTTTCCCGTCGATGACAAGGTGAAAGGACAGACCTACGTAATGTTCAATCTCACTCCTTTCATCCCGCTGCTCAACATCTCTCCCACCCCCAACGACATTCATAAATTCTACCTGTCGATGGCCGATGAGAAGGGCAACGAAAAGACCATAGTATTAACCTTTATTTCAGGCGTTGAGTAACAATGAATAAATTATATATCGCAGGAGCTGCATTGGCCGGTCTCATGCTCGCGACCGCTTGCTCCGACACTTATGAATACGCGCTCGAAAGCGAAGGTAAACTGATACTGAACACCTCGTTCAGCAACGATGTCAAGGTTGCCTCGCGTGCCTCTCTCGAAGAGGAGCTTTCCGAGTCGGCCATCATATGGATTTCAAGCACCAAAGGTCTCGTGCGCAAATACGAAGGCCTTGCCAATCTTCCCGCCGGAGGCATAAGCCTCGTAAGCGGTAACTACGTTGCCGAGGCCTGGGCCGGCGATAGCGTTTCGGCCTCATTCGATGCGAAATACTATAAAGGTATCGCACCCTTCACCATCACTTCGGGAACCACCCGCGTCGAACTCCCCTGCCGCATTGCCAACGTCGTTGCATCCGTCGACTATGCCGACGACCTCGACGGTGTCCTTTCCGACTACACCCTGACTGTAGGTCACAGCCGCGGCTCGCTCGATTTCATCGGCAAAGATGACCGCAAAGGTTACTTCATGATGCCCTCCGGCTCAAAGAACCTCACCTGGTCGCTTTCCGGCAAACTGGCCGACGGCTCCAAGTTCACCAAGGAAGGCATTATCGAAAACGTGCAACCCGCTACCGAGTATCTCATGCACGTCACCTACACCCCTTCGTCAACCGACAACGGCGGTGCTTTCATCACCATCGTCGTTGACGAGTCTGCCATTGAAATTGAGGACGAGATTATGATTACCGTTGCCCCCGACATCAAGGGTACTACCTTTGATATTGAACGCGGTATCACCGGCCAGCCCGGACTCCTCGACAAGAAATCGGTCTACATCACCGCTTCGACTGCCCTGACCGACGTTGTCCTCGAATCTTCGCTTCTCAACGCTGCGCTTGGTGGCGACGACGTCAACCTCATGACTGCCAAAGAGAATGTATGTGCATCGCTCAACGACGCCGGCATTGACTGGAAATACACCTACAAGGCTGATGACGACATCTCCAACATGAAGATTAATTTCAACGACAAGTGGCTCAACTCTCTTGCCGCCGGTGAATACACCATGACAATTGCGGCCACCGATGCCCTGGGTAAGACGTCAAGAGTCACAATGCCCGTCGTCATCACCAATGCCAAGGCCGAAACCGTTGAAGTAGGCCCCGACGCTCCCACCACCTGGGCCACTCACGCCACCATCTACGGCCGCGTGCTCGACTCCACCGTCACCGACGCTCGCCTCGAATATCGCAAGGCCGGCGACTCTGACTGGACTCCCGTTGAGACAGTTACCGACGGCGACAATCTCTCTGCCGAGATTACCGCCCTCACTCCGGCCACCACTTACGAGTACCGTGTCGTTTGCTCCGGCTTCGACGGTGTGGTCAAGACTCTCACCACCGAGGCTGCCGCTCAGCTCCCCAACAACAAATTCTCTGACTGGCAGGAAAAGTCGGGCAGAAATGCCACTCTCATCTATAAAGATGGTGATGACATGTTCTGGGACTCAGGCAACCACGGCTCCGCTACTCTCAGCAAGCAGGTTACCACTCCCGATGCTACCTATGCCATCTCCGAGCCCTACGCAGCCCTGCTGCAATCTCAGAAAGTTGAGATTTTTGGAGCAGGCCGTTTCGCCGCAGGCAATATATTCATTGGTCAGTATCTCAAAACCGATGGCACTGACGGTATCCTCGGCTGGGGTCGTCCCTTCAACTCTCGTCCCAAGGCTCTCAAAGGCTACGTGCGCTACGAGCCCGGTGTCATCGAGTACAACGACTGCAAGATTGACAGCAAGAAAGCCGAGATGGCTGCACACGTCGGCGAGACCGACCAGGGTATCATCTACATCGTTATCCTCGACAATTCCAATCTCATGACTGCAAGCAGCGTCGATTCCGGCAAGAACAACAAATGGCCTATCGTCGTCGAGACCAAGTCGGGTCAGATATTTGATGTCAACCGCCCCAACGTTATCGGCTACGGTCAGCTCATCATTGATGCTACCGCCGAAAGTGGCATGGTTGAATTTGAAGTTCCCATCGAATACTTCCGCAACGATGTCAAGGCCGCCAACATCGCCGTCACCTGCTCGGCATCACGCTACGGCGACTACTTCTGCGGAGGCAAGTCTAAAATGTGGATTGACGATTTCCAGCTCGTCTATTAAATAATACCCATAACCTATACCGGGAGAGGCCGTGACTCATCGTCGCGGCCTCTCTCTTTTTGACCCGTTCCAAAGGGCGCGGCTCAATTTCATTACCATTAATTTTGCACACTATCCCAAAATGAGTAACTTTGTACTCATATTTTTTAATATAAGTAGATGTTGAAGAATACTTCTACTTAAAGCAAATTAATTCAGGCATAATCAGTTTTCAATAGATGTTCCGTCCCAAGCGATTATACACGTTCATGTTGCAGACATTCCTTCCGGTGTTTGTGATGACGTTTTTTATCTGCCTGTTTATCGTGTTGATGCAGTTCCTCTGGAAATACATCGATGACCTCGTGGGCAAAGGACTTGACATAGCCTCCATCGGCGAGCTCTTTTTCTATGCCGCGTTGACCATGGTGCCGATGGCGCTCCCGCTTGCCATCCTGCTTGCATCGCTCATGACATTCGGTAACCTCGGCGAGAAGTTTGAACTTACCGCAATGAAAGCCTCCGGCATCTCGTTGCTCAAAGCCATGCGCCCACTCATCATTACCATTCTTCTCATAGCCGCCGGCGCGTTCTTCTTCCAGAACAACATATTGCCGATGGCTCAGGTAAAGATGTACACTCTGCTCTACTCCATGAAGCAGAAATCGCCCGAAATGGAGATTCCCGAAAAGGCTTTCTACGACCAGATTCCCGGTATCAACATCTACGTCGATGAAAAAAATCCGGAAAACGGTTCGCTCTACGATATTATCATCTATGACATGAGCAACGGTGTCGACAACACCCGCATCATTCTCGCTGACTCCGGCAGGATTTCCCTTACTCCCGACAAGACAAAACTCCTGCTCAATATCTATCAGGGAGAGCAGTTTGAAAATCTCCGCTCCAACACTGCCGGCGTGCAGTCCAACAATCTCCCCTACCGCCGCGAAACCTTTGCTCAGAAAGATATTCTCATTCCTTTTGACGCCAACTTCAACCGCATGGACGAGTCGACCATGCGCAAGCAGTACGTAGGTAAAAACATCGCCGAGCTCCACCACACGATGGACTCCATTCAGGCACGCATCGACAGCGTAGGCTACACCTATGCCACCGAAATAAAGGAGAAACCGTATCTCTCGATTCCCTACTACCGCACCGTCAACACTGCCGAAGGCTCGCAGCGCGTTCCCCAGGAGGAAATCACGCTCGACACCCCTCTCGATGTTGACTCGGTGCTCGGCAACAACGCCATCATTCAGGAGTCTACAATCATAAATCAGGCTCTCTTCAAAGCCCGCAGCATCAAGACTGACTACGAGTACAAAAGCAAGGTAATGGAGGAGGACCGCAAGTCACTGCGCCGCCACGGCATAGAACTGCAAAAGAAATACACACTCTCTTTCGCCTGCATCATATTCTTCTTTATCGGTGCCCCGCTCGGCGCTATCATTCGCAAGGGTGGTATCGGTCTGCCGCTCGTGGTGTCGGTCATCCTTTTTATCATCTACTATATCATCGATAACACCGGTCTGAAGATGGCAAAGGATGGCAAAATCGGGGTCATCGAGGGCATGTGGCTCAGTTCGGCCATCCTCCTCCCCCTCGGTGTCTTTTTCACCTACAAGGCCATGCACGACTCCGCCGTGTTCAACCTCGATGCTTACAAAGCTCTCTGGGCACGATTGCGCGGCAAGCATAAACGCACTCTCGAGCCTAAGGAGTTCATCCTCACTGAGGTAACTCCCGACAAGGCTCTGGCTTCCGTCGATGCGTTTGACCGCGACATTCGCGCCTATAGCGACAGCTATAAGAAGATGTTCATCCTTCGCCGCGTAGCTGTACGGCTCTTCGGCTCGAAACAATCTGCCGTGTGTATGCGTTCAATGAATGCGATGATTGACTATCTGGCCAACTCACGAAATTATAAGGTAATATCAATATTAAATAAATATCCCTATCGAATCAATCCCCGCGAATTTGACGCCATGATTGATGACAACGCAACGTTGCGCGGCATCTTCACTGAGGAGGCTGCCGGTGGTGCCACAGTCAGCGACAATGCCCAGGTCGGTATCGGCAACGACGGCATCGATCAAAGCGAATGATTGGTAAAGCGAATGATTGATTCACAGGTTACAACTTCTATTTATACATTATGGAAGATATTAAATTAGATACGATTGAAGATGCTCTCGCTGATTTTGCCGAGGGTAAAATGGTAATAGTAGTTGACGACGAGGACCGCGAGAACGAGGGTGACCTCATTGTCGCAGCGGAGAAAATCACTCCCGAGCAGGTCAACTTCATGCTCAAGAATGCACGCGGTGTGCTCTGCGTGCCCATGACTATTTCGCGCTGCAAGGAGCTTGACCTCACCCGTCAGGTCGATAACAACACCTCGGTGCTCGGCACTCCTTTCACTATCACCGTCGACAAACTTGAAGGCTGCTCTACCGGCGTCTCAATCAACGACCGCTGCGCCACTATCCGTGCGCTGGCCGACCCCGATTCTACTCCCGAAACCTTCGGTCGCCCCGGCCATATCAATCCGCTCTACGCGCAGGATGCCGGTGTGCTTCGCCGCTCCGGCCACACCGAGGCTGCCGTTGACCTCGCCCGCCTCGCAGGCTTGCAGCCCGTTGCCGCCCTCATGGAAATCATGAGCGACGACGGTAGCATGGCCCGTCTGCCCGAACTCAAACAGCGTGCCAAGGAATGGGGGCTGAAACTTATCTCCATCAAGGATCTTATCGCTTACCGCAATTCGCGCGAGAGCCTTGTTGAACGCGGCGTTGAGGTCGACATGCCCACCTGCTACGGCCACTTCCGCCTTATCCCATTCCGTCAGAAAAACAATGGTCTGGAGCATATCGCCATCATCAAGGGCGACGTGACCACTCCCGAACCCGTCCTCGTGCGCGTTCACTCTTCATGCGCCACCGGCGATATATTCGGCTCAAAACGATGCGATTGCGGCGATCAGCTCCACAAAGCTCTCGAAATGATTGAAAAAGAGGGTCGCGGCGCTGTCGTATATCTCAATCAGGAGGGTCGCGGCATAGGTCTTATGGACAAGATACAGGCCTACAAACTCCAGGAGGAAGGCCACGATACCGTCGAAGCCAATATACTGCTGGGCCACAAAGCCGACGAACGCGATTACGGAGTCGGCGCTCAGATACTTCGCAGCCTCGGCATCTCCGACATGCGACTCATGACCAACAATCCCGTAAAACGTATTGGCCTTGAGGGCTACGGTCTCAACGTCGTAGAAAACGTCCCCATCGAAATCGAGCCCAACAACTACAATCTCAGCTACATGACAGCAAAGAAAAACCTTATGGGCCACGACCTTCATAAATTGTAATCCCCACCATCCCCCGCTTCTACGGCTCTACACCCCCTCTGCCCTATTCCGTGCATAAAGGGAATTCAACCCATACAAACAACAAAACAAAATAAAATGCTGACGTGCATGGCAAAACATCCTGCACGTCAGCATTTACTATTCCACAACCTCCCGGTTTTACAACATGCGGTTGCGGTATTCTCGCGGGGATACGCCGACGTGGCTTTTGAAATATTTGCCGAAAAATGACTGATTGACAAAGTGAAGCCTGCAACTGATTTCCTGTATCGACAAATCGGTTGAGGTGAGCATATGTTTTATCTCATTGACCACATAGAAGTCAATCCATTCGCCGGCCGTGCGACCACTTATCTCTTTGACTACGGCCGACAGATGCTTGGGCGACACGCACATACGGTCGGCATAATAAGCCACCGAACGCTCCTTTTTGAAACTGTTCTCTACCTCTACTATAAATTTGTAGAACAGCGCATCGCCTCGGCTGCACTTGGAGTCAATGCTGCCATGAATACGCTTCGAGTAGTCATTGAGCGTCTCACAAAATATCGCTTCACACAATTTATTTACCACAATCGTGTCGTAATGGTCGGTCGATTCCAGTTTGTGCTTCAACAGGTCGCGAAACAACACTTGATTGGAAAACTCTTCCTCGTCAAGTTTTATTGTCGGATTCTCCTTGTAGTGCAGCGAACATATAAGCAATCGCGACATCAACGGAAACATATTTGCCAGATTGGACAATGCCGACGAAATCATAAATCCCTCGAAATCATCCGAAGGAGTGTATGCCTTTATCTTATGGCCCGGCAGGAGCACCATGATGGAACGGCCATCGAGCGTCGATGACATCATATCATAGTCCAGCCTGAGCGTTCCCTTGATGCATACTATCAGTATCACAGTGAGATTCTTACGCGGCAGTTGAAACTCGGCATCGACTTTCTCTACCGAGTCGAGAACCGTCAGAAACGAATTGCCCCATGATGGCGCATTATTGGCCTGTTTTATGTCAAAATGCAGTAATGTATCAAATTTCATTTCGGTCAGCTTTATATCACTTGGCTAATATTCTCAATTATCACTTCGCTAATATACACATTCTCCTGCAATTCTCCTAAACGTCGCCCTATTTTCTAATTGAAACTCTATATAAGCGTCCTTCCGGCTCACATTTTATCTCTTTTCCAACGATTTTTTCCTGATTCTTTCTCAAATTACCTATTTCTTATTATATTTGTGAAACTGAAGTAATTTTTACCCTGAATTTCTTCATTATATTCATTCTTGCATGTACCGACTGCTACTTACCTTAACTCTGATTTGCATCACATTAGTATCTGCAACATCATCAGCCATAACCGATGCCGACGTCGAAGAAGTTCTCAATCAACTTGACCATGAGATTGTGAAACGCTCTTCCTATATCAACGCGCGCGAAGTGAGTATCGACTCTATCCGCAACCGACTGACAGGAAATATCCCTACCGAACGCGAACTCGAACTTATAATGCAGCTCGGCGACCTTTACAGCTCGTTCAACAACGACTCAGCCCTGATTTATTACACACGGGGATTTGAAAAAGCACGCGTCGACCGCGACTCGGTCAACACATTCCGTTTCCGCGCGAAAAGGTCAACTGTGCTCCCCCTCTCAGGTTTTATCAATGAGGGTGTCGAGGAGTTTGAGTCAATCAATTATAAGGCTATTCCTGCTCACGAAATGCCGTTCTACTATAACTGCGGCCGTCAGATGTACTCCTACGTAGCATCTTTCTTCGACAAATATCCTGAAGTTCACCGGATGTGGAACGAGAAAGTCAAAGCCAACCGCGATTCTCTTCTCAAAGTTCTGGATAAGAATTCCATGACTTATGATTTGAACTATGGTGAGAACCTTATCGCTGCCGGTGACTACAAGAGGGCGAAGGTTGTGCTCCTTGAATTGCTTGACCACATCACCCCCACGAGCAATCTCTATGCACGTGCCTGCCATATGCTCGCTACTATCGCGCGCGAGAAAGACGATAGCAATGAGGAGACCTACTATCTCGCTCTCTCGGCTATTGCCGACATTAAAGGCTCGGTACGCGAGGTTATGTCGCTTCAGGAACTGGGTGTCAAGATGTCGGAGTCGGGCAACATTGACCGTGCCTACGACTATCTCTCGGTAGCTCTCACCAATGCTGTGGAGTGTAACGCCATGATGCGTATTGTGCAATCCTCGTCGGCTCTCCCTCTTATCCAAAAGGCCCACGCCGATCAGGTGAATGCCTGGCAGCATCGCAACTACCTTATCTTCACTTGTTTCATCGTCATTCTCATCGTTCTCGTGATTGCCCTTATCGCACTACGCAACCAGATGGTGAAACAAAATCAACTCAAAACAAAACTCCAGAATGCCAACCACGTCAAGGAGATATACATCAGCCAGTTCCTGCGATTGTGCTCCATCTATATCGACAAACTTAATCAGTTCTGTAAAATCGCCAACCGTAAAATATCATCGGGACAGGTCGACGACCTCTACAAAATCACGAAGTCAGGTAAACTCGTGGAAGAGCAGAGCGAGGAGTTCTACAAACTTTTCGACAACGCATTCCTCCACATCTACCCTACTTTTATTGATGATGTCAATGCTCTTCTAAAAGAGAAAATCGTCCTGAAAGAGGACGAACTACTCAACAACGACCTGCGCATACTTGCCTTCATGCGCCTCGGCCTTGACGACACCAACCAGGTTGCCATCATTCTCAACTACTCGGTCAACACCATCTACACCTATCGCAACAAACTCCGCAACCGCGCATATGACCGCGACAACTTCGAGAAAAACATAATGGAAATCGGTGACATCACGGAATAATGACGCCACCGACAGTTCCCTTAGCTCCTTTATTTCTTTAGCTCTTAGATAGTTGTAGAAGATAGTTGTAGAAACCTCATATCACATAATGATATCCGTTTCCTCGCCGATTAAAACAGGCTCCGAATCTCGGGTGTGGAGATTTCGGCTATCACCTTGTTGCCGTCGGGCGTATAGGCCGGAGTCGACAGACTGAACAGGTTACTGAGAAGATGTTCTACTTCACTATCGCTCAGTTGGCGGTTGGCATTCACTGCCGCTGCCTTGGCAAGATGCAACGCTATTGACTGGCGTACACTGCGCTGCGTAACATCCGTTCCGATCTGCAGGTCGTCGAGCAGCGAGGTCAGCAGCTGCACGTTGTCGCTGTCCGATATTCCCGCAGGTATGCCATTGATTACCCACGTATCTGCTGCCATCGACTCCAGGTCAAACCCCATCTCTGCAATTTCTTTTCTGTACTCGTTGAGTATTGCGATACGCGCAGGCGTCAGGTTGACTGCCTCGGGGAACATTACTTTCTGCGACGGTAATGGCGCGTCGGCACAACTTTTGGCATAAGTTTCATACAGCACTCTGACATGGGCGCGGTGCTTGTCGATGATAAGCAATCCGGTTGCCGTAGGGGTTATTATATACTTGTCATTGAGCTGTATGGTTGACTTGGGTGTCCCCTCTCCGCCTACGCTTTTATCCACCGTCGGTTCGATAAACTCATCATCAGCATTGATACGGCTGGCTACTATGTCATTGCCGGCCACACCTGTTGTGCCTCCGCCAAACAGTGTGTCGCTGTCGGGATGAATTGTCTCTTCTCGTCCCTTCTCAAATGACTGAAACAACATCTCCCAGTTGTCAAGTCCGGCTGAGCGGCTTCCCTGCCATGACGATGGTGACGACGGCGAAGCGACTTCGCTCTCTGCGAAAGGATTATAGTCGGCCGACGCCGAGAAGTCGGGTATTACCTCGGCGTTGGGATTGAACGCGGGTATCTCCGGCACGTCGTTGTCGCGGTCAAAATCAATCGAGGGCACTGCGTTGAATTTGCCCAACGATTCCCTTACAGCCGCATTGAGTATCTGCCATATTGCCTGCTCGTTCTCAAATTTTATTTCATTTTTCGTAGGATGGATATTGACATCGATTGTCGACGGGTCTACCTCAAAATTAACGAAATAATTAGGCTGCTCTTCGGGACGTATCAGTTGTTCGTAGCAGTTGAGGATGGCTTTGTGGAAGTACGGGTGACGCATATTGCGGCCGTTGACAAAAAGATATTGCAATGCGCCGCGCTTGCGGGCATTCTCCGGCAGCCCCACGAATCCTGTTATCTTGACAATGGAGGTCTCCGTTTCTATCGGTATGAGCTGACGCTCCATTGATTTACCGAACAGGTTGCCGATGCGCTGCTTGAGCGAACCGTGGCGCAACTGGTGGAGTGTCATGTCATTGTGTATGATTGTGAGGTCAAGGTCGGGATTGACCAGCGCAAGCCGTTCAAACTCGTGCAGTATGTTGTTCAACTCCACGGAGTCCTTCTTCAGGAATTTGCGGCGGGCGGGGACGTTGAAGAATATGTTCTTGACCATGAGATTCGTGCCCGGGGCAGCTGCCGCAGGTTGCTGCGACTCTACCTTCGAGCCTGATATGAGCAACTGTGTGCCTACGGTATCTTCACGGCGCATCGAAATAAGTTCCACCTGCGCGATGGCTGCAATTGACGCCAATGCCTCTCCGCGAAATCCCATCGTGCGCAGCGAAAACAGGTCGTCAGCCACGGTAATTTTCGAGGTCGAGTGTCGCTCGAAAGCCATTCGGGCATCGGTTGGCGACATTCCCGAACCATTGTCCACTACCTGTATCAACGTTCGGCCTGCATCCTTCAGCACTACGGTGATATTCGTAGCACCTGCATCTACGGCGTTCTCCACCAGCTCTTTTACAACCGATGCAGGACGCTGAATCACTTCTCCGGCCGCAATCTGATTGGCAACGGAGTCGGGTAACAGTTTAATAATATCGCTCATACTTCTATCCTTCTTCTATCCTTTCTTCAACTTACCTGTAACAAAGATAATCATTTGAAAATATTGCCGCAATCAGTTGTTGATAAGTGGTATATAATGTTGAAAATTTGCTACCTTTGCAGTCACTTTAACCCATGTAACTGTACAAAATTATTTTAAACAGTTACTTATCACTAAGGCAATGAACAATCTGTGGATTTTCAATCCTGACAACGATATAGCTCTCGGCAACAACCTGAGCAACTTCACTCCTCCGCGCAACGCCCGTCTGCTGCGCGAAGCTGGAGCCATGCTTATGGCGTGGATTGCCGGCCAAGGTGACTATATAGTCGGTTCTTCTTCAGCTGACGCGGCGTGGCTCGAAACTGTCACACCGCTCTCCGGCAAGAATATACGTGTATTCACCCCCGACGTTGCGGAGCGTATTGAAGCCGCGCGCCCCTGGGGCTGGTCACGCGCCATTGCCGACAACCTGTCCCGCCTCGGTATTCCTCGCTCCATAATGCCGGATGACGGTCAGATACAACGTATCCGCGAACTGTCCCATCGTCATTCATCGGTCATTATCAATCAGCAGCTCGAAAGCTACGGGATTGAAGTCTCCATGCCGATTGAGGTAACTGACGTTGCCACTCTTGAAAAACTGCTGCGCGACGGCTCGGGCCACGTAATAAAATCACCGTGGTCGTCAAGCGGACGCGGCGTCATCTACTCCGACCGCATGAACCACGACCGCATTCTCGATCTCTCCCGAGGTATCATCCGCAATCAGGGTTGCATTCTCGTCGAACCGAAACTCGACAAACTCATTGACTTCGCCATGTTGTTTGACATCTCTGAGGCTGGAGCAAAATATATAGGATTGTCAGTTTTCAGCACATTGCCCGGAGGCAATTATGCAGGAAATATCATTGCGTCGGAAAACCATCTTAACAGTCTGATTAACCGCTATGTAGATGCATCTGTTCTCGAAAAGACAAGGTCAGCCCTCGAAGTTATCCTTACCGAGCTTATCGGCGATAACTACACAGGAGTATGTGGCATCGATATGATGGTATATGCTGATATATCAGGCGGTTACCGCATTGCACCATGCGTAGAACTTAACCTGCGCAATACAATGGGCTACGTATCCCATCGTCTTGCCCGCGACATCATCCCGCCCGAACTGACAGGCTCTATGACAGTCACCTATATCGGCTCCAACCACGACAATTCATCCGGCAACGCTCAATCCGGGAAAGCTCAATCCTGTGACGCTCAATCAACCCCGATATTTGACAATCAAAACCGCCTCATAAGCGGCTCATTATCACTGATTCCCCCCAACAATCAGTTCGACATCCGGTTGTCAGTCGATTAAAATGCGCCTATCTTTTTCATTTCGCGATAAAGCGTAGCGGTAGGAAGTCCCATCACGTTATAGAAACAGCCGTCAATTTTCTTGATAGCAACAAGCCCTATCCACTCCTGAATGCCATACGAGCCGGCTTTATCAAACGGCTGATACTTTGCCACATAGCTACGGATTTCAGCCTCCGGGACCTCATTGAACTCAACTTCGGTCACTTCGTCAAAAGTGTGTATTCCGTCGTTGCTCGTAAGGGATACTCCGGTGATTACCTTGTGTTTAGCTCCCGAAAGTCGGCACAGCATTCTCACTGCATCCTCGGCATCTTTCGGCTTACCCAAAATATCGCCATCAATTATTACTACGGTATCGGCTGTAATAAGTAATTCATTATCTTTCAACTGATTGACATAACTTTGCGCTTTAAGTCTGGAAAGATAAGCCGGAACATCCTCAGCAGCCAATGTATCAGGATATACCTCCTCCACATCATGCAACTTAACCGCCTCATAATCAACGTCCATCATCGACAACAGCTCTCTACGTCTCGGAGAACCGCTCCCCAACAATATCTTCTTCATTATCAACTATATTCTTATAATTCAATACGTTACAATACAACAAAGTAATTCAAGACCATTACGCCAAATGACTCCCCACTACCAACCAAAGGCTTTTTCAGTAGAAAGCCAGTCGCCGTTAGCTTTCATTACCTCTTCAATTACCTCACGTGCAACACCATAGCCTCCCGTCACAGGCGAAATATATCGTGCCACTGACTTAATATCAATGTCAGCATCGGCGGGTGCCACCGAAAGTCCGGCCGTTTTCATGCATTCGTAGTCGGGAATATCATCGCCGAAGTATGCAATTTCCGACATATCAAGCTGATTATCAGCGGCCCACTTCTCAAAGATAGGCAGCTTCATTGATGACCCCATATATACATCATTGATACCCAGCGCCTTATACCGCAAAACCAACGATTTTCCGGTCCCGCCGGTAATAATTGCTATCTTATATCCGTGTTTTACAGCGAGTTGCATCGCATAGCCATCTTTCACATTAACCATGCGCGCCGGCATCCCATCCTCGGTCATGGGTACTGTCGCGGGAGATAAAACGCCGTCTACGTCAAAGACGAAAGCCTTGATTTTCTTTAAGTTATAGTCAATTTTACTCATGATAAGTATTAAAAATTTGTCGGGAAATCAGTTCATAAAGCTGCGCATCCACTCCGTCGAGCATGCCGATATGGCGGTTCATCACTTTCGTATCGCCGCGACGCGCGGGGCCGGTCTGCGCTTCTTCGGGGGTCATGGTCGAAATCTTTTCCAACGTCTCACGCAACAATGGGTCGAGAGCATGAATGTCAGTACCGCATAATCGCAGCTGACGGTCGGCTATGGTCCACATGTAATTAGCGAAGTTACAGGCAAATACGGCCGCTATATGCAGTCTGCGTCGGCCTTCCGACGTAAGCGGACTCACTTTATTGCTTATCTTTTCGGCAAGTTCGGTCAATTCCGAAGAAGTCGCTTCGTCACTTCCTTCGATAAACATGGGCACTTCTCTCATATTCACCGCCTTATGTTTGGAGAATGTCTGCAAAGGATAGAACACGCCGTACCGCGGTCTCAGCCCTGCGAATACATCCATATCTACGCTGCCCGAAGTGTGTACCCACACTCCTGCGTCACAACCTTTTATCTTCTCCAACAGCTCCTTTATGCTGTCGTCGGTGACGGCCATGATGTAAAGGTCGGCATCGCGGTCAATCGCATCGACACTATCAACCGCACGGCACGCAGGCGAAAGCGTGCCCGCAAGTTCCTCAGCATGAGCGAGGTTTCGGCTATATATCTGTTTGATTTCAACATGTCGGGACAGCGCCGCAGCAAGATGAGTGGCAACATTACCCGATCCTATAATCACACATGACTTAATCATAACCCCGGAAAATTCTCAAAATATATAACAACACGAGTAATATATAACAACACGAGTATACGTAAACAATTCTATATCAGCGGACTGTCCGCGGCAGTCTATAAAATGACAAAGGATGTTGCCGACAATATCGCAGCAACACCCTCAGCATTAGTCGTTTGCTTTATAGCTTCCTATATGTACGTTTTCCCAATGTAGTTTTGAAGTGTCGCAGGGCTTGCGGTCCTCGTCAGGATAACCGAATGTGAGAATACAAACTACGGAAATCTCTTCGGGAATACCGAGCAGTTCCTGCACATATTCGTTGGCGGGGGTGCCATCCATCTGGTAACGGTCGCGCACCTCAACCCAGCATGAACCGATACCGAGATCAGCGGCCTGCAGCTGCATATATGAAGCGGCAGCCGAGGCATCCTCAATCCACGCCTCCGACTTGGTAGCATCAACAGCCACTACAATTGCGAGAGCAGCTTTGGCAACGGGCATTGCACCGGCCTGCTTGCACTGGCTCAGGCGCTGCAACATATCGGCATCATCAACAGCGATGAACTGCCATGCGCGTGAATTTTTTGATGTCGGAGCCATCAATCCGGCTTCGAGTATAAGTTTGACTGACTCCGCATCGAGCGGTTCCTGTTTATAACGGCGTATGCTGCGTCGTTTAACGAGCAGGTCATGCAAATTTTCCATATTAGCGGGATTAATTAGTAATTTATGATTTAAAGGCGAACAGGTTTCATCGCATCGAGCACACCCATGAGTCTGCAAAACTACCGCTTATCGCAGCCGTTTCCTTGCTTTTCAGAACCTCGTTGATAGTATTGCCGGTTGCGGCATATACACGATATTTGCCATCTTTAGAAAGCACTCCGAGGTCAAACGATTTGTTTTCTCTGATAAACTGTTCGGCGAGGGCCTGCGAGGGAAGCGATGCGACCACGAGGCAATAACGGTCGTCGCCGTTGATTCTGATTGACGGCTCAGATTGCTCTGCAACAACAGTTTCCACTTCATCAGAAGTAGTCGATGCCTCAACATCATGCACGGTTACCTGCGCATCCTTGGCAGCATCCTCTTCGGGAATAGGGATATTGAGAGTCTTGGTCTCCTTGACGGCGGGAGCAATCGAAGTAGACTGCGTTGAACGCTGCGCCATTACGGGAGCTATGGATGCCATATCGTCATTATCCCGGTTGAAGAGCGACGGGCGAAGCAATGCCACCGATATACCGACTGCTACAGCAACAGCTGCGGCAGCTTTTACCGCACGCAGTCCTATGCGTGACAGACGACCGCGACGCGGAGTCTCGATGCGACCGGCATTTATCGCTTCCTCCTTTACCTTACAGAGCAAAGGCTTGACAGCCATAGTGCCGAAACCCATGCTTCCTAATGCCGCCTGCATTGCAGCGGGCTCGAAAATGACCGACACTTCGTCCTGCTTGATGAAACGGCCTACCTTGCCAAGGGAAATCTCGCCGTCAAGACTAAGCTGATGCTTCATCGAGCTAAGTTCCTCCTCAACGATTCGCGACGCCTGCGCAAACGGAATACCATTTTTACGCGCTATTGACGATGCAAGAAGTCCGTCGTTATAGTCGACACTCGCGCTGAACGACAGCTCGCGCATGGGGGGATACATCAGTCCGAGCTTCTCGTCGAAGCAGGCCGGCTGATAATCAGCAATAAATGCGCCCCATTTCGGCAAAACTACGCAGTCATGCCGACGCACAAGATATTCAATATGTCGTATTACGTGATTCATCGATACAAAATTAACTCATTTATAGTTTTCTTACAAATAATTTTTACTAAAAATGTATAACTTTGCGGCATATTCTTCAATACATAAGATTAGTTGATTTTGAAATTCAGTCATTTATGAAAACTACCGGTCGAATCCTATACATTCTGTCATTAATATTACTTTCTTCATGGGGCGTCTCGGCGGCCGACATCGAGGACGAAACAGTGTCGACATGGGCCGAAATAGAGCGTTACATCGCGCAGGGCTCATGGGAGGAAGCCGACTCAGCGATAGTATCAATCCTTGGCCGTCGCACCGACGACGCCACCGATGCCATGCTGCTATCCAATCTGGGCATGATACGCCACTATGCGGGAAACGACTCTCTCGCAATCGAAACCCTTACACAGGCCAATGCCGCTGCTCCTGCCTCCGTAACCATTCTTGCCAACCGCGCCAAGGTGTACACGGCGATGGGCCGCGTAGTCGAGGCCGTCGGCGACTATAACCGTATAGAGTTGCTCGACCCGTCGTATGCCGACACATACCTGTTCCGAGGATTGCTGTATCTCTATAACGGATTCTTTGAGGACGCTCTCGCCGACCTTCAACACCTCGAGACACTTCGCCCCGACAAAGAGGAAACCCTTATAGCTCTCGCATCGCTCTACACCATAACCGATGATTACGAGAACGCCAATTCATATTATACACGGCTGCTGTCGGCCGCTCCTTGCGCCGAGTATTTCGCAGGCCGCGCTATGTGCGCCCTTCAGCTCGACCGCCTTGTCGACGCCTCCGAAGATATAGCCGACGGTCTGCAGCTCGACCCCGACTACTCCGAGCTATACCTCTGTCGCGCTATCCTCAACAAGAAGCGCTACCTCACAGCCGACGCCCATACCGATGCCGACCGTGCAATAGCCCTCGGAGCCAATCCCGTCCGCGTCAAAGCCCTACTCGGTTTCTGATTTCCGTATATTTTAACATTCCGCCTATTTAATAGTGTATATTAACCGTATAATAAGTAACTGTTTAAAACTAAGTAGATGCTGAACAGTTACTTATAAAGTTAAAGTTGAGAATATGAACAGCAAGAAATTCAATACATATATTGACTCCCCTGTGGCGGAGTATTGGAAAGAGCTATGTCTCAAGGAGGGCACGTTGAAGCACTTTGAGCGCGGCGAGCATTTCTTCAGGGAAGGCGAAGTTGCAAAGCATATCGGCTACATCGAGCAGGGTACGCTGAAATACGTAGCCTGCAATGCGACCGGAGATGAGTCGGTAATGGGGTTTGAATTTACCGGTGAACTTGTGGCTGATTTCCCGTTTTCAATTCGCGGCATGAGTGCGCGGCTCGCTGTCGTAGCTGAGTCGTCGTGTGATATATGGTGCGTCCCTACCGCTACCCTCCGTGAAAGACTTGCCGGGGACGAGCACCTGCAGCAAATGGTGATGGAAGCGACCGAGGCTGTATTTAATACCGTATATGACCGTTACAAGGACTTGTATACCAAGACACCTCAACAGCGGTACAACGAACTGATCTCGCTGCACCCCGACCTCTTCTCTCTCTATTCACTCCGCGACATCGCTTCATACCTTAAAGTAACGCCTACCCACCTCAGCCGCCTGCGCCGCAACGTAGAGCTGTAGGCTAAGAAAACAAAGCGGGTGTGCCTGATTCCTTATCGGCACACCCGCTTTAGATATAGGTGTAGTTCGGAACGTTTATTATTCCTGAACGAGGGTAATCAACAATTCTTTTTCATCCTCAGGATTTTCCTGGATTGTGATTTTGTTCTCACGGCCTAACCAGCCAAGAGCCGCGTAAAGTTCTTTTTCTTTAAGTTTGGTTATTTTCTTGAGCTGCTTGGTGCCCAAAACATCGGCTTCGTTGAGTGCATTCCACACAAGTCCTGCCCATGTACCAATAACTTCTACATTCATCATTCTAAATTTTTAAAGGTTATACTATTAATATAATGGAATTTAATTGAATTTGGTTCTCTATTTTTGTGCAAATTTAACACTTTAAGTTGATATTTACACTATACTCCATTCTTTATTTATCAGTAAATCAGGAGAAAAGAAAATTTAATATTCATAAAATACTGATTATCAACTGATTTAAAATCGAGCTAAAAATACTTTTTTATGTCAACCAAATTGCTTAATTTTGGTTTTAGTTATAGAAAAAAGAAAATTCATGGAGGCATTGGTAATAAAAAACACCGGAAGCTGGTATGTGGTACGCACAGATGAGGGCGCAGAAATTGACTGCAAGATAAAGGGAAATTTCCGACTTAAGGGAATACGCTCCACTAACCCCATTGCCGTAGGCGACCGCGTGAAAATCATAGAGAACGAATCAGGAACGGCTTTTATCACCGATATCCTCCCCCGCAAGAACTATATAATACGCCGTGCGAGCAACCTTTCCAAAGAGTCGCACATACTTGCGTCGAATCTCGATCAGGCGCTGCTTATTGTAACGCTGGCCCATCCTACCACTTCGCTTACGTTTATCGACCGCTTTCTCGCTACAGCCGAAGCCTACCGCGTGCCGGCAATACTTGTAATCAACAAGATTGACCTGCTGGAAGATGAAGAGGACCTCGAACTGCTTGAAGCTGTCCGATACCTCTATGACTCAATCGGCTATACCGTAGTGGAGATTTCAGCCAAACGTGGTGACGGGGTCGACCAACTGCGCTCGCTTTTGGCCGGTAAAACGACATTACTCTCAGGCAACTCGGGTGTGGGCAAGACAACCCTTATCAACGACCTTATCCCGGGCCTCGACCTACGCACGGCCGCTATATCGGAGGTACACGACACAGGTACCCACACCACCACCTTCTCAGAGATGTTCCAATTGCCGGGCGAAGAGGGCGGTTACCTTATCGACACTCCGGGTGTAAGAGGATTCGGCACCATCGAGATGGACGAATACGAAGCCTCGCACTTCTTCCCAGAGATATTCAAGATAGGAGCAGACTGCCGTTTCAACAACTGCACTCACACCCACGAGCCCCACTGCGCCGTGTTGGAAGCTCTCGAAAACGGACTCATAGCCCAGTCGCGCTACAACTCCTACCTGAGCATCCTCGAAGATGCCAACCCCGACAAATATCGTAAACCCTACTGATGCGCTCCGGGCCTTTTTCCGATGGAATAATTATTTCCGCGGCTCATTAATTTTTAGTAATTTTGCGCGGAGGTTGGATTCAGGTTGGAAAGTGATGATAAACATATAGCTATGGAAGAATGGATTAAATTATCGTTGCCTCACTTGGCGGGTAATGAAAATAAATATGTGACTGATGCCGTTGACTCTACGTGGATAACTCCGCTGGGACCGTATGTCAACCGTTTTGAGAAGTTGCTCGACGGATTTCTCGGCGTCGACAATGTGGTGGCACTCAGTGCAGGAACCGCCGCCGTGCATCTCGCGCTCGACATTCTCGGTGTAGGGAAAGGCGATGAGGTTATATGTCAGTCGATGACGTTTGCCGCGTCGGCCAATCCTATCGTCTACCTCGGTGGCTCCCCGGTGTTTGTCGACAGCGAGGCTGACACATGGAACATGGATCCCGCTTTGCTCCGAGAAGCTATAGAAGCTCGCATCGCCGCCACTTCACGCAAACCTAAAGCTATTATTGTAGTCCATCTCTACGGTATGCCGGCCAAGATGAACGAGATTATGGCCGTGGCGCAGGAATACGGTATTCCCGTCGTGGAAGATGCCGCCGAAGCTATCGGTTCGGAATACTGTGGACGCAAATGCGGTACGATAGGACGTTTCGGCATACTCAGTTTCAACGGCAACAAGATGATAACCACCTCGGGAGGTGGCGCACTTGTGTGTCCCGACGAGGCGAGCGCCAAGCGAGCGCTGTTCCTTGCGACGCAGGCCCGCGAAAACCGTCCATACTACTATCACGAATCAATCGGCTACAACTATCGGTTGAGCAACGTGAGCGCTGCCATAGGCTGCGCGCAGATGGAGGTACTGCCCGACCGCATAGCCCGTCGGCGAGCTATCCACGACATCTACGTTGAATTGCTGCGAGACAACGCCAACGTCACCGTGCAATGCAATCCCTCTTCCGACTTCGATTCCAATTACTGGCTCTCTACCATATTGCTGAAAGGCAGTTCGCCGGTCACAGCTGACCGCCTGCGCGAACTCCTTGCCGAGCATAAGATTGAGACACGTTTGCTCTGGCGTCCGATGCACATGCAGCCCATCTACGCCGACGCTCCCGCCTACCTCAACGGCGTGTCGGAGCGACTGTTTGACCATGGACTCTGTTTGCCGAGTTCCACCACCCACTCCGACGAACAGATACGCCGTGTAGCGCAACTCATCAACGAATACACCGCCTGATGGAGAATCTGCTGGTAGCGTTTGACCTCGACGACACACTCTACAAGGAGTGTGACTTCGTCATGTCGGGCTACCGTGCCGTAGCCCGTACCGTAGCGCAGGAGAGCGGAGTATTTGACTACGACGAGATGGTAGATGTTATGGTCAACGCTCCTGTCAACGCATTTGATTCATTGCAGGAATACATCACAAACCGAGCGGAGCAGTATGCCATAATCTGCAAAATAGGTATTCCCGAGATGGTCAGCATCTACCGCACACACTTCCCCGACATTAAAGCCGAAGAATCGCTTGCAGTGCTCAACGACCTGCAAGCCTGCGGATTCCGCCTCGCTATCATAACCGATGGGCGCAAGGTGACGCAGTCAAACAAAATCCAGGCTCTCGGTCTGGACGCCATAGTGTCCGCAGCCAACATCTCAATCTCCGAAGCCATCGGGGCAGAAAAATTCCTACCCCTCCCCTTCGAGCGCATGATGCGGCTCAATCCCGACATAGAGCGCTTCATATACATAGGCGACAACCCGATGAAAGACTTCGTATGGCCCAATCGCCTCGGCTGGACAACCATACAACTCAACGACGACGGCCGCAATATCCACTCCCAGGACATCAAACTCCCCTCCAACGACTACACCCCCCACTACCGCATCACCACCCTCACCGACCTCCAACCCCTCCTCACCACCCTTCCCCCAAAGTAAAAGTGTTTATATTGTGCACTGTTTTGAAATGGTTGATTTGTTTCGTTAAAGAAGCTCCGCCATCAGGTAGGCAGTTAGCCACATGGATTCATTGGCAAACCGAACCTAAATCTTCGTCTCACCTTCTGTAGTCTAAAGAAGTATCATCTATCCGCTTGTTACGGTTCTGCTGCTATTGAAATTGAGTTATCGTCAGTAGAATATGGACGTGGCGCAGCATGTCGTTTGAAGTTTTCGGCTTGATCAAGAATTTCTTTGAAAACTTCATCGCGGATTTTGGGCGGATATCCTGCACGAGCGAGTAGAACAATTACGTTCATTTTTAGCGTTGCGCGTAAATCCGGATGATTAAGCCAATCTTCTACGTCACACTGTTCCTCAACCATCGTCTTTATGGATTTTGCGAGTTCTGTCAGCTTATCGTCAGGGAAATTGTCAATGAATCCATATTTCTCGGCTACCGATTTCAATATATCAAAAAAAGCCTTTTCCTCAATGGAAAGACCTATTGAGTCACCGGCTGTTCTTTCTTCGGCAACTTCTTCCATCAATCTAACCATTTCTCCAACAACGTCATCAATGACATCGTTAGCGAGGGCAGCATCATCCGAGCGGTCATTATACTTCTTGACAATATCTTCAAGTCGTTTAGTGAAATCCACACCCTTCTGCTTGTTGACCTTACGTAGCGATTCAATTACTTGCTTGAGTAATTGTTCCATTAGCTTGACCTTTGTGTTTTTGTACGGAATTTGGTCAAGCCGTTTCATATAGTCGGACGACAATAGGTCTATTTCATTATCGGACGCTACGCCTATTTTGGCAATTTCTTCAACAGAATCAGAAATCAGCGCATCCTTCAGCATAGCAGCCACGCGTTTATTCATCTTAACGGTATCCGGGGCATTCCCTCGAATTAGTTTCGTGATAATGCTGCGCATAGCAAAAAAGAAATGGATGTCGTTATCTTCATCTGTTGTCAGATTGTCTGAATTACAACAGATGTCGTATGCGCTTTTCAACTTCTTGACATGACGCATAAAGCGCGTTTCCAACTCCTTAGTCTGCTGAATATACTCTACTGCTTTTTGTAACACATCAAGTTGTTGGAGCGGTGTGCCTGTAAAATAATTAGACCAATCAAAGCGGTTGAACATTCGGCGAATAACGTCAAGTTCATCCTTAACCACTTTGACTGCTTCTTCGATAGTTTCTAAATCCGGGCCATCCACATCGCCGTTCCCACCATATTGATGTAGTGCCTCATTCATCTGTCGTTTGATGCCGAGATAGTCCACGATGAGACCCTTCTCTTTACCGGGATATACGCGGTTTACACGTGAAATAGTCTGAATCAACGTATGCATCTGCAATGGCTTAAAGCAATACATCGTGTCAAGACTCGGAACGTCAAAACCGGTTATCCACATATCGACGACAATAGCAATCTTGAAATTACTTTTTTCAGCCTTAAACTGTTTGTCAAGGGTTTTGCGATATTCATCGTTCCCTAACAAGTTGTACAGCTCATCGCTATCTTCATCCTTATTACGGGTAATGACCATAGCCATACGAGGCATAGGTTTTATTTCCTTGCACTCTTTTTCAGTGAGAGTTTCGCCTTCAACACATTCCTTGACTTCGGTCCACTCGGGTCGTAGTTTTGCAATAGCCTGATAAAGATTCCACGCAATTTCACGTGAACTACACACAATCATCGCCTTACCTAAGACTGCAGAGCCTTCCTCAACGCGCTTTTCGTAATGCTCAACAATATCAGCAGCAATATTGGCAAGCAAATCAGGGTCATTGAGAATCTTATCCATTCTCGTCATCACATTCTTACTTTCCTCAATCTGATAATCGCTTGCTCCTTCCTGACGGCAAAGCTCGTAATACTTTTCTATCTCCTTGACTTTTGAAGAGTCAATCATCACTTTTGCCGCGCGTCCTTCATAAACGATTTTACGGGTAATCTCGTCGGCAACGGCTTCTGTCATTGTATAACGGTCAACAATCGGACCGAACGCATCAAGGGTATTGTCAAGCGGCGTTCCTGTGAATCCTACGTATGTGGCATTCGGTAGGGAATCACGCAAATACTTGGCAAAACCATATTTCTTTTTAACGCCCTTATCCGTTACGGTTGTCTTCATTCCGAGACCGGCCTGCGAGCGGTGAGCCTCATCGGAGATACATATTATATTGGCGCGGTCGCTCAATAGCCCTGTGCCTTCCTCAAATTTCTGAATGGTAGTCAGAAATACACCTCCGGCAGTACGTCCGCGGAGCAATTCTCCGAGAGCCTCACGACTATCCGCTTGAACAATAGTTTTGTCACCGATGAATTTTGTTGCATTCAAGAATGTTTTCGCCAACTGATTGTCAAGATCTGTTCGGTCAGTTATCAGGACAATCGTTGGACTGCTCAATTGCTTGGAGCGCATAAGTTGTTGTGCGAGAAAAAGCATGGTATAGCTCTTTCCGCAACCCGTAGCTCCAAAATATGTACCACCTTTGCCATCTCCTTTCGGATTAAGTTTTGAATGTCTGAGAATGTTATTATATAGCGCAGTTGTGGCAAAATATTGCGGATAGCGGCACACAATTTTATCTTCATTTTTGGGCGTGTCAGGTATGAAGATAAAGTTATGTACAACGTCGGTCAGTCTGTTCTTTCGAAACAGACCGTGCATCATTGTAAACATCGAATCGAACGCACCGTCAAGAACAGAATCGGTAGCCTCTGCCTTGTTCCAGCCATAGAAAAAATCGTAAGGAGCAAAGAGTGAGTCCATTTTGTTGTTTACGCCATCGCTGATAACTACAAATGCATTGTATCGGAACAATCGGGGTATATCTTTGCGGTAACGCTTGGTCAGCTGTTTATACGCGTTCTCAATCGTTGTATTCTGCTTGATTGCATTTTTAAACTCCAATACAACTAATGGCAGGCCGTTTACAAATACAATTCCATCGGGAATGCGGAGATGGTCGCCGTCAATAGCAAACTGATTGACAAACTTAAAGATGTTTTTATCGACATCCTCATAGTTTATCATGTTTATATAAATATCCGGCAAATTCGGGTCGGTACGGCGCATTGGGAATCCACGCTGAATCATTCGCATTGCCTCAACATTCTCGGCGTATATGCCACCCCCTTCCGATGTTTCAATCTTGGCAATCGCACGATTGATTTCATCTTCAGTAATACCCTCCTCCTTGTGATTTTCGCGCAAAAAATTACGCAAATCATCATAGAGAATCACATCGCGGGAATCCCTAACGATATTCCCACCATGCACAAAGTCATAGCCCTCCTTCTTGAAAAGCTCGACAAATGCCTGCTCTAATTGCGCCTCGTTGAATACTGCCATAATTTATTTTTTTATTGACACTCTGATATTTCTTAATTCTCGTTCAATTCTCTCAAGATGAGTATTGATTGCATCTAAAGCTTTAACATCCGAGTCAATCAAATCTAAACTGTATTCTGGAAAATCTGAAAGTTTTAAAACAGCATCTGATTCATAAGTACCATTATATCGGGCTTTTATTATTAGAGAGTCATTCTTATGGTCTCTTTTCCAATTTTCTGCCATATCCTTAGTAACAGTGGTTTCACACGGGATATAAAAGCAACATGGCGTAAAATTTGGCATCACTCCAATTTGAATATATCGAATTCCTCCAGATTCAATACGTAGTTTTTTCGATCTAAAATCATCTATCATGCATCTAAGAGAATCATTTATCAAAATATCATAATACTCTTTGTTGATGTCTAATTTTATATCAATAGCATCATATTTCCCGATATTCCTAATACGAAGAAGATACATGCCGGATTGACAAACTAAATCAAAAACGATATATGGTCTATGATCCTCTTCCCATTGACGTTTCATTTCTAAAAGCTGGGTATTATTTTGTTTAAGTGAGATTGCAGTAATTACTATCATTCCAAAAGATGCAACTGCACCTAGAAATGTTGCCCAAAATGACAGCCACGTATCTGAGTTTCCCACTATCGGTGTGACTGCAGGTATAAGTAATACAAAATTTAGTATAACAGGGAAGGATATAGTTACGATGGCAATTAACCACCAATATTTCTTTAACGCGTTAAGCATGGTTATTGGATAATTTACTTAGAAGAACCAAAAGGACTCGTTCAAGGAGTGCAATTTCGGTGTGTATATTTTCGGTACTTCTATACAATGGTAAAACTTTTGAATTAAATGTCGTCATCGTTGGAAGGTCAGGAATCACCATTTCCTCAGAAGTTAGAAACGGTATTGTTAACTGATTTTGAACCGATCCTTCCCCTTCTATTTTTTGATTAGAGAAATAAAAGAATTGATATAATAGTGTATCTACATTCTTAGGGATAACAGAAATAAGACGAACAATGGAATAATAAGGACTTAGTCTAAGGAAGCATTTTCCAATAGTACCTCTTGCAGATATAGTAAAACTTGGTAATGAAATTGATGCATTATTTGTGTAACCATATAAACCTTCATCAACCACCCCATTCGAGTATATGGGAATATTACATTTTCGAGTTAAACACTCTGAAATGACTTTAGGCTTGTCTCCCCCTACTTTCAGGTCACTTAAGTCTGTAACGCTCCCTATTCGCCAGCCTTCGGGGAGATTTTCGGGGTCGATGTTGTGACGAACATTTTGCGGTAGATGGTTTGCGCGGTGACTTCAAGTATGGCGATCAGGCGGCGGTTGTTCTCAATCCGTCGTTCTATAGTCTGATACTCTGCCACAATTTTTCGTTGTTCTTCTATTGAGGGAACAGGAATATATAAGTTAAGAAAATCTTCCCACGTTAAACTTCCGCGAACACCACCAACAGCCCAAAATGTTACTTCTCGGTCAAATTCTTTACGAGAAAACCACATCATAAGAAATTCGGGCAACAGTTCATCTGTCCTACATACCTCAAACATAGGATATGCAGGAGACATAATAGCCTTATCTCCTTTATATATAGCTATAGGCATCTTTTCATCGCGACTTACCTGCATTAATGAGCAGGCAAATTGATTATGAGATATAACCTTATAGTTAGATAAGTCTGTGCCTATTGTATTTGCTACAGATGGGATGAAAGCCTTATCTATAGTCAGACCAACAAGTTCCGTAACCGACAAATCTCGGTTACGTACATCGACCTGCCTTATGTAATCGCCAAGTCGCTTATAATTCGATTTCATCCTGCGCATCTTTATGTTGAAGATAAAATATTGATTTCTGGCGTTCTATCTCCGCACGTAACTGCTCGGGAGATGGCATATAAAGCATGTATTTGGAGGCAAACAGATGGTTATTGTCATGCAGGACTGAGAAACGGGCTATGTCCTCGTCTGTATCGTCGCAAAGCAAAATGCCGATTGTAGGGTTGTCTCCTTCGGTACGCTTCATTTCGTCATACATTCTGACGTACATATCCATTTGACCCACATCCTGATGACGTATTTTTGATGTTTTGAGGTCAATCAACACGTAACATTTCAGGAATATGTTGTAGAATACCAGGTCAATGTAGTAGTCCTCTTTTTCAGTATGTATATGTTGCTGACGCGCCACGAATGCGAAGCCCTTACCAAGTTCGAGAAGAAACTTCTCAAGATTACTGATGATTGCCTGCTCCAGTTCAGACTCTCGAAAAGAAGAATCGGCAGTAAAACCAAGAAATTCACCAATGACCGGGTTCTTAATAAACTCCGTTGGATCAGGCGATTGCAAGGGCGCTGTGAGTTGTAGCATCTCTTTTCCCACAAGGTCTTTTCGCTGAGATGCAAGTAAACGATAGTAATATTGCGAACTAATATTTCGTTGGAGAGTACGTACACTCCAGTTTTGTGAAGCGGCTTCCGATTCATACCAACGACGTGCATCATCATTAAGCTCTTGGATTAGAACTAAATAATGCGTCCACGATAAGATTGGTGCAGATTGTGCAATCACTGATTGCACAATTCCGTTATCACAAGAATATAGTGAACTATACATCTTGTAAAAGGACATGAAGTTGTATAGATTACGCTTCGTAAAGCCTTTACCGTATGATGCTGTAAGACGTTTGGACAGCTCTTTGATTATCGATGCGCCATATTTGGCTCGATCCTCTCCATTAAGCTCTTCCTCTGCAATCATTTTCCCTAATAACCAATTACGACGCACCAATGTTTCATTGATGTAACTATATGCTTCAGTACGGGCATTTTCAACAATATTTGATGCTCTCTGAAATATATTGTCAAGGCCTTTTGACGCCACGCTTACTTCGACCATTTTTTTACTACTATTAGAGTTCGATTTCATAGCCAAGTGATTTGAAAACATCAAGAACAGCGGTACGGCTTTCCGCCTCGGCGCGGAGGATGTCTGAAAGCTCGTCTTGCAGTTCTTTCATACGGGTATCATAGTCAACGGTCTCATCTCTATTGACAAACTCAATGTATTTTGACGGGACAAGAGAATAGTCCTTTTCCTTGATACCGCCTTTTTCGTCGAGCGAAACCGATTTGCAGAATTCGGGAATATCAGAATATGATTGAGAGGCTCCTTCGCGTTGCCAATTATGATATGTACCCGCGACTTTCTTAATGTCCTCATCGCTGAATCGCACATACTTCTTTTCAAAAGGCTCGCCCATCTGACGCATATCTATAAATAGGATCTCGCCCTCTCTGTCACGATAATGAATCTCCTGTCCATTGCGATTTACTACACGAGCCTTTTTATTCTTGTTCATAATCCAAAGCGTAACAGAAATATCAGTAGAATAGAACAGGTTACGGGGCAGAATTACGATAGATTCCACAAGGTCGTTTTCAATCATCTTTCGGCGTATTGCCCCCTCCACACCATCAGCACTCAGTGCTCCGTTGGCAAGAATGAAACCGGCAACACCGTTAGCCGACAATTTGCTAACCATATTAAGAATCCAACCATAATTGGCATTAGAGGCTGGAGGTGTATCATAACCAACCCAACGAGGGTCATCAGTCAACTGATTGTCCGCTCTCCAATCCTTTTGATTAAAAGGAGGATTTGCCATGATGAAGTCTGCTTTGAGGTCCTTGTGGCGGTCATCGGTAAAAGTGTTAGCCGCATACTCGCCAAGATCGGCGGCGATACCACGGATTGCTAGATTCATTTTCGCCAATTTGAAGGTCGTCTTCGTAAATTCCTGACCGTAAACCGACACTTTGCGGCGGTTACCGTTATGGCTTTCTACAAACTTCAAAGACTGCACGAACATACCGCCTGAGCCACAACATGGGTCATATATTTTCCCCTCATAAGGCTCAATCATCTCAGCAATTAGATTGACGATAGTCTTAGGTGTATAGAATTCGCCCTTACCTTTTCCCTCCTTTATCGCAAACTTTGAAAGGAAATATTCATAGACGCGCCCGATGATATCATTACCATCAGCCGAGGCAAGAATCTCGTCAAAACCATCAATCTTATCAAGAAGCGAACCAAGTTTTTCCGCTTCTATGCCCAAAGAACTATAGTAATTGTTCGGCAAAGCACCCTGCAACGGCTTGTTTTCTTTCTCTATATCAGCAAGAGCTTTGTCTACCTTTGATGCGATATCCGGCTGCTTGGCATTTTCTTTGAGATATGACCAGCGGGACGTTTCCGGAAGATAAAACACATTCTTGGCAGCATAGAACTCTACGCTATCAACAAAGTCCGCCAAACCGTCAGCAATTATTTCCTGTCGGCGTTTCTTAAAGTGAAAGCCTGCATATTTCAAAAAAATCAGAGATAAAACAACGTGCTTATATTCGCTCGGCTCAATAGAACCGCGCAAAGCATCACACACCTTCCACAACATTTCTTCCATCGGAAGACTCTCTTTCTTATTGGTCGCTTTCTTTGCCATAATTATTAATTGCTATGCAACTTTACCGGTTTTAATTTCTAATTTGTGGGATTATTTCTTTCTTGTCCATGACTGTGCTTCACTGCTTACGATTAGGTTTTTAACATCTATATCAAGTAATTAACTTTAGTGATTTCGTCCCACTCGCTTTGCTTGCTTGTTAATGTACTTAGATGTTACACGTAAAGATAAACATAAATTCTGAGATTAACCAATTCCTTACCTCATTATTTATAATCTATGTTAGGGGATATTATATGATAGGGGAATTTATACCCTAAAAGAAAAAGACCGGGGTCGTTGATCAGTCGACCTCGGTCTTTTTTTGGTTTCTTTTTGGATTTTTGAGTTGGCAGATGGTCCACCTATATTATTTTCTATGTGGGGGATATTTTGTGGGGGTCCCTACTATAGTTTGGTGGGCTGCCTTTGTGCTTTTTTGCTGTTGTCGTCAGACAGTCGGGCAATTAGCTGTACGTTGTGGGCGCGGCTAATTATTTGCCTGAGATGCTGTCAGAAACAGTGAGGCGAGCGCGGCCTTTTGCGCGACGACGGGCAAGCACTTTGCGACCATCGGGGGTCGACATTCTTTCACGGAAACCGTGTTTGTTAACTCTTTTGCGATTAGAAGGTTGAAATGTACGTTTCATCTTTTTTTATCTTTTTATAATTTGATTGTTCACAATTCGGAGTGCAAATTTATGGATTTTATTCATAAATTCCAAATTTTATCGCGATAAATACCTCTGATTCCTCATATTTAGGGAGCGTGGAATGCTAAATCTATGGTGGTGGGGGTTATAAATCCGTATGACGTGCGCCCTATCGCTTATTGAAGAGCCAACTGCTGCGGGCGTCTTCGATAATGGGACGGAAGTTGTCGGAGGTGATGCCCCAGAGGAATTTTGCCTTGATACAATCGGAGGCCGTCGGGTCAAGGGAGTTGAGGCGCACGCGCCCCTCGCTGCTATGAACGAAGTTACCGCTGTCGTCACGCATAAGGGCTACGTGGGTGACGCGACCGGTGGCAGGGTTGCCGAATAACGCGAGGTCGCCTGCCTTTAGCTGCTTCCAATCGGTTATCTTCCGGCCCATGCGGGCCTGCTGCGAGGCGTCGCGCTTGAGCAAACGGCCGTTGAGCCAGTAGGCGGTCCAGGTCAGTCCCGAGCAGTCCATTCCTTTCGGCGACATACCACCCCAAAGATAGGGCGCTCCAAGATTGTCCATACCGTAGTCAATAGCGCCAGCTATGTCGAGCGGTTGCGATGCCCAGTCAGCGATATCCATCAGTTCGGTGGCAGGGAGAATGCCTTTACGACCATCGGGGAGCAGGACTACGGAATAGCCTTCACTGACCGACGATGGCCCTTCATAGCGCAGAATCGCGCCGGGAACAACATCGGACACGCGGCGGCCGTCATCGTCGGTCACAACAATCTCGTCGTGCGACTTGACTACTACCCTGTCGGCGTCCTTCCACGCGCTGTACTGCGCCTCGCTTACGGGAACGAGGGTATTGTCGATGATATAGCCTTCGTAACCGTCGATGGTTTCCACCTTGCTCCATTCCCCCTCCGAGGATATTACCCTGACGGGGAAACCCATCAGCTGCTGCGTGACGAGTTCGCCCGCGTGAGAGGGACGCGAACGCACATAGGCGGTGGATACATCAACCATTGCAAAATTATCAGCACTCGCAACGACAGGCATTGCGGTGCCTGCCATTGCGAGTGCAAAGACGTATATAAGACCCCGTTCCCCAATATTTGTTAAAAACTCGGCCGCATATCGCAGAGCGAGTTTTGACATGTGAAGAAGGAGTGTACTTGATGTACACGACTGATGAACAGGGTAAAAATCGCCTGCGATATGCGCTCTTAAGGTAATATTAAACAAAATAAAAATTTACAAATTTTAAAATAAACACCTGTACCCAATGAAAGTTACTTTCGCCTCGGTCGCTTTTTGGCGTATTTGTCCGTCGGTTTCAGTCGTTATGGAACCCCATAACTCCTTCAACCACCGAACAAATGCACTCAAAAATCGACCG
>JAAVEW010000026.1 GCA_014801075.1 Barnesiella sp. | reverse complement strand
GTCGGACGAGTCAGACGTGTCGGACTGGTCTGACTGGTCCGACTCGTCCGACTGGTCCGACTCGTCCGATAGAGGCTCGGCGGGAGTGGCAGTTGGGGACGCCGCTGTTGGAGCTGCCGTTGGGGCGGGGGCAGCCGTTGGGGTCGGGGATTGCTTAGCTATCAGGATTATGGCGTAGATTATGGCGAGAAGTGCGATGAAGGTGAGCGTGGCGAGGTTGCGCCGTCCTGTCGATTTCATGCTGTCGGCTTTTAACGGGGTTTCAACTGCTTCAATTGAACTGGGCCACAAGGATTACGGCTATCGCCACGGGGGCTATCCACTTGATAATGAAAAGCACTACGCGGGTGGAGAGGCTGCGCACCGGCGAACCGTTGTCGAGCTGCAAGGCAATCATGCCTTTGGGAGCGAACCAGCCTGCGTAGATACACATTGCCATAGAGCCGAGGGGGAGCAATATGTTGGTGGCAAACGTGTCGAGGAAGTCGAAGAATGTGAGTCCGAAGATATGCACTGACGAGAGCGAGCCCATAGAGAGCGAACTGAGCGACCCGAAAAGCAGCACGGGTAGCATCACGAGCAACACGGCCGACCGACGGCGCAGGTGCATGCGGTCCTGACAGAATCGCACCGACACTTCGGCAATCGAGATGGTCGACGTCAGCGCCGCCACGAGCAGCAGTATGAAGAAAAGCGATGACCACAGTTGCGTGCCGGGCATGCGGGTGAACACTTCGGGGAGGGTCACGAACACAAGCGTTGCCCCTTCAAGACTCTCGTTCTGCATGCCGAAGGAGGTGACGGCGGGGAAGATGATAAGGCCCATCAGCACGGCCACAAGCATATCGAGGAGCGAGACTATAGTAGCGGTACGTTTCAGTTTCGTTTCGCGCGGGAAGTAGGCGGCGTAGTCCTGCATCTTGGCGGCGAACGAGGCTGTCCCCTCCCCCGCTCCGGAGTAGAGCGAACCGGTCAGCGAACTGATGAAATATTCGAGCGTCCACCCCGCCACCACTATGTAGAAGCAGAGTATCATATATGAGGCCAGCAGACCCATGGCGCCGATGAGCCACCATCCGGTGCGCGGCGATATGCGCTTGTAATCGCCCACGGCGTCGGTGCCTCCTTCGCGGCCTATGGCAAACTCGCCCAGCATCACGGGTATGCCGAGCAGCAGCACACATAATATATATATCAACAGGAATGCGGCGCCACCGTTGGTCTGAGTCTCGGCGGGAAAGCGCCACACGTTACCCAACCCTACAGCTGACCCAACGGTAGCTGCAATCAAACCAATCTTAGAACTGAACTTCGTAGCCATTAGCGATAATTTGCAACAAATTTACATTTTTGAATTAAATTTCACAAATAATATAACGCACAACTATGCATTTTGTAAGACCGGCAATCACATTTTTAAAATATCATATTTTTTAACCCCCGCGCGCAAAGGATTTTCAATATTTTTAGGTAAATTTGCAACCTGATATATTGATTTGATATATAATAGTATAAAACAACAACGGCAAAAGTGCCGTAACCAACCGTCACTCAACAGCAATGGCTACAAAACCGTCAATACCCAAAGGTACCCGCGACTTCTCACCGATAGAGATGGCTCGCCGCAATTATATATTCAACACCATACGCGAAGTGTTCTCGCTCCACGGATTCTCGCAGATAGAGACTCCGGCGATGGAAAACCTCTCGACCCTCATGGGAAAATATGGCGACGAGGGTGATAAACTCCTGTTTAAAATCCTCAACTCCGGCGACTTCCTCAAGGGCGTCGACCGCGCCATGCTCGACGACGAGAGCGCCACGCTGCGCCTTGCCGCCAAGCTGTGTGAGAAAGGATTGCGCTACGACCTCACCGTGCCCTTCGCCCGCTACGTGGTGCAGCACCGCGGCGAGTTGCAGTTCCCCTTCCGCCGTTTCCAGATACAGCCCGTGTGGCGCGCCGACCGTCCGCAGAAAGGCCGCTACCGCGAGTTCTATCAGTGTGACGCCGACATCGTGGGCACCGACTCGCTCTGGAACGAGGTAGAGCTCATCGACATTATCCGCGACGTGTTCCGCCGCCTCAACATCCGGGTGCTCATCAAACTCAACAACCGCAAGATACTTGCCGGAATAGCCGAGGCTATCGGCGCCCCCGAACGCCTCATCGACATCACCGTCGCCATCGACAAGATTGACAAGATAGGTATCGACAACGTGAACCTCGAACTCAAGGAGAAAGGACTCAGCGACGAGGCCATCGCGGCTCTCCGACCCATCCTCGAACTCTCCGGCTCCAATGAGGAACGCCTCGCCGCCCTGCGCAAAGTGCTCGCCGGCAGCGAAACCGGCCTGAAAGGTATCGAGGAGACAGAAACAATACTCCGCCGCGCCGGAGAAGGCAGTGCCGAGATAGAACTCGACGTAGCCCTCGCCCGCGGCCTCAACTACTACACGGGCGCCATCATCGAGGTGAAGGCTCTCGACGTAGCTATAGGCAGTATCACCGGCGGCGGCCGCTACGACAACCTGACCGGCGTGTTCGGNATGCCCGGCGTGTCGGGTGTAGGTATCTCATTCGGTGCCGACCGCATATACGACGTGCTCAACACCCTCGACCTCTACCCCTCCGAGGCCACCGCTACCACTCGCGTAATGTTCGCCAACATGGGNGAAGCCGAGACCGAAGCTGCCTTCCACGCAGCGCAGCGNATGCGTCANGNAGGTATCTCAACGATGGTCTACCCCGACAANGCCAAGATGAANAAGCAATTCGGATATGCCGACGACATGGCCATACCCTNCGTNGCCATCATCGGCGAGTCAGAAATGCAGGAAAATAAAATCACACTCAAGGAAATGGCCTCGGGACAGCAGGAGATGCTGACCGTCGACGAAGCTATCGCCCGCATCAATTCGATATGATTATGAAAAAAATATTATTACTGGCAGTAGCCATCGTGGCCATGATGCTCCCCGTTGCGGCCAACGCGCAGTTCCGCTACGGAGCTACGGCAGGCGTCGATTTCTCGACCCTCAAATTCAAGCAGGATCTTTTCACCATCGATGCCTCAACCGGATTTCAGGCCGGTGTGCAGGGCGAACTCATGTTTCCCGGCATAGGTTTCGGCGTTGACATCGCNATGCTCTACAACCAGCGCGGCGCCACGCTCCATCTCGGCGAGCGNGAAGTGTGGGCCTCNCAGGGCTACACCGACCCCCGCTGCTATCTCCACTANGTAGANATACCTGTCAACCTGCGATTCAAGTGGACNCGCATGCAGGGACTCGAGGATTACATCGCGCCCTTCGTGTTCGGCGGTCCGTCGATTTCGTTCCTTGCCGGCCACAGCAAGATTGAGGCTCTGCAATATGCTTTCGGCGAGATAGGTCTGCAGTGCGGTCTCGGTTTTGAAATCATGCGCCGCTGGCAGATTCAGGGTTCCTACACCTGGGGCATGACCTATGCGCTCAAGACCCGCCTGCTCGACGACTTCAGCGCGCAGAACCGCACATGGTCAATCCGCGCCACCTATTTCTTCTAATCGACCNCTANCCGTCAGCACCTACTGACGGTAACATATCNTTTACTTCGACCCATACGACGGGAGCTGCCGCACGAACGCGTAGCTCCCGTTGTCGTAATCAATGGCGCAGAAGTAGTGGCGCAGGCCGTTGGACACGGCGAGGTAGCGCGCACGNANCACCATGTTGTAACGCACAATCTGGTCAAACACCTGCTGCGTGATTTCNACGTGGGGNGCCTTGTACTCGACGATNATGAAGGGTTGGCCGTGGGAGTCGTAGACAACCGTATCGGCGCGGCGCGACATATTGTTGAANTTCAGCGACACCTCGTTNCCGATAATCGAGGCGGGGTAACCGAGGCCGGCNCGAAGGTAGGCGACGAAATGCTGGCGCACCCACTCCTCNGGGGTCAGCTTGACGAAAGCGTTNCGGCACTCGTCGTAGATGCGCACCATGTCGCCGTCGCGGCGCAAACGTGGCGCAACGAGTGGCGGAAGATTCAGTCGGGGAAAGTTTTCCATCGCCATTGCTTTGTGTTCAAGAATTTTTGTGTAAATTTACACAAATAAATTTATTNAGTAACTGTTCAAAATTATTTTAATATTATGGCGGAAGGATTTTCCTGACGATTTTTCACGAGGAAGAAGGAGTGTAGCGAGCTACATGACTGATGACGAGTGNAAAAGCGGCGGAAAAGACTCCGACAGAATATTAAGATAATGAGAACGGTTAATATAAAATAATTTTAAACAGTTACTTAACACCCACTGTCGGTGTCAGAAAAATCTCCCGTCTATGGCCGATATAGTGACATACAACTCGTTGCGCAACGCTCTTGCCAAGAAGANTTATGCCAACGTCTACCTCATCCACGGTGAGGAGGGCTATTATATCGACCGCCTCGCCGAACTGTTTGACGGCATCCTCGCCGACTTCGAGCGCGACTTCAACCTCTACACCATGTANGCGCCGCAAACCGACAGCGCTACCGTGGCCGATGCCTGCCGNCGCTACCCCATGATGGCCGACCGTCAGGTTGTCATCGTCAAGGAAGCGCAGGCTGTGCCCGTGGCATGGTTCAACAAGCTGCTCCCCTATCTTGAGCAACCGGTCGACACGACGGTGCTCGTCATCATAGCNCGAGGTGCCGCGGTGAAAAGCGCNACGCTTACCAAGAGCATCGCCAAGGGTAANGGTGTGATTTTCGAGTCTAAGAAACTTGCGCCGGCTGCTGTAGCCGTCACCATACGCGAGTTTATCAAGGAGAAGGGACTTAGCATCGACGACAAGGCCCTCGCCATGTTGCAGGACTATGTAGGTGCCGACCTGTCGCGCATCTACAACGAGATAGACAAGATGACCGTNGCACTCCCGCCCNACGCCATGGTGACTCCCGAAGCCGTGGAACGCAACATAGGAGTCAGCAAGGACTACAACAACTTTGAACTGATTGCCGCCATCGCCCGCCGCGACACCCGCAAGATATATCAGATTATCAACTACTTCCGCCGCGACCCTAAGAACCATCAGCCCGTGGTCACTACCCCGCTGATATTCAACTTCTTCGCCAANCTGCTCACGGCGCTNTACGCTCCCGACAAGAGCGAACGCGGTCTCATGGCCGAACTCGGATTCAAGTGGCCCGGTCAGCTGACNGACATACGCCCCGGACTGACCAACTACAAACCTTGGCAGATAATAAAGAATATATCGGCCGTGCGCGAATTTGACGCGCAGAGCAAAGGTATCGGCTCGCGCGTCGACCAGTTTGACCTCTTTGAAATGCTTATCTTCAAGCTCCTCAACAATCCCAACTGCCCCTAAGCCGNAGCCCCGCANCNNCACATTCTTTNAAACATACACAGCATACAATCAGGCTTTTATCAANCAANANAACATAAAAGCCTNCNGTACTACTGCCAAAAGCCACTGTNCTCCTGTCAAAAAAAGTCCATAAAACAACGTACTGCTGTTGATAAAACTAAGCGCCGGTCCCATCAATGCATGGAACCGGCGCTTTATGATTTGCTCCTTTAAAATTTTCAATTACAACTCAAGAATTTNACATATNAAANAAACGGGTTGAAAAAGGNTGTGACTTAATGTGAACTAACACAAAAACGGGAAGGAGTAAAACGGACCTCTGTCACANTCATGCTCATCAACGAACCTTGTAGTCTTTGAGCATCTCCTGGAGACGCTGACGGGCGAAGAAGATGCGGCTCTTTACGGTGCCGAGCGGCAGGTTCATNTTTTCAGCAATCTCGTTGTATTTGTAACCGGCTACGTGCATNGAGAACGGAACNCGGTATTCGTCAGAGAATGANTTGATAGCTGACGTGATTTCTTTAGCGGCAACCGAACCTTCGGGAGTTTCGAAGCCTGATTCCTGGGGAAGATTGAGGTGGTAGAGNTCNTCAGTCTGGTCAACGACTGTTGCGGAGCGTACACTTTTACGATAGTTGTTGATGAAAATGTTACGCATGATAGTGAACACCCAACCTTTGAAGTTGACGTTATCGACATATTTATCTTCATTGTCGAGAGCCTTCAAGGTAGTATCCTGCAGCAAGTCGTAAGCGTCATCCCTGTTAGAAGTCAAAAGATATGCAAAATTCAAAAGATTACTTTGTAAACTTAAAAGCTTAGTCTGAAAAATCTTGGTAGCCATAATTGATGTTTTTTAGAAGGAATAAATCATTTAATAATTGCGTTGTGAAATGTTCACATTGCAAAGNTACAANANNTTTTTAATATGCAAATATTTTTTGCAATATTTTTTCAAAAAAATGTGATTTTTTTANTGTTTTTCNGTTAACTTNTTTATTTTCAATGTTTTAAAAAATAAATTTTNNAGTGACAGCNATGTTACANTAAGATTGTCACAATTTGTAACACTTGTTACACCGNNGCTACAGTCGTAACACAGTAACGCAAATGTAACAAAATCAGTCATTTATGTAACACGCCGCTTTNCCCTATTTTACCCACNNCNGACATCNCAGTNTGTAACACGCATNGTAACATCTGCCACAATATATTTTTAAATCGNGAAAATATTGGGAAAATAAAAAAATAGCATTACTTTTGCATCACACAAATAAGTGTACCAACATCATCGCTCGTGCGCTACATTATNATAATAGACGTAGAAATATTTTCATAGCAGCGCTATTATAAGCAAGCAACATTATAATAATAAGCGTACAGCACAAAAGCAATGCGGCAGTAGCTCAGTTGGTAGAGCATCAGCTTCCCAAGCTGAGGGTCGCGGGTTCGAGCCCCGTTTGCCGCTCCAATTGGAAACCACCATCCACACTTACCATAACTGACACCCGGCCACCCCGCCCCGTGTCAGTTTTCTTTTTGTTATAGCCCCCGCTTTGTAGGCCTTCGGNACGGTTGNATGAGATTATCCGGCTGTTTCATGGCTTATTTATAACATTATTTCGTAACTTTGCAGTCGATTGCCGGGCCGAAGCGTCGGCCTTGCGCAATCTACATATTAACGAAAGGTGTTATTGAAATTATCTTCTGTTCTTAAACTTGGCGGTTTATATTCCACGGAGATGATTGGCAGTAGCACCTGCACTGATTGCATATACCTTGCCTTAATTGGCGGAATATACAGCAATATCGGTGTGGGGCTATTGCTTTATCTGTGGAATGGGTACGCCAAGACCTGAGAACAAGATAAAGCAAATACAATCCTCACACCTTTTTTATGGACTAATGTTTCCGCAAGGGGATTGGGAAACGATGGCAAGAGATGAAAAAGATATTGCNCTGCGCAGCGGCGGTTGCGGTTGCGCTGACTATGGCGTCGTGCAACTGCAATCTGCTGCAACCGGCGGCCTCGGTGCGNCACTACGGGCNNCTGTGGCAGGAACAGGATTTTGCCGCAAACTGCCCCGTGATATATAATGCTGTCGGCAAGGCTTGTGCGGCCGGTGTTCATGATGTTTTAGAGACNTTTTGTTGGCGATAAAAAAATAAAGAAATATTTCTTTAATTAAAACCAATTTCTTAATTTTGCAGTCTGTAATCATCGTGGCCTCCGGGCCATGCTAAAAAATTAAGATTGATATGGAGAATAAAAAACTCAAAATCAGAGATTTGACATTGCGCGACGGTCAGCAGTCGCTGTTCGCCACCCGCATGCCGCAGAAGGATATCGACATGCTGCTCCCCATGTATGAGGATGCCGGATTTTATATCATGGAAGTGTGGGGTGGTGCCGTGCCCGACTCGGTGATGAGATACCTCGACGAGTCGCCCTGGAACCGTCTCCGCACCATCTCCAAAGCCATGAAGGGCAAGTCGCTCCTCTCGGCTCTCTCTCGCGGCCGCAACCTCTTCGGCTACGTTCCTTACCCCAACTCGGTGCTCGAAGGATTCTANAAAGAGGCTATTGACAACGGATTGAACGTGATGCGTATCTTCGATGCTCTCAACGACATCGACAACGTGCGCGACTCCATAAAGATGATNAACGCTCTCGGCGGTATTCCCGACGGCGCTGTGTGCTACACTGTCGACCCCAAAGCCGAAGCTCNCAAGAAGGCCGGATTCTTCAGCAANCTCTTCGGCAAGAAGGAAGCNGAGCCCGAAAAAATCTTTACCGACGAATACTTCGTTGAGAAAGCAAAACAGATGGAGGCTCTCGGTGCCAAAATCATCACCCTCAAGGATATGGCCGGCCTCGTGACTCCCTCGCGTGCNGCTTCCATCATNTCCAAACTCAAAGCCAACCTCAGCGTTGACGTTGACTTCCACACCCACTGTACGCCCGGCTACGGTCTNGCATCGTCACTCATGGCNATCATCAACGGCGTTGACATCCTCGACACTAATATATGGTGGTTTGGCGGCGGCTCGGCTGCTCCCGCTATCGAGCTTATCTACGTGTTCTGCCAGAAGCTCGGCATAGAGCTTGGCGCCGACATGAACGCTGTGGCCAAGATACGCAAGGAACTCTACAACGTGCGCAAGAACCTCGCTGCGTTCGANCTTAACAANGANCGTTTCCCCAANGCATTCGATCCCCTCACCGACAAGCTTCCCGCCGACGTCGACGCTCAGTTTGACAAGGCTATCGAAGCTGCCAAAGCCGGCGACGAAGCTGCNCTGCTCGACGCCTGCCACGCTATCGAGGACTACTTCGGATTCCCCAAACCCAACCTTCTCGTCAAAGAGGCCGAAGTGCCCGGCGGCATGTACTCCAACATGGTGGCCCAGCTCAAGGCTCTCGGCGCCGAGGACCTTCTCGACGACGCGATGCTTCTCATCCCGAAGGTGCGCCGCGANGCNGGTCTCGTGCCCCTNGTGACTCCCACCAGCCAGATTGTAGGTGCCCAGGCCGTCAACCTTGCCATGGACCGCAAGAAAGGCAACGCCGACTACACCAACAAGTCAAACCAGTTCATATCGCTCGTCAAGGGTGAATACGGCAAGACNCCCGTNGCTATCAATCCCGATTTCCGCGCNCAGATTACAGGTTCNCCCGAGGAACGCCCCTACGATGTATCCTCTTACCGCGAACCCGCCAACCCCACTCTCGACGAACTCGGCGGNACTCCCCTCGCNACCAACAACGAGGAGAAACTNCTTCTCGCCCTGCTCCCCACTGTAGCCAATACTTTCCTGCGCAACCGTCGCAAAGAGGAGTTCGAGGCAAAGAAAGCTGCTGAACCCAAGGCTGAAGAAAAAGCCGCTCCCGCCAAGAAAGAGGACGACGAGCCTATCACCGGCGAAGTGTTCCGCGCACCGATGGGTGGCCGCATCGTTTCGGTCAACGTGACCAAAGGCCAGAAAGTCAAGAAAGGCGACCTCCTCCTTGTCTACGAGGCAATGAAGATGGAAAACGACGTTGAAGCCGACTATGACATGACTATCAAACGCGTGTTTGTCGACGTCGACGAAGTCGTAGGCACTGACGCTCCCCTTATCGAGTACGAGCGCTAAACCGCATCGGCAGTTCCCGCAACGGCTCGATTACAGNCNTNGAACAGCTGCGGGAAACGCAATAAACATTTGATTAAAACTTTTTTACGCAAAATCTTTGAGTTATCGGAGATTTTGCGTAAATTTGCAAGCCATTACGAAAGACCGCCCTACCAGCGGAAATCATAAAGCATTGAATAATAAACATTAACCCTCTAAAGGATTATGAAAAAAGATATCCATCCCTCCAACTACCGTGAAGTGGTGTTCAAAGACATGTCAAATGAAGAAATCTTCATCACCCGTTCCACAGTAGCAGCAAAAGAAACTATCGAAGTTGACGGTGTAACTTACCCCCTCGTAAAGCTTGAAATCACCTCTTCAAGCCACCCCTTCTTCACCGGCAAGCAGAAACTCGTTGACACTGCAGGTCGCGTTGATAAGTTCATGAGCCGTTACGGTGCACGTCGCAAAAANTAATTGCCGCACCANCCAACAACGACAACAACAAAATAACGACGCCGGAGTCCNCATCGACTCCGGCGTCGTTGTATTTCCNCCCAACCGCCACCTTAGAGTGCGTTTNGATTTAAGCCAAANATAAATATTATGAGGCATAACAAACATCCTCGGCAGATACGTCAGCAGTGCCGGAATACATGATTCCAGGCTCGCTCGTCTTGTGGCGGGGGTCTCCTGACCCGCCACNANGCGTTACGACCAATAATGCCGAATATTAGACCCCGGTCCCCAATATGTTGACGCCGAGATCCGAGCCGAGGAAACGAGGTTTAGAAGAGTGTGAGTTGAGTGGCTTCGGGGNTAGCNGCGCGACGTAGCATCGGGCGCTGGAGAGTCCAGCCCTGNGAACTGTTGCGCANAGANACCGTCACAGGGCCNTGCATCACCTTCTCAGCCGCGCGACGGAGCGCNCCTATGACATCCTCAATNGAACTCATNCCNGCGTAGGTAGCGCGGAAAACAGTGCGTCCGCAGGCCATCACCGTTGCAAAGATTATATCAGTAGCCGATACTCTTTTCTCTCCATTATGTCCGAAACCTCTTGTCATAGCGCGTNGTATTATAGTNTGTTATTTACACTACAAAATTANNCGCTACACGGGCATANATTACGCCCACACTNTACAACAAAAGTTAAATATCCTCACNAACCNCATNGAGGCATCCGCAAGNCGCCACTTAGCNGCACCNNGANCNACCACCCGAATNTACGATNCGACANGGCACTAAAAAAAGCAGGGGGCATCGNTTGATGCACCCTGCTTGTGGTATATATCCTTTGATTCGGGGTTAGTGACAGATTATTCTGCTACTACTTCGAAGGGGATTTCTACGCTGACTTCTTTGTGAAGCTTAACGGTAGCTTTGTATTTACCAAGTTCCTTAACAGAGTCCTTGATAAAGATGATTTTGCGGTCAACGTTGTGGCCGAGTTTCTCAAGAGCTTCAGCGATCTGAATGTTGTTGACAGAACCGAAGATAGTACCGTTGGCGCTGGCTTTAGCACCGATGGTGAGTTCTACATCCTTGAGTGCTTCAGCAGCTGCTTCGGCATCGGCTTTGATCTTAGCGAGTTTGTGAGCGCGCTGACGCTGGTTCTCTGCGAGCACTTTAAGCGCCGACTCTGAAGCGATAACAGCTTTGCCCTGGGGGATGAGGTAATTACGACCGTAGCCGCTTTTCACCTCTACTACGTCGTCCTTGTAACCAAGGTTAGCGACATCTTCTTTAAGAATAAGTTTCATAATGTTGTACGGCGTTAAAATGGATTATTTCATCAAGTCGGTTACATAGGGGAGGAGAGCCAGGTGGCGGGCACGCTTAACGGCCTGAGCTACNCGACGCTGGAATTTGAGCGANGTGCCGGTGATGCGGCGGGGAAGAATCTTACCCTGCTCGTTGAGGAATTTCTTGAGAAATTCGGGGTTTTTGTAATCGATGTACTTGATGCCGCTACGTTTGAATCGGCAGTATTTTTTCTTTTTAACGTCCACTGAAAGCGGAGTGAGATAGCGGATTTCTGATTGTGTCTGTGCCATTGTTTAGTCCTCCTTTACTTCTACTTTGACTTCTACTTCGGGGTTGTTTGCCTTGAGGCTACGACGTTTTGCTGCGTATTCGGCTGCAAATTTGTCAAGACGGAAAGTCAGGAAGCGGAGCACTCGCTCGTCACGACGGAAAGCGGTCTCGAGTTTCTTGATTGTCTCGGGAGCTGCGTCAAATTCTACGAGAGTGTAAAATCCGGTCGACTTTTTCTGGATGGGATAAGCGAGCTTGCGCAGGCCCCACAACTCTTCGTTCACGATAGCTGCACCGTTGTCGGTNAGTACCTTAGTGAACTTTTCTACCGCTTCCTTCATCTGTGCATCAGATAAAACGGGAGTCAAAATGAAAACGGTTTCGTAATGGTTCATTTTACTTTTTGATTAATTATAATTATACTTTTGCTTTGCGGGAGACGCAGGNCTCCTTTAAAGCGCTGCAAAGTTAATGTTTTTTTCGCTGATTTCCAAATAATCAGCCGTCAGTTAATCGTTTTTTACGATTGTCGATGCTGACGGGATGCCGGGATTATGCGTTTTCGTCTACGCCTGCGAGCTCGGGGTCAACGATGATGCGGCCGCAATATTCACACACGATGATTTTCTTGCGCATCTTGATTTCGAGCTGCTTTTGCGGCGGGATACGGTTGAAGCAACCGCCACATGCGTTACGCTGGATGTAGACTACNCCGAGGCCGTTGCGGGCGTTCTTGCGGATACGCTTGAAAGCGGCGAGGGTGCGGGCGTCGATNTTGGGCTCGAGAGCGAGGGCGTTCTCGCGAAGGCGCTCTTCGTCCTGACGGGTNTCTGANACGATTTCATCGAGCTCGGCACGNTTGTCGGTGAGTATGTGTTCGCTGTCGCTGAGTTTTTCCTCGGTAGTNGCGATGTCGCGGGTGCGCTGGTCGATGGCGCGGTTNAATTCGTTGATATGCTTTTCGGCAAGTTCGATTTCGAGTGTCTGGAACTCGATTTCTTTTGAGAGGAGGTCAAACTCGCGGTTGTTCTTGACGTTGTCAAGCTGCTCTTTGTAGCGGGCGATTTTGTTCTGCGAGTCAACGATTTTCTCTTTCTCGGCGGCGAGTTTCTGTTTGAGNTCGGCTATCTCGTTGTTGTAGTTGACGATACGTGTACGCAGGCCTTCGATGTTATCCTCGAGGTCTTTAACTTCAAGGGGCAATTCGCCGCGTATGGTCTTGATACGGTCAATCTCGGTAAGTATAGTCTGAAGCTCGTACAGCGATTTCAAACGCTCCTCCACGGTCAGTTGCTTCTCTTTTTCTTTCTTTTCAGCCATCTTGCTTACAAATATATTATTGGATTTTTTTCTAATTCGGAATAATAGAGTGCAAAGTTAGGAAATTTTTCTCTAATTATCTGATAAAAAATCTGTTTTGTGCACTCTTCGCTCTCAAAATGTCCTATGTCAATCAAAAANATCGACTTGGCATAGTCCAGGAAATGNTTGTGCTTGGAGTCNGAAGTGATAAATGCCTGCGCTCCCTTGTCNATNGCCTTGGGTATGAGGAATGCTCCGGCGCCTCCGCAGAGTGCCACGCGGGTTATATCGCCATTGTCGGGCGTGAGTGANGAGCANCGGGCCACGGGCGANGAGAATGTGGNTTTCACTTTCTCCACAAACTCGAGGCGGCTGAGCGGCGAGGGCAGGTCGCCCACTANGCCGCAGCCCGGGCCTTCGGGGTCGTCGGCGTCGAGCGTCTCCACNTTCCTGAGGNCCAGCATCTCGGCCATNTTCCACGACACGCCTATGCGGGGCAGGTTGTCGACCGAGGTGTGGCAGGAGTACACGGTGACGTCATTCTTCAGCGCTTTGTANATCGAGAACTCTACGCGACCNCCACCCACAAGGTTTTTCAGGGGATGGAANATGAGCGGGTGGTGCGACACTATCAGGTTGCAACCTTTCTCAGCCGCTTCCACTANTATCTCGGGGGTCACGTCGACACACAGCAGAACGCCGCTGCAGGGGCGGAGAAGCGCCCCCACCTGCGCGCCTGTATTATCGTAGTCTTCCTGATAATGCGGAGGAACTATCTCCTCTATCGCCTTTATCACATCTTTTATAAGCACCGTAGCCATAGCCTATTCCTCCTCGGGAACTATCGCAAGCTGCAGCTCGTCGAGCTGTTTCTGGTCGAGAGCGGCGGGGGCGTCGAGCATGACGTCGCGGCCTGAGTTGTTTTTGGGGAACGCGATGCAGTCGCGGATACTGTCGAGACCGGCAAAGAGCGATACCCAACGGTCAAGACCGTAAGCGAGGCCNCCGTGAGGGGGCGCACCGAACTTGAAGGCGTTCATCAGGAAGCCAAACTGCTCCTGCGCTTTCTCGGGGGTGAAGCCGAGTATNTCNAACATCTTGGCCTGCAGGGCGCTGTCNTGGATACGGATTGAACCGCCGCCNACTTCTACACCNTTGATTANCATATCGTAGGCATCGGCGCGCACNGCTGCGGGGTCGGTGTCGAGCAANGGNATNTCCTCGTCCTTGGGATGGGTGAAGGGNTGNTGCATGGCCATGAGGCGCTGCTCNTCGTCGCTCCATTCAAACATGGGGAAGTCAACCACCCAGAGGCATGCGAATTTGTTCTTGTCGCGCAGACCGAGCTGNTTGCCCATTTCNAGACGGAGTTCGCAGAGCTGCTTGCGGGTCTTCATGGCNTCGTCGCCCGAGAGTATGAGGATAAGGTCGCCCGGTTCGGCGCCCATAGCTGCCTTGAGCTGCTGGAGCACTTCCTGNGAGTAGAACTTGTCGACCGACGATTTNACATTNCCGTCAGCTTCAACGCGGGCGTAAACCATACCCTTGGCGCCAATCTGCGGACGCTTCACGAAGTCGGTGAGCGCNTCGAGCTGCTTGCGGGTGTANGTAGCNGCGCCTTTGGCACAGATACCNCCGATGTAGGCTGCGTTGTCAAATACGCTGAAGCCGTGTCCTTTAAGCACGTCCATCAGNTCCACGAACTTCATGTCGAAACGGATATCGGGCTTGTCGGAACCGTAGTATTTCATCGCGTCGGCCCAGGGCATGCGGATAAACGGCTCGGTGAGTTCNACNTTGCGGATTTCCTTGAAGAGGTGCTTTGCCATGCCTTCAAAGAGGTTGATGATATCGTCCTGCTCCACGTAGCTCATCTCGCAGTCAATCTGAGTAAACTCGGGCTGACGNTCGGCGCGAAGGTCCTCGTCGCGGAAACATTTTACAATCTGGAAGTAACGGTCCATGCCCGATACCATGAGCAACTGCTTGAGNGTCTGNGGGCTCTGGGGCAGGGCGTAGAACTGGCCGGGATTCATGCGCGAGGGCACTACGAAGTCGCGGGCACCCTCGGGGGTAGAGCCTACGAGCATCGGGGTCTCGATTTCAAGGAAGCCCTTGGAGTCGAGGTAACGGCGCACCTCCATGGTCATACGGTGACGCAGTTCGAGGTTCTTGCGCACGCAAGCGCGGCGAAGGTCGAGATAGCGGTAACGCATACGCAGTTCGTCGCCGCCGTCGGTTTCATCTTCGATAGTGAAGGGGGGCACTTCGCTGGCNTTGAGCACTGTGAGTTCCTTTGCTATAATCTCGATGTCGCCGGTAGGCAGGGCNGCATTCTTCGACGAACGCTCTGCCACAACACCCTTGACCTGCACAACGTACTCGCGGCCAAGATGATTGGAAGCCTCGCACAGCTCGGCATCGTCAGCATTGTTAAACACCACCTGGGTCAGGCCATAACGGTCACGAAGGTCAACGAAGGTCATACCTCCCATTTTGCGTACACGCTGCACCCATCCGGCAAGAGTCACCTCTTTGCCGGCATCGCTGATGCGCAGCTCGCCACACGTATTAGTTCTATACATAGTTTATGTTAACAATTTGATAATCAAATATTTCATAGCATTACACCGCCTGACTGTCCGCATGCCNCGCCNCGTTTTCCCGGTCNCTNNNNGACCNTCACAAGGCGCAAACATCTGAGTTATAGTCAGTACACATGTAATGCAACCTACAAAAATACAATTTTTTTTACATACAACATCCCATTCTCCCGCGAATTTTTATCAACACCANAAAAAAATATCGACACNGACTGTTCTACTTGTCAATGCCGAGCAATTANAAATATATGTGGGATGATACTGTCTGCTACATATGATAACTATTAAATAAGGAATTATGACGTCAACAAAATCATAGGTCTATGCTTAATCTACAATTACTGACGATGAAACATCGCCGCGAGCTTGTCCTTGAAAGAGGGCTTGAAAGGNTTGATGTGTACTGACACGCCTTCGTTCTTCTTGTTGAGAAACAATATNGACGAATGNAGCACTACGGCAACATGTTCCTCGAAGTCAATTATTGCGTGGATAGCCGAGAGAGGTATTTCGCGGAAGGGAGAAAGTTCAGGGACACTGCCTACATGAAGATCATTNCCAACAAATTCAATACCGTGAGCAGGATGAACGCGCTCAAAGAGGAGNGCGATGTTGAGATCATCAGTCGACTTCGGACGCTTGNTGTAACGCTTGTAGATTGTATCAATTACCTTCTTAGTTATCATAATNNGTATTATCGAAAATTGAGGTTGCTATTCTGAAAACNTAATCAATTTTATCAGGACCNGCCTTTCAACCTGTCCTCAAATAAAACACAGCGCATATTTAATAGTTCACCAAAAAACATTTAAAATTTTCACAAATTTTAAATGTTACCGATTCGTAACATCATCACAACATCNCTGCCACAAATAAGCCTATTCTGCNCCATATATCACAAGGTAAATAAGTCAAGAACGGATTGAATTAGACAATCAAATGACNCNCNAAAATGNGGCAACAGNTCCAACAAGAATATCGCCAGCAATAACCGATTCNTGTGGCGNGGGTCNNNNGACCCNCGCTCTANNATGCNNNACGNCCGAANGCAAAGNGNTGATTGCGAGAGCGCNGGTCANNNGATCCNCGCCACGATGCNTTACGGACAANNNNGGNNGANNAACNNNCCATTATCAAAGCNNTCNANGCNCNGCCGCNTNTTCTCCGTGATGNGGTTTGTCGNAGGTGATTTTCTACTGACCCAAGTTGTGGCCGCTTTGGATTAGNAATTGCGAGCTATAGAAGCAANGCAATGTCGGCCATTTTCGNATGGATACAANNTANCCGTGCAATTTGGAGTTTGTCTCCGGGTGGTGATAGCAATGATAGCGATTGCGGGTGATTGAAGCAAGGCAATTGCTGCTGATTGATGCGATGCTTTTGCGGGTGATTGATGCGATACAATTGCGACCGGTATAAAACAAGAAACGCCGGAGCTGGTTGCAGCTTCGGCGTTTCTCTCTTTTAATAGGGGGCGGTTACCTACTCTCCCACTTTCGCAGTACCATCGGCGTGGCGGGGTTTAACTTCTCTGTTCGGAATGGGAAGAGGTGGAGCCCCCGCGCTATTGCCACCTTAGTTCGTTCGGTAGGGAAATTCTTTCGTTACACTTAGGAGCCTTTGGCTCGCTTTGGGTTTCCCTATCCGTATAAGGTTGGAAAAAGAGTTCTGAAAGCGTTGTCTTTTAGACTTTCTCACGTGCTTCACTTGTCGAGGATTCGTGTCCTCTCCGTTGCGTATCTTTGTCACTGCGCCATACAGGAGTATTCTCTTGTCGTTCTTCTCTCAGGCTTTCTTTCGGACTCGGCCGATTGGCTCCGTCCTGTGTCTTGGGGGACTTGCGTCCCGGAAAGGGTTTGGGTGATTAGTACCGCTCGGCTTTGATGTTACCACCTTTACACCTGCGGCCTATCAACGTCGTAGTCTCCAACGACCCTTATATGGAAATCTTATCTTGAGGGGGGCTTCGTGCTTAGATGCTTTCAGCACTTATCCTTACCAGACGCGGCTACCCGGCGGTGCACCTGGCGGTACAACCGGAACACCGGAGGTCTGTCCAACACGGTCCTCTCGTACTAGTGTCGGGTCCTCTCAAATTTCCTGCGCCCACAACAGATAGGGACCGAACTGTCTCACGACGTTCTGAACCCAGCTCGCGTGCCACTTTAATAGGCGAACAGCCTAACCCTTGGGACCTTCTCCAGCCCCGGGTTGTGACGAGCCGACATCGAGGTGCCAAACCACTCCGTCGATATGAGCTCTTGGGAGGGATC
>JAAVEW010000025.1 GCA_014801075.1 Barnesiella sp. | reverse complement strand
TTCAAAATTATTTTAATATTATGGCGGAAGGATTTTCCTGACGATTTTTCACGAGGAAGAAGGAGTGTAGCGAGCTACATGACTGATGACGAGGGGAAAAGCGGCGGAAAAGACTCCGACAGAATATTGAAATAATGAGAACGGCTAATGTAAAATAATTTTAAACAGTTACTTATCTTCAATTTTTTGCTATCTTTGTAATTAATAAACCGAAAAAACGAGCCAATGAGCAAGATTGCCGTCATAGCAGGTGCCGGACCCGCGGGACTTACCGCAGCCTACGAATTATTGAAACGCAGCAACGGAGCTGTGCTTCCCGTTGTCTACGAACAGTCGCAGGAAATCGGTGGCATCTCCCGCACCATCAACCACAACGGCAACCGTATCGACATTGGCGGCCACCGCTTCTTCAGCAAGAATGAGGATATAATGCAGTGGTGGCGCAATATCACCCCGATGCAAGGCGCTCCCGCCAGAGACGACCGCATGCTGGGCAAGGAGCGCGAGCTCACCGCCTCAGGGCCCGACCCCGAGGTCGACGACCGCGTGATGCTCACCCGCGACCGCGTGAGCCGCATCTTCTATCTGCGCAAATTTTTCGACTATCCCATATCGCTGAAATGGCGCACATTCGCCAACATGGGTCTGGGGCGCACGCTCAAAGCCGGCTTCGGCTACATGCGCTCGGCCATGCACAAGCGTAAGGAGCAATCGCTTGAGGATTTCTACATCAACCGCTTCGGCAAGCCGCTCTACTCCATGTTTTTCGAGGACTACACCACCAAGGTGTGGGGTCTGCACCCGTCGCAACTGGGCGCCGACTGGGGTTCGCAGCGCGTCAAAGGGCTCTCCCTTTCGGGCATACTGAAAGAGGTGCTGACGCGTCCGTTCCGCTCCGACAAGGCCAAGGTGGAGACATCGCTCATCGAGGAGTTCATCTATCCCAAGTATGGTCCCGGACAGCTCTGGGAATACGTTGCGGCCGACATCGACCGCCTCGCCGGAAAGCGCTCCGTAATCAAGGGGCAGAAAGTAACCGCCGTCAACATCGGCCCCGACCGCCGCGTGGTGTCAGTGGAGACCACCGACTCCGAGGGACGCGTCACCGTCACCCCCTGCGACTACTTCATCTCCACCATGCCCATCGCCGAACTGCTCCCCGCGCTTCGCGGCATCGACGTCCCGGCCGAAGTGATGGAGATAGCCACCTCGCTCCCCTACCGCGACTTCATCACTGTGGGCCTGCTGCTCGACAAACTGCAGATAGTCAACGAGACCAAACTGCGCACCTACGCCGACCGCGTGCCCGACACATGGATATACATCCAGGAACGCGACGTCAGGATAGGTCGCCTGCAGGTGTTCAACAACTGGTCGCCCTACATGGTCAAAGACTACGAGAACACCGTGTGGATAGGGCTCGAATACTTCTGCTCGGAGGGCGACGAGCTATGGGAGATGCCCGACAAGGAGTTTATCGACATGGCCGTCAGCGAACTCGAGCATATCGGCATCATCCGGGCCGACGGNGTGAAAGATGCCGTCCGTATCAAGGTCAAGAAAGCCTATCCCGCCTACTTCGGGGCTTACTACCGCCTCGACGAGGTGCGACGTTTCCTCGACACTATCCCCAACCTCTACTGCATAGGACGCAACGGCCAGCACCGCTACAACAATATGGACCACTCGATGCTCACCGCCATGGAGACCGCAGGCAATATCATCTCCGGCTCCGAGGATAAGGAGAACGTGTGGAAAGTCAACACCGAAACCAACTATCACGAAAGCAAATAACCTTGCCGAAGCAGCCTGCTGACACGCCCCGGCGCGCCCGCGGCTTCTCCGGCTTCATTACGTTCCAACTCATAGAACACGACATGAAAAAATCAATCCTATCACTTTTCGCCGCTACGGCGTGCAGCCTCACGGCCGCTGCCACCACGGCCTCGACTCCCGTCGACAATGTCAGTATTCTCGTAGGTACCAACTCCGTATTCGAACTTTCGACCGGCAACACCTATCCCGCCATCGCCCTCCCCTGGGGCATGAACTTCTGGACTCCCGTTTCAGGCGAGATGGGCAACGGATGGACCTACAACTACAATGCCAACAAGCTCCGCGGCTTCAAGCAGACCCACCAGCCCAGTCCCTGGATTAATGACTACGGCCAGTTTGTAATCATGCCGCTGACAGGCAAAAAGACTGTCGACGAGAACGAGCGCGCAAGCTGGGTGTCACACAAGGCCGAAACCGCCACTCCCTATTACTACAGTATCTATCTGGCCGACTATGACGTGACCGCCGAACTCGCGCCCACCGACCGCGCCGCCGCTTTCCGCTTCACCTTCCCCGAAACCGAGGAGGCCTACGTGGTAATCGACGCCCTCGACAACGGCTCGTCAATCGAGATACAGCCCGACAAACGACGCATCGTAGGCTACACCACCAAAAACAACGGCGGNGTGCCCGACAATTTCCGCAACTACTTCGTGGTAGAGTTTGACAAACCCTTCACCTACACCGCCGTAGCCGACAGCAACGTGCTCGACGAAAACCGCACCTCCACCACCTCCAACCATGCCGCCGCCCTCATCGGGTTCAACACCACCCGCGGCGAGCAGGTCAACGCCCGCGTGGCGTCATCGTTCATCTCGCCCGAGCAGGCGCTGCTCAATCTCAACGAGATAGGCGACAAGAACATCGACCAGGTTGCTGCCGCAGGCCGCGACGCATGGAACGACCTTCTGGGCCGCTTCGAAATCGAGGATGACGATGTTGACAATATCCGCACCTTCTACTCGTGCCTCTACCGCTCGCTCCTCTTCCCCCACAAACTCTACGAATACGATGCCGACAACAACGTGAAGCACTACAGCCCCTATGACGGACAGGTGCATGACGGCTACCTCTTCACCGGCACCGGTTTCTGGGACACTTTCCGTTCGCTCTTCCCGCTGGTCAACCTCGTGTACCCCTCGATGGGCGAGAAGATGCAGGCCGGCTGGGCCAACGCCTACCGCGAGAGCGGCTTCCTGCCCGAGTGGTCGAGCCCCGGTCACCGCGACTGCATGATCGGCAACAACTCGGCTTCGGTAGTCGCTGACGCTTACCTCAAAGGTCTCACTGCCCCTGAGGATGTTGAAGTGCTCTGGGAGGCTGTGACCCACGGCGCCAACAACGTTCACCCTGAAATCACCTCGACCGGACGCACCGGCTACGACTACTACAACCGACTGGGCTACGTGCCCTACAACGTAGGCATCAACGAGAGCGCCGCCCGCACCCTCGAATACGCCTACGACGACTGGTGTATCTACAAGATGGGCGAAGCCCTCAACCGCCCCGCAAAGGAAATCGACAAGTACGGCAAGCGCGCCATGAACTATGCCAACGTCTTTGACAAGGAGCACAACCTCATGCGCGGCCGCAACGAGGACGGCACTTTCCAAAGCCCCTTCAATCCCCTCAAATGGGGCGACGCTTTCACCGAAGGCAACTCATGGCACTACACATGGTCAGTGTTCCACGACCCGCAGGGTCTCATCGACCTCATGGGCGGCGACAAGCAGTTCAACAACATGATGGACTCCGTGTTTGTGCTTCCTCCCGTATTTGACGCAAGCTACTACGGCATCGTAATCCACGAAATCCGCGAAATGCAGATTATGAACATGGGCAACTACGCTCACGGCAACCAGCCCATTCAGCACATGATTTATCTCTACGACTACTCGGGCGAGCCCTGGAAAGCTCAGTATTGGGTACGCGAGGTGATGGACCGTCTCTATTCCGCCGAGCCCGACGGCTACTGCGGCGACGAGGACAACGGACAGACTTCGGCATGGTACATCTTCTCTTCGCTCGGCTTCTACCCCGTCAACCCCGTGGGCGGTCAGTATGCTCTCGGCACTCCCTATTTCAAGAAACTCAAACTCAATCTTGAAAACGGCAACACCGTGACTATCAACGCTCCCGACAACTCTCCGGCCAACCGTTACATTGACACCATGCACCTCAACGGTCGCCTCGACAACCGCAACTACGTCACCTATGATGACCTGCGCAACGGTGCTGTCATCGACTTCAACCTGACCGACACACCCAACCTTACCCGCGGCACAGCCACCGACTCCCGTCCCTACTCATTCTCCAAAGAGACTCCCGCCAAAGGTAAAAAGAAATAAGAGTTTCCGATGCATGGCCTTTAATCCAACCACGCTCTAAGGCTCGCACGTCACATGTGGCGGGGGTCTCCTGACCCGCGCTCTCACAATCAGGTCGTTGTTTACTGTCCTTTGCTGCGAGTGCGCGGGTCAGGAGACCCCCGCCACAAGGGAANCCCATCCCAATCTCCAATAAACNAGGCCGCGCTGTAACGTTGATTACAGCGCGGCCTTGTNTATTGCCTTTATATCTATATTATNATTATGCCATTATACCATCCGGGGGCAGCGGTGTTGCAAAGCACTGCCGGGCTGCAGGGANTTTGCAACGCCGCCCCGATTGATTAGTCGAATACGCCTTCGAAGCTTTCTTCCACTACGTCCTCGTCGTAGTCGCCGTAGTATTCGCGTTCGCAGAGGTCCATGTCGGGGAACGAGAAGCGGCTTGTCTGAGTATAGGGCAGCGACGGGTCGTCGTAGACTTTGCGTATATACTTGCCGTAGATGGGGAGTGCCATCGACGCACCCTGACCGTTGGCCATCGAGTTGAAGTGGATGTAGCGCTCCTCACCGCCTACCCATACGCCTGATACGAGGTCGGGGGTGAAGCTCATGAACCAACCGTCGGAGTTGGAGTTGGTAGTACCGGTCTTGCCGCCCATCTGTGCAGTCAGGTTGTAGGGCGCGCGACGCAGGCGGTTACCCGTACCGGAGTCAACGACGTTGAGCAGTATCGATAGTATCTTATAGTAACCTTTCTCCGAAAGCACCTGATTCTGGGTGGAATGGAACTCGGAGATGATATTGCCGTTGGAGTCAGCAATGGCAGTGACATACATAGGCTCTACGTGCATACCCTTGTTGGCAAACGCNGAGTATGCGCCCACCATCTCGCGTACCGACACGTCGCACGGTCCGAGACAGAGTGAGAGCACGGGGTCTATCTTGTTGGTGATACCGAAGTTATGCATGTAGCGCACGAGTGTGGCCGGTTTGAGGGCTGCCATCAGTCGGGCNGAAATCCAGTTGTTGGAGTTGGTAAGCGCCCAGCGCAGTGTCACCATCTCGCCGACACAGGCCGAACCGGAGTTGCGCGGCGACCAGGGACGACCCATTTCGTCGTAGATTGTAGGCTGCTCGTTGAGGAACTCGTCGCAGGGCGTGTAGCCTTCGTCCATAGCGTAGGCGTAGAGGAACGGTTTGATAGTAGAACCTACCTGACGGCGACCTGTCGACACCATGTCATACTGGAAGAAGTTGAAGCTCGGACCGCCTACGTAAGCCTTGACCGCTCCCGACACGGGGTCCATTGACATGAATCCGGTGCGCAGGAAGTGCTTGTGGTATATCAACGAGTCGCGGGGCGACATGATGGTGTCCTTGTAGCCCTTATCATTCTCATAGGTGAACACGGTCATCTTTATCGGAGTGTTGAACTCGCGGTCAATCTCCTCCTGCGATGCGCCGCGCAGTTTGAGTATGCGCATGCGCTCTGTGTCGTTGATTGCTTTTTTAAGCAGATTGTCGAGCTGCGCCTGCGACAACTCTTCGCGGTTGGTGGTGTAGGGAGCACCCTTCACGCCCTTCTTCTCCTGGAAGAATCGACGCTGCAGGTCCGACATGTGCTCGTGCACGGCCTCCTCGGCATACTTCTGCATGCGGGAGTCGATAGTGGTGTAGATGCGCAGGCCGTCGGTGTAGAGATTGTATTTCGAGCCGTCGGGCTTGGGGTTTTTCTCTATCCATCCGAAGAGGGGGTTGTTGGCCCACGCTATGGAGTCGTCGACAAATTTCTGCTGCTCCCATGCGTGATAGTTGGAGCGCACGGGGAACTTGGCGGTGAGTATGCGGCGGAGCTCCTCGCGGAAGTAGGGAGCGATGCCGGTGCGATGGTCGATGCGATGGAAATTGATACCGAGCGGCAACTGCTTAAGTGAATCAGCCTGAGCCTGAGTTATTTTCTTGGCTTTAACCATCTGTTCGAATACTACGTTACGGCGTTCCATTGCATTCACGGGATTAATCACCGGGTTGTAGTATGAGGGATTCTTGAGCATGCCCACGAGCATGGCGGCTTCGTGAAGTTCAAGGTCCTTGGCTTCCTTGCTGAAGTAGATATTGGCCGCCGAGCGGATACCCTTGGCGTTATAAAGGAAGTCAAACTGATTGAGATACAGCTTGATAATCTCCTCCTTGGAGTAGAAACGCTCGAGCTTCACGGCCATGACCCACTCGTCGAGTTTCTGACGGGCACGTGCCATGGTGCCCCTTGCGGGCTCGTCGGTGTAGAGCAGTTTGGCGAGCTGTTGGGTGATGGTGGAACCGCCGCCCGAACTTTTGTCGCCCTGCATGCCGGTCTTGAATGCCACGCGGAGCAACGCCCTGACGTCGAGACCTGAATGCTCGGTGAATCGGGAGTCCTCGGTAGCGATAAGAGCATCGACCAGACAGGGTGCAATATCCTCATAGTCAGCATACATGCGGTTACTGCGACTGTTGTAGAATCGGCCCATCTCCTCGCCATCGGCCGAGTAGATGACCGTGGCATACTGGTCGATAGGGTTCTTAAGGTCGTCAATATCAGGCATATTCCCTATGATATTGTTGTATGACAGCACGAAAAATCCGAGTGTAATCACGGTGATGACAGTAAATGTCACCCACATAGTTTTTATAATCAAGCGGTTAAGGCGACGACGACGGGGAGTCTTACCATACTCGTCACGGCCGCTATCCTTGCCGTTGTTGTCGTGGTCACCACCCATCGGGGCATGGTAAGGGGTATCATCGTCCAATATTTTAAGTAAATCCTCGCTCATATTCTGATAATGATTCTGTTTCTTACTTGGGTTCTGTTTTATATTCTTCGGCCCGCGTATTGATTTTCAACACGCTTATGCAGGGCTTTAACATACAAAGGTAAATATTTTTCCTCAATGGCCATTAGTCCTATATTATAATAATTACTAATTTTGCAATAAAATAATGACCGATGACTTCGCAGTTCAATAAAATGCAGACGTTGAAACGTCGTTTCTTTGCCATGCGCAACGGCCTGCTTGCCGACCAGATGAGACGCGCAGGCTCTAAATTCCGTATCATTTTCGGCCTCAATGTAATTCAGCTCAACGAGATAGCCGCCGACTACGGCCACGACCGGGAGTTTGCCCGCACCCTTTGGGAGAATACCGCGACACGCGAAAGCATGCTGCTTGCGCCGATGCTATGGCGCCCGGAGGATTTCACCCGCGACGAGGTGATGGCGCTGTGCAGTTCGATACCGGAGCCGGAGGTAGCCGACATGGTGTGCCACCGTCTGCTCAAAAATCGTGATGACGCGGCCGACATAGCTACCCTGCTGACGGCATCGGAGCAACCGTTGCTGCGCTACACAGCCATGCGCCTGTCGCTTCCGCTCATTGGCAACCGTCTCCCGGCCGAGACAGCTCTCGCTATGGCCGACGCCGAACTGGCCGCACAGAATCCCCTGACCGCATCGCTCGCGGCCATGGTGAAATCGGAAGCCGAATTTTTTCTTGATGAGGAGTGAATCACACCTTGCGACGCGTCATGAAATCGCCGAACCACACGCCGCCTATAATCAGTACGCAACCCAGGCATCCCATCAGTGTCAACGGGTCGTCGGGCAGAATGATTGCCGACACTATCATGGTCATTACCGGCTGGAAATAAAGATAATTTGACGCCTTGATAGCTCCTAGACGTTTCACTGCCTGCGACCACATCACGTAGGCGAGCAGCGAGGCCGTGAGGCTGAGGAAGAGGAGATTGAAAAGCACTACAGGGCTTGTCAGACACGACAGAGGCGCTATTTCCGGCTCGAAGGCAAGGAACGGCAATGCCGTCAGCAGCCCGTAGAAGAATGTCTTGCGGGTAATGAACAGCGCGGTGTAGTTGGCATTGAGTTTGCGGAGCACAATACTGTAGATAGCCCACGAGAACGCGGCCGATAGGGCCAGCAGGTCGCCCAGCGGCATGACTTCAAGCTTAAAGCCATCCTTGAATATAATGCACGCCACGCCCCCTATCGCTATAATCGAACCGATATAAATCCACATTCCCGGGCGCTCATTCTTGTAGATGGCGCCTATAAGCAGGGTGGTTATGAGCGGTGCCAGCGTGGTGAGCAGCGACACGTTGGAGGTAAGCGTGTAGTTAAGCGCCGTGTTCTCGGCTATGAAGTAGATGGAACCGCCGCAGAGTCCGCACACGGCAAAGAGCAGTTCGTCGACTATCGAATTGGCCCATAACTTCTTGTGGCACACGGCAAGAACTATCACATAGGCCACCAGAAAACGGTAGATGTAAATCTCGACGGCATGCAGCCCCGCTTCAAGAAGTACCTTTGTGGAGACGAACGATGTACCCCAGACGGCAATGACGAAAATAGCCGCCAGGTGGAACAAAAATGTTGATTTTTTCTCTACTCCGTTCTGTTGTGCCATATCGTTTTCTCTCTATTTTAACCCAAAATTAGGAAAATATGCACAACCGACAAAACATTATGTTAAAAAAATTTGTATATAAATACAAAGGGACGGCCCAACGAGATGCCAACCTTGCATTTTATCGTAATAAAGTCAGCAAATTGTAGCTTTTAACGGAATAGTTTGTTAACTTTGTAGAGGGAATTAATATAAAAATATAAAAAATTTAACACAATGAAAATTCTTAGATTATCAGCAGCCGTAGCACTGGCAGGCTGCATGCTCGTTCAGGTGGGATGTTCCTCGATGACCAATACAGGTAAAGGTGCCTTGATAGGCGGTGGCGGCGGTGCCGGCGTAGGTGCTGCTCTCGGCGCTATAATCGGAGGCGGTAAAGGTGCTGCCATCGGCGCAGGTATCGGCGCTGCGGTAGGTACAGGTGCAGGTGCGCTCATCGGCAACAAGATGGACAAACAGCAGAAACAGCTCGAGAAAGAACTCGCCGATAAGGCTAAGGTTGAAGAAACTACCGACCAGAACGGTCTCCGCGCCATCAAGGTCACTTTCAACGGCGGTATCCTCTTCCCCACTAACGGTACCTCCCTCAGCTCTTCAGCCAAGACTGAACTGACCCGTTTCGCGCAGTCACTCAACAGCAACCCCGACACCAACGTGCAGATCTACGGATTTACCGATGATACCGGCACACTCGCCGTCAACGAACGCGTAGCTACAGGTCGTGCCGACGCCGTTCGCACTTACCTGCTCAACTCAGGCGTAGCTGCCAACCGTCTCTATGCCGAGGGTCTTCCCATGCAGGACTACATCGCATCAAACGGCACTGCCGAAGGTCGCGCCCAGAATCGCCGCGTTGAAATCTACATCACTGCCAACCAGCAGATGATCGACGCTGCCAACGCCGGTACTCTCCAGTAATCGACAATCCCGCATGCCGGCCACTTCGGCAAAGCAATCAAATACAGAGCGGTCGCATCGTAAATAACGATGCGACCGCTCAAGTTTTATGTTTACTTCAATCTCTCGCGGGTGTCGGATAGGAAGCGGGCCATCGCCTCGGAGTCGCGGGCGGCCACTATCTCCTGCAGCTGCGCGAGCTTTTCCTGTATCTTGGCCAACTGCGCGGGGGTGTTGGGATTGAAAAGTATCTCGCTCAGAAGGTAGTCGTCCTCCGACATCAGGCCGTTGGCAATTGCCATATGGCGCTTGAACGTTGTGCCCGGAGCGTCCTGATGCTCCATGACTCCGGCAAACACCAGCGTCGACGCAAACGGTATAGAGAGCGAATAGGCTATCGTGAGGTCATGCTCCTCAAAACTGTATTCCTCGATATGGAGGTGGAGCGAGTTGTAAAGGTCGCGGAAGAATGTCTTGCCGAGATGGTCGCTCTCGGTGATGATGATGGCGTTCTCGTTGGCAAGATTGCTCAGTGACGCAAACGTGGGGCCGAACATCGGGTGGGTCGACACGAACGGGTGGCCGCACTTGGCGTAAAACTCAGGCAGCCCGGTCTTTACCGAAGCTATGTCGCTGAGGATTGCCGTGGGAGGCAACGCGGGCATCACGGCCTCGAAGGCCGGGAGGGTGTACTTCACCGTGGCGGCATTGATTACGAGCTGTGGGGCGAAAGCCTTGATTTCGTCGAGCGTGGTGAAACGCTCCACGTTGAAGGTGAAGCGCAGTCGCTCGGGGTCGACATCGTAGATGGCTACCTGATGGTCGCGCGACAGCACGTCGGAAAAAAACGACCCCATCTTCCCTGCCCCTAATATCAATATCTTCATGGCGTGCAGGGATTTAGCGACGGTTGAGAATTTCAAGCTGCTGACGTATCGACTCCTCGTGGATGGCCGAGAGAACGGCGGTCATGAATTCGGCCGACATACCCATCTCGGTTGCGAGTTTCACGCGCGATTTCATTATCGCATCGTAGCGGGTGGCCTGCAGCACGGGGATACTGTGCTCCTTTTTGTACTGACCGATTTCACGCGCTATGCGCATACGCTTGTTGAGCGATTCGAGTATGTCGTTGTCGACCTGGTCAATCTGCTGACGGAGCAGCGTGAGGTTTTCGGTCGAGGTCTTTGAGTCGCGGATTACGAGGGTATTGAGGATAAAATTGAGCACGTCGGGGTTGACCTGCTGCGCCTTGTCGCTCCACGCGCAATCGGGCTCGCAGTGGCTCTCGATGATAAGTCCGTCGAAACCCATGTCGAGTGCCTGCTGCGACAGGGGGGCCACGAGTTCACGCTTGCCGCCGATGTGCGAGGGGTCGACGATGATGGGTATCTCGGGCAGACGGCGGCGCAATTCGCCGGGTATGTGCCACTGCGGCAGGTTGCGGTAGAGGTGCTTGCCGTAGGCGCTGAAGCCGCGGTGTATGGCGCCGAGGCGGCGTATGCCGGCGTTGTAGAGGCGTTCCATCGCGCCTATCCACAGCTCGAGGTCGGGGTTGACGGGGTTCTTTACAAGCACGGGGACATCGGCCTTGGCGTCGGCCAGTGCATCGGCTATCTCCTGCATGGCAAAGGGGTTGGCCGAGGTGCGCGCGCCTATCCAGAGCAGGTCGATACCTGCGACGAGGGCGGCTTCGACGTGCTGGCGGGTGGCTACCTCGGTGGAGGTGTACATGCCGGTCTCGGCTTTGACCTCCTTGAGCCATTCAAGACCTTCTACACCCACGCCCTCGAAGCCTCCGGGCTTGGTGCGCGGTTTCCAGATACCGGCACGGAATATCTTGATGCCGTTGGCGGCAAGCTGGCGCGCGGTTTCGAGCACCTGCTCGCGGGTCTCGGCCGAACAGGGTCCGGCTATAATCATGGGTGCGTCGGTGGGCACTCCTTCAAATCTTATCGGTTGTAAATCTTTCATATATAGTTTCGTTTTATTTATTCATATTTTTGACGCGCTCGAGCGCTTCGGTCATGCGCTCCACGGGGGTGCAGAGCGATATGCGCACGTAGCGCTCCCCTTTCGAACCGAAGATAAAGCCGGGGGTGATGAACACNCGGGCCTCGTGGAGCACGCGGTCGGCAAGNGCTTCGGACGATGCTTCGCCGGCGGGTATCTTACCCCACACGAAGAGNCCCTGCTGCGAGGGGTCGAAGGTGCAGCCGAGGGCGGTCATTATCTGCTCGGCCACTTTGCGGCGCTCGGCGTAGGCGGCGTTGACTTCGCGATACCATTCGTCGCCGAGGCCGAGGGCCTGCACGGCNGCNAGCATCACGGGNTTGAACTGGCCGGAGTCGATATTGGATTTCACTTTGAGCACCCAGTTNATAAACGTGGGGTTGGAGGCGGCCATGCCGAGACGCCANCCGGCCATGTTGTGGCTCTTGCTCAATGAGTTCATTTCTATCACTATATCCTTNGCNCCNGGTATCGAAAGCATCGACATGGGGCTGTCATTGAGGATAAAGCTNTAGGGGTTGTCGTTGACTATCACNATATTGTGACGGCGGCCGAAGTCGACGAGGCGTTCGTAGAGGGCACGCGATGCACGGGCGCCGGTGGGCATGTTGGGNTAGTTGACCCACATCAGTTTCACNCCGCTGAGGTCCATGCTTTCGAGCGCGTCGAAGTCGGGCTGCCAGCCGTTGTTTTCNTCGAGTTCGTAGGTGAGGATACGTGCGCCCACGAGTTTGCTGACCGACGAATAGGTCGGGTAACCGGGATTGGGCACGAGCACTCCGTCGCCGGGATTGAGNAACGCCATNGATATATGCAGCACACCCTCTTTCGAGCCGATNAGCGGCAGTATCTCGGTGTCGGGATTCAGTTCCACGCCGTANTAGCGNTTGTACCAGTCGGCGTAGGCTTTGCGCAGGGCNGGGAGTCCGGTGTAGGGCTGATAGGAGTGGTTCCAGGCCNTTTCNGCTTCCTCGGCGAGGGTTGTAATCACGCTTTCGTGGGGCGGACGGTCGGGNCCTCCGATACCTAATGATATGATNTCGGCNCCGGCGGCATTNAGCGCCGCTACCTCNTTGAGTTTGCGCGAGAAGTAGTATTCCTCNATGGCATCGACACGCGATGCCGGNTTTATATTTGTGTCAANAGTNTTCATTACTTCGGGGTATTATAACTGGGTTTCGCACTGGGCGTATTCGCCGAGTATCTTGAAATCGTTGGTGAGAGGACGGGCGGCGTCGATGGCCTGACGGTAGCGGGTGTAGTTGTCAAATGTCAGGTCGACGTAGAATCGGTATTCCCACTCGCGGCCAAGTATGGGCAGCGATTGTATCTTTGACAGGTTCATGTCGTAGAACGAGAAGATGGTCAGCACCTTGGAGAGCGCGCCGTTGGTGTGGGGCAANGTGAATACGATGGATGCCTTGTCGATNGGACGACGGTTGGCGGCTTCCTCGGCCTGNAAGGGNTCGGCGAGTATCAGGAAACGGGTNAAGTTNCGCTTGTTGGTCTCGATGCTCTTTTCGAGGATATTGAGTCCGTAAAGCTCGGCGGCAAACTGNCCGCACACCGCTGCGTGTCCGCGCAGCTGCTGCTCGGCAATCTCGCGGGCCGAACCGGCNGTGTCAAACTTCTCGACCATGCGNAGGTTGGGATGGTGGCGCAGGAAGTTCTCGCACTGCATGAGCGCTATCGGGTGGGAGTTGACCTCGGTGAGCTCGTCGATACTCTGGCCGGGCAGAGCGGCGAGTACATGCGATATGCGCATCTTCTGCTCGCCGATGACGCGCAGGTTGCTCTGGCGCAGCAGTTCGTGATTCTGGAGCAGCGAACCGGCAATGGTATTCTCTATGGCCAGAATGCCATACATCGAGGCGTCGGAGGCGAGCACGTCAAACATGTCGTGAAACGTGTCGCACGGCACCGTTTCGATATCCTCGCCGTCGAAATATATGCGNGCGGCAGCATCATGATAGCAACCGGCCACACCCTGTATTGTAACTCTTCGTTTCATATATATTGCAAATAAAAAAATCCCGCTGTTACAACGGGATTTTATATTCTTTGTTAATCATCTAAACGTTCAATTAAGCTATACGTCATAAAATCCCTTTTTTATCTTTTGTCAAAATAAAAATAAAAAAATGAATAATATGAGCTAAATCGAGTCATTATCTTGTCAAATGTTGTAATTTTGATACTGCAAAGTTAGCTATTTGTTTTAAACTGACAACATTTTCACCCCCTTTTTTATCAATTATTTGTAATTATTAGATAAATATATANATTGACACGTATCAAATAACATNNTACCTTTGTATAAACCAACAACNAAACTAACAGAACTTAACGACTTATGAAAAAATTAATGCTCATTGCGGCCGCTGCNATCGCNNCACAATTCATGCAGGCTCAGACACTTGAGAAGATGAACTGGTTCAACGAACCCGACTCATGGAAAATCTCCGGAAACACCCTTACCATGGACGTCACCCCCAAGAGCGACTACTGGCGCATATCACACTANGGCTTCACCGTNGACGACGCTCCCTTCTACTACGCCGAATATGGCGGTGAATTTGAAGCAAANGTCAAAATCTCCGGCGACTACAAAGTNCGCTTCGACCAGGCGGGAATGATGATACGCCTCGACCACGAGAACTANATCAAGACAGGCATCGAATACGTNGACGGCAAATATAACCTCAGCACCGTTGTCACCCACACCACCTCCGACTGGAGCGTNATAGCCCTCGACCGTCCCGTTGAAGCCATCTGGATTAAAGCCGTGCGCCGCCTCGACGCAGTGGAGATATTCTACTCCTTTGACGACAAAGAATACCACATGATGCGCAACGCATGGGTCGAAGCCAACCACCCCGTAAAAATCGGCATGTTCGCCGCCTGCCCCGACGGCGACGGNTTCAAAGCNACCTTCTCCAACTTCAAAGTAACCCACCTCCCCGACGCCACNCGCACCCAATGGCTCAAAACCCACGCCGAATAANCCNAANNCCAANAGCAAACAACCACAAAGGATAAAAAAAAGAAAAGGAAAAAGGAGTGCGAATTTTGTACACAAAAACGCCTTGATATAGTCAGCCATTCTCGGATGGATACTCATGTGGCGGGGGTCTCCTGACCCGCGCTCTCACAGCANAGGCACGTATGCAACGACCTGATTGCGAGANCGCGGGTCAGGAGACCCCCGCCACGATGCGTTACGACCAATGAACCATGATTATCCATCCATTTTCAAAGCTTTCAAAGCGCGGCCGNGGACGGCCCCNCCACGAGGCGCAGCCGCTTGTTCTCCGTGATGNGGTTTGTCGNAGGTGATTTTCTACTGACNCAAGTTAGGGGCCNCTTTGGATTAGNAATTGCGAGCTATAGAAGCAAGGNAATNNAACNGTNCAATTTNGAGTTTGTCTCCGGGTGGTGATAGCAATGATAGCGATTGCGGGTGATTGATGCGATGCTTTTGCGGGTGATTGATGCGATGCTATTGCTATCGGTATAAAACAAGAAACGCCGGAGCTGGTTGCAGCTTCGGCGTTTCTCTCTCTTTTAATAGGGGGCGGTTACCTACTCTCCCACTTTCGCAGTACCATCGGCGTGGCGGGGTTTAACTTCTCTGTTCGGAATGGGAAGAGGTGGAGCCCCCGCGCTATTGCCACC